>NZ_CP020569.1:6607378-6919865 GCF_002082195.1 Streptomyces gilvosporeus | reverse complement strand
CACAGTTCCTGCGGTGTGCCGACCCCACCCGGATAGCGGCAGGCCATACCGACGATCGCGATCGGCTCATCCGCCCGGGACTCCACTTCGTGCAGGCGGCGGCGGGTCTGGGTCAGATCGGCCGTGACCCGCTTCAGGTAGTCGCGAAGCTTCTGCTCGTTCTGCATGGTGCATGTACCTCGTCGTCGTCGGCAGGCAGAGGACCGCGGGTCCGAAGACCGCAGGTCGGATGACCCGGCCAGGGCCCAAGAGGTCAGGTCAGGGATGGTCAGGGATGGTCAGGATCAGCTTTGTCGGGGTGCCTGATCTTGCACACCCCTAGCTGCCCCCTGACCACCCCTGACCTGCGGGTGGGACCGTCCGGTGACGGCCCGGCTCAGGACAGGCCGAGCTGGTTGTCGATGTAGGCGAACATCTCGTCGTCCGTCGCCTCGTCCAGCACCTCGTGAACGGTGCCGTCGACGCCATCGGCGCCGGCCTCGCCCCGGACGGCGGCCGCGAGGGCCAGCAGCCGGTCGGCCACCGCCGTCTGCTGGGCGGCGTCGAGAACCGCGCCCGAAAGGGCCGCCTCAAGCCGGTGCATCTCATCGGCCACCTCCGGGGCCCCGGCCTCGGCGAACGGCAGCCGGTCGGCGAGGTGTCCGGCCACCGCGACCACCGACGGGTAGTCGAAGACCGTGGTGGCCGGCAGGGTCAGTCCGGTGATCCGGTTCAGCCGGTTACGCAGTTCGAGCGCGATCAGCGAGTCGAACCCGAGGTCCAGGAACCCGCGCTCGACCGCGACCGCATGGCCGCCGGGCAGCGCCAGTACCGCGGCGACCTGGTCGCGTACCAACTCGACCAATGCCTTGCGGCGTGCCGCCGCGTCGAGCGGGGCCAGCCGCCGTACCAGAGCGTCCGCCTCGGAGGCCGCATCGGCCGTTCGGGCCGCGGACCGGCGCACCGGCAGCCGGACGAGATCCCGCAGCACCGCGGGGTCACCGTGCTCGGCCAGCCGCGCCCGCAACCGGACGAGGTCGAACCGGACCGGCACCAGGGCCGCATCGTCCCGGCCGAGCGCCGCATCGAACAGGGCGAGGCCGGTCTCGGACGGTATCGCCGCGATGCCGGAGCGCCCCATCCGCGCGACGTCGGCCTCCCCCAACTGCCCGGTGAGTTCGCTGCGTTCGGCCCAGAAACCCCAGGCCAGCGATACGGCCGGGAGTCCTTCCGCCCGGCGCACGGTGGCCAGCGCATCGAGGAAGACGTTCGCGGCGGCGTAGTTCGCCTGGCCGGAGCCGCCGATGGCCCCGGCGGCCGAGGAGAACAGGACGAAGGCCGACAGATCGAGGTCCCGGGTGAGGTGGTGCAGCACCAGCGCGGCGTCCACCTTGGGCCGGAAGACGGTGTCCAGCCGCTTGGGGTCGAGCGAACCGATGACGCCGTCGTCGAGCACACCGGCGGTGTGCACCACGGCGGTCAGCGGATGTGCGGCGGGCACCGCCGCCAGCAGCGCACGGACCGCGTCTTCGTCGGCGGTGTCGCAGGCGGCGATCGTCACCTCTGCACCCAGGGCCGCAAGCTCCGCCTCCAGGTCCGCCGCGCCGTCGGCGGCCGGGCCACGGCGGCTGGTCAGCAGCAGATGCCGCACCCCGTGCCGGGTCACCAGGTGCCGGGCGACCAGTGCGCCCAGCGTTCCGGTGCCACCGGTGACGAGTACCGTCCGGTCGGGGGCGAAGCCGGCGAAACCGGGCTCCGCCGGTTCGTCCGCGGTGTGCAGCCGCCGGGTGAGCACCCGGCCGCCGCGTACCGCGAGTTCGGGTTCGCCCAGTACGGAGAGCCCGGGGAGCAGCTGCCAGGAGTCGGACTCCGCAGCCCGCCGGTCGAGATCGAGGTCGAGGTCGAGGTCGATGAGGACGAACCGTCCCGGATTCTCCGCCTCCGCGGACCGGACGAGTCCCCACACCGGCGCATGCACGAGGTCGCTCACCGGACCGTCGGCCGCGACCGCGCCCACGGTCACCACGACCAGCCGGGTCGCCGCGAGCCGGTCGTCGCCGAGCCACCTCTGCAACAGGTCGAGCGCATCGGCCGACGCCGCCCGTACGGACGCGCCGGTTGCCCCCTCGGTGGCGCCGTCACCGGTCAGCACCGCGAAGACGGTCTCCGGTACGACGGCCCCGGCGTCGAGGGCCGATAGGAGGGCGTCCAGATCCGGGTACGTGTCGGCCGTCGCGGCGGTGCGGGCCTGCCGGAGTGCCGGCCCGTCCGGTCCCAGTACCGCCCACGGGCCCGTCGGCACCCGGTCCAGCGGGTCGGCCGGGTCCACCAGCGGCGTCCAGTCGACCCGGTACAGCGGTTCCCCGGCGGGCGCTGCCGAGACCGCCTCGGGCAGTACCCGCATGGCGAGTTCCGCCACCGAGACCACGGGGGCTCCGGTGCCATCGGCTGCGGCCAGCGTCAGCCGGTCCTCGTCCCCGCGGGTGATCCGCACCCGCAGCACCCTGGCGCCGGTGGCATGCACGACGACGCCCTTCCAGGCGAACGGCACCCGTACGTCGCCGGTGCCGTCCTCGATGCCCAGCGCATGCAGCGCCGCATCGAACAGCGCGGGGTGGAGGGTGAATCCGCCGGTGGCGGCCTCCTCGGGCAACGACACCTCGGCGTAGACCTCGTCACCCTCGCGCCAGGCGGCCCGCACACCCCGGAAGGCGGGGCCGTACTCGTACCCCTCGTCCGCCAACTGCTCGTACAGACCGTCGATATCGAGCGCGGCGGCCCCCTTCGGCGGCCAGGCGCTCAGATCCGCCGGAGGCGGGGTGCTGCCGGTGCCGAGAAGACCCGTGGCATGCAGCGTCCACGGTCGGTCCGGCAGCTCGTCCGGCCGGGAGTGCACGGTGACCGGCCGGCGGCCGGACTCGTCCGGACCACCGACGGTGACCTGTAGCTGGACGCGGTCACGCGCACCGAGCACCAGCGGCGTGGCCAGGGTGAGTTCGTCGACTCCGGTGCACCCCGCCTCGTCCGCGGCCCGCACAGCCAGCTCCACGAACGCGGTACCGGGCAGGTAGACGGCCCCGCGTACGGCGTGGTCGGCCAGCCAGGGGTGCGAGCGCAGCGAGAGCCGCCCGGTGAACACCAGCCCGTCGGAGTCCGCGAGCGGCACGACGGCACCGAGCAGGGCGTGGTCCGCCGCACCGAGACCGGCGGAGCCGACGTCTCCCGACATTCCGGTGTTCTCGAGCCAGTAGTGCTGGTGTTGGAAGGGGTAGGTGGGCAGATCGACGGTTGCCGCCCCGGCCGGGAGGATCCCCGCCCAGTCGACGTCGGCACCATGGGCGAACGCCTCACCAGCCGAGGCCAGGAACCGGCCCCAACCCCCCTCGTCACGGCGCAGCGTCCCCACAGCCGGCGTGTCCTGGATCGCGAACGTCAGGACGGGGTGCGGGCTCACCTCGACGAAGAGCCCGAAACCCTGCTCGGCGAGGGCCGACGTCGCCGTCTCGAACTCCACCGTCTGACGCAGATTACGGTGCCAGTACGCCGCATCCATCGTGGAGGTGTCCAGCCAGTCACCCGTCACCGTCGACAGCAACGGAACAGCCGACGCCCGCGGCCGGATCGACGACAGAACCTCCAGGAGTTCGTCACGAAGGACGTCCACCTGCGCGGAATGCGAGGCGTAATCGACCGCGATACGACGCGCCCGGACACCCTCCGCCTCACACGCAGCGATCAGCTCATCCAGCGCACCCGGCTCACCGGATACGACGACCGAGGACGGGCCGTTCACCGCCGCGATCGATATTGCGTCACCCCAGGCAGCGATCCGCTCCCGGACCGCCTCCACACCCTGCGCGACCGACACCATCCCGCCACGCCCCGCCAGCGTGCGAGCGATCGCCTGCGACCGCAGCACCACCACCCGCGCCGCATCCTCCAACGACAACGCCCCGGCAACGCATGCCGCGGCAATCTCCCCTTGCGAATGACCCACCACCGCGGCCGGCTCGACACCCACCGAACGCCACACCGCCGCCAACGACACCATCACCGCAAACAACACCGGCTGGACCACATCCACCCGGCCCAGCAACACCTCATCCCCTAGAGCCTCATCAAGCGACCAGTCCACCAACCCCTCAAACGCCCGGCCACACTCGGCCAACGCCTCAGCGAACACCGGCGACTGCACCACCAACTCACGCGCCATGCCCACCCACTGCGCCCCCTGACCCGGGAACACAAACACCACACCCGCACCAACAGACCCACCGGAGCCACCAACGACCCCGTCGGCCACCCCCGCAAGCTGCTCGACGAGCGCTTCCCGGGTCTCACCCACCACCACCGCACGGTGATCGAAGACGGAACGCGAGCGCACCAACGACGCGGCCACATCCACCGGAGACACCCCCGGCTCCTCACTCACCCACTCCGCCAACCGCGCAGCCTGCTCCCGCAACGCCACACCCGACCGAGCCGACACCACCCACGGCACCACCGGCTCACCCACAACCGGCTCAGCCTGCTCCTCAACCTTCGGCGCCTGCTCCAACACCACATGCGCATTCGTCCCACTGATCCCGAAGGCCGACACCCCGGCCCGGCGCACCCGCTCCACCTCGGGCCACGACCGCGCCTCCGTCAGCAGTTCCACCGCGCCGGATGCCCAGTCCACCTGTGGCGTCGGCGCATCCACATGCAACGTTTTCGGCAGCACACCATGCCGCAGCGCCATCACCATCTTGATGACCCCACCGACACCCGCCGCAGCCATCGCATGACCGATGTTCGACTTCAACGACCCCAACCACAACGGCAGTTCAGGCAACCGCCCCTGCCCATACGTGGCCAGCAACGCCTGCGCCTCGATCGGGTCGCCCAACGTCGTACCGGTGCCATGCGCCTCCACCACATCGACGTCCTGCGTGGTCAGCCTGGCATCGGCCAAAGCCGCCCGGATCACCCGCTCCTGCGACGGACCGTTCGGCGCCGTCAGACCGTTCGACGCACCGTCCTGGTTGATGGCGGTGCCGCGGACGACGGCCAGGACCCGGTGCCCGAGCCGTTCGGCATCCGACAGCCGCTCCACCACGAGCACGCCCACGCCCTCGGACCAGCCCGTGCCGTCCGCAGCGGCCGCGAACGCCTTGCACCGGCCGTCCGCCGCCAGACCACGCTGACGTGAGAAGTCCGTGAACGACACCGGCGTGGCCATCACCGAGGCACCGCCCGCCAGGGCCATGGTGCACTCTCCGCGCCGCAGCGACTGCACGGCCAGGTGCAGCGCCGTGAGCGACGACGAGCAGGCCGTGTCCACGCTCACCGCCGGGCCCTCCAGCCCGAAGGAGTAGGCCACCCGGCCCGAGGCCACGCTCGTGAAGCCCCCGTTGCCGAGGAACGGCTGTACGTCCTCCGGCGGTGACGGGACACTCGTCGTGTAGTCGTTGTGGATGATGCCCATGAACACGCCGGTTTCGGTCCCGGCGAGCAATGTCGGGTCCAGGGAGGCCCGTTCCAGCGCCTCCCACGACACCTCCAGGACCAGGCGCTGCTGCGGGTCCATCGCCACCGCCTCACGCGGGGAGATCCCGAAGAACGCCGGATCAAAACCACCGGCGTCGGCAAGGAAGCCGCCCTCCCGGACATACGACGTACCCGGCCGGTCCGGATCCGGGTCGTAAAGACCCTCCACATCCCAGCCTCGGTCCTCCGGGAACGCCGACATCCCATCGACACCATCGGCCACCAGCCGCCACAACTCCTCCGGCGACCCCACACCCCCCGGGAACCGGCAGGCCATACCCACGATCGCGATCGGCTCCGCACCGTCGCCGGTGGACACCCGCGGTTCCGTCGGCCCTTCCGGCGCGGGGAGTTGGTCGTCGCCGGCGACCTGGGTGACGAGATAGCGGGCGAGTGCCCGCAGATTGGGGTAGTCGAAGACGAGGGTGGCGGACAGCCGGAGTCCGGTGCTGGTCTGGAGGCGGTTGCGCAGTTCGACCGCCGTGAGGGAGTCGAAGCCCAGGTCCTTGAACGCCACCGACACCGGTACGTCGCCACCGGCGCCGTGGCCGAGCACCACCGCGACCTGGCGGCGTACCTCTTCGCTCACCCAGCGCTCGCGCTCGGCGGGCGCGAGCCCGGCCACCCGGTCGGCCCAGAGGCGTTCGCCCGAGGCCGCCGCGGCACGGCTGCGTACCGGGCCGGCGAGCGTGCGCAGTACGGCCGGTACCGCGCCGGATGCGCGCACCGCGGCCAGGTCCAGCCCGAACGCGGTCATCACCGGCCAGGCCGAATCGGCGGCGGCGTCGAACAGTCGCAGACCCAGGTCCGTCGACAGCGGTACTTCACCGGCGCGCGTCATCCGTTCGACGTCCGCGTCCGACAGATGCGCGGTCATACCGCTGCGCTGCTCCCAGAATCCCCAGGCGATCGAGGTCCCCGGCAGACCGGCCGCGCGGCGCGACTCCATCAGGGCGTCGAGGAAGGTGTTCGCCGCCGCATAGCCACTCTGACCCGCGGCCCCCAGCGTCGCCGCGGCAGACGAGAACGCCACGAACAGGGAGAGGTCATCGCCGCGTTCACGGGTCAGCTCGTCCAGATGGACCAGACCGTCGACCTTGGGCCGCAACACCGTCGCCAACCGCTCCGACGACAACGAACCCACCAGACCGTCATCCAACACACCCGCCGCATGCACCACACCCGTCAACGGAGCATCAGCCGAAACCCCCGCCAACACCCCCGCCACCGCATCCCGATCCGCCACATCACACGCCACCACCGACACCGAAACCGCACCCAACGACTCCAACTCGGCCACCAGATCAGCAGCCCCCGCAGTCGCCAACCCCCGACGCGCCGTCAACACCACATGCCGCACCCCATGCACAGCCACCAAATGACGCGCCACCAAACCACCCAGCGCACCCACACCACCGGTCACCACCACCGTCCCCGCAGAATCCACCCCCCGCGGAACCGTCAACACCAACTTCCCCACATGCCGCGCCCGACTCATAAACCGGAACGCCTCGGCTGCCCGGCGCACATCCCACGCCAGCACGGGCATGTGCCGCAGGGCGCCCTGAGCGAAGAGGTCCGCGATCTCGGCGAGGATCTCCCGGGTACGGTCGAGCGCGAAGTCGGGAAGGTTGTAGGCCGCGTAACGGACACCGGCGTGCTGGGCCGCGATCTCCTGCGGATCGCGGATGTCCGTCTTGCCCATCTCCAGGAAGTGACCACCGCGGGGCAGCAGTCGCAGCGAAGCCTCGATGAACTCCCCGGCGAGGGAGTTGAGGATGACATCGACGCCCTCGCCCTTGGTCACGGCGAGGAACTTGTCCGCGAAGTCCAGATCACGCGACGACGCGATGTGATCGTCGGTGAGCCCCAGCGACCGCAGCACCTCCCACTTCGCCGGACTCGCCGTCGCGAACACCTCACAGCCCCAGTGGCGCGCCAGCTGGATCGCGGCCATGCCGACACCGCCCGCACCAGCGTGGATCAGCACCCGCTGTCCCGCCCGTACATGTGCCAGGTCGACCAGGCCGTACAGCGCGGTGGTGTACACGACGGGGATCGATGCCGCCTCGGCGAACGTCCAGCCGTCCGGGAGCGGGACCAGATAGCCGCGGTCGGTGGTCGCCACCGGGCCGAAGGCACCGGTGAAGAGGCCCGTGACGCGATCGCCGACGGCGAGGTCGGTGACGCCGGGGCCGACCTCGGTCACCACACCGGCGGCCTCGCCGCCCATGACCTCGTCGACCTGCACCATGCCGAGCGCGGCGACGACGTCCCGGAAGTTGACGCCCGCGGCGCGGACCGCGACCCGGACCTCCCGGTCCGCGAGCGGTTCTCGCTCGTCCGGCGCCGGGTTGAGCGTCAGGTTTTCGAGGGTTCCCCCACCGGACGTGTCGAGGCGCCACGGTCCGTCGGCGGGCGGGACCAGGGCGTCCTGGGCGCCGGCCCGGACCAGGCGGCGGCAGCGCGCCGCCCCCGCACGGACGACGAGTTCGGCCTCGCCGCTGGCCAGGGCTGCCGGAACGGTCCGTACGGACTCGTCGAGCGCATCGACGTCGAGCAGCACGAACCGGTCGGGATTCTCCGACTGCGCGGACCGGATCAGACCGGCGACCGGGGCATGGGCGAGTTCCGTGATCCGCTCGCCCGGCTCGGCGGACACCGCGCCCCGCGTGACGAACACCAGCTTCGCGGCGGCGAACCGCTCGTCCGCCAGCCATGCCTGGACCAGTTCCAAGGTCGCCCGCAAGGA
The DNA here is from genome assembly GCF_002082195.1 of Streptomyces gilvosporeus. GTDB lineage: Bacteria > Actinomycetota > Actinomycetes > Streptomycetales > Streptomycetaceae > Streptomyces > Streptomyces gilvosporeus. The sequence continues at coordinate 6,911,605 of NZ_CP020569.1, read as the reverse complement.
GGCGTGCACGCCGGTCGCCAGGTCGGCGTCGGACGGCGTCGGCACGGCGGTGAAGACGAACTCCGGCACACCCCCCGTATCGCCCGCATCACCCGCGTCAGCCGCATCGCCCAGATCGGCGAGAGCGGCACCCCGGACGGCACCGGGAACATCGAACGGGAGCGCGCCCAGCACCGCCGCCGACGGCCACCTGGCGGCGGTCCCGTCCACCGGCGGAAGGGCCGGCCACTCCACCCGGTACAACGCATCGGGCTGTGCGGGCACCGCCGCCAGCTGCCCCGCGGCGAACGGTCGCAACGTCAGCGCCTCCACGGATGCCACCAATGCACCCTGGGCATCGGCGAGTTGGAGACCGTACGAGTCCGTGTCGTGCCGGGTGATCCGCACCCGCAGCATCGACGCACCGCTGGCGTGCAGCGAGACCTCGCGCCAGGCGAAGGGCAGGGACAGCCGGCCGGTGTCGACGACCCCGAGGACATGCAGCGCGGCGTCGAAGAGGGCCGGGTGCAGACCGAAGGCGACGGCGTCGTCCTGCGCTGCTCCCTCGGGCAGGGCGACTTCGGCGTAGAGGTCGTCCCCCTGGCGCCAGGCGTCCCGCAGGCCGCGGAAGGCCGCGCCGTAGCCGTAGCCCTCCTCGGCCAGCCGGTCGTAGTGACCGTCGAGGTCCACCCGCTCCGCCCCCGCGGGCGGCCAGACCCCCAGGTCGGACAGGGGCGCGCGGGTCCCCAGACCCAGCAGGCCCGTCGCATGGCACGTCCAGTCGTGATCGTCCGACACCCGGGAGTGGATGGTGATCTCGCGACGGCCGGTCTCGTCCGCCGCGCCGACGACCACCCGCAGCGAGACACCGTCGCGCTCGGGCAGTACCAGCGGCGCCATCAGCGTGAGTTCCTCGACCTGGCCGCAGCCCACCTCGTCCGCGGCCCGCACGGCCAGCTCCACGAACGCGGTACCGGGCAGCAGCGCCGAATCGAGCACGGCGTGTTCGGCAAGCCACGGCTGGGACCGCAGCGAGAGCCGCCCGGTCAGCACGACGCCTTCGGAACCGGGCAGCGCGACCACGGCACCGAGCAGCGGGTGTTCGGCGGCCTGGAGGCCCGCGGCGGATACGTCGCCGGTCGTCGGCGTGCTGTCGAGCCAGTAGTGCTGGTGTTGGAAGGGGTAGGTGGGCAGGTCGACGGTTGCCGCCCCGGCCGGGAGGATCCCCGCCCAGTCGACGTCGGCACCATGGGCGAACGCCTCACCGGCCGAGGCCAGGAACCGGGCCCAACCCCCCTCATCGCGGCGCAGCGTCCCCACAGCCGGCGTGTCCTGGATCGCGAACGTCAGGACGGGGTGCGGGCTCACCTCGACGAAGAGCCCGAAACCCTGCTCGGCGAGGGCCGACGTCGCCGTCTCGAACTCGACCGTCTGACGCAGATTGCGGTGCCAGTACGCCGCATCCATCGTGGAGGTGTCCAGCCAGTCACCCGTCACCGTCGACAGCAACGGAACAGCCGACTCCCGCGGCCGGATCGACGACAGAACCTCCAGGAGTTCGTCACGAAGGACGTCCACCTGCGCGGAATGCGAGGCGTAATCGACCGCGATGCGACGCGCCCGGACACCCTCCGCCTCACACGCGGCCATCAGCTCATCCAGCGCACCCGGCTCACCGGATACGACGACCGAGGACGGGCCGTTCACCGCGGCAACAGATATCGCCTCGCCCCAGGCAGCGATCCGCTCCCGGACCGCCTCCACCCCCTGCGCAACCGACACCATCCCGCCACGCCCGGCCAGCGTGCGAGCGATCGCCTGCGACCGCAGCACCACCACCCGCGCCGCATCCTCCAACGAAAGCGCCCCGGCAACGCATGCCGCGGCAATCTCCCCTTGCGAATGACCCACCACCGCGGCCGGCTCGACACCCACCGAACGCCACACCGCCGCCAACGACACCATCACCGCAAACAGCACCGGCTGGACCACATCCACCCGGCCCAGCAACACCTCGTCACCGAGGGCTTCATCCAGCGACCAGTCCACCAGGCCCTCGAACGCCCGGCCACACTCGGCCAACGCCTCCGCGAACACCGGCGACTGCACCACCAACTCACGCGCCATGCCCACCCACTGCGCCCCCTGACCCGGGAACACAAACACCACACCCGCACCAACAGAGCCGCCGGAACCCCCGACCGTCTCCTCAGCCACCTCGGCAAGGCGCTCCAGCAAGCCCTCCCGGGTCTCACCGACCACGACCGCACGGTGATCAAAGACGGAACGCGAGCGCACCAACGACGCGGCCACATCCACCGGAGACGCCCCCGGCGCATCACTCACCCACTCCGCCAACCGCGCAGCCTGCTCCCGCAACGCCACACCCGACCGAGCCGACACCACCCACGGCACCACACCACCGGCCACCGGCTCATCACCCACCGACGCCTGCTCATCAACCTCTGGCGCCTGCTCCAACACCACATGCGCATTCGTCCCACTGATGCCGAACGACGACACCCCGGCCCGGCGCGGCCGGTCCGTCTCCGGCCACTCCCGCGCCTCCGTCAGCAGCTCGACCGCCCCCGACGCCCAGTCCACCTGCGCCGACGGCGCATCCACATGCAACGTCTTCGGCAGCACACCATGCCGCAGCGCCATCACCATCTTGATGACACCACCGACACCCGCAGCAGCCATCGCATGACCGATATTCGACTTCAACGACCCCAACCACAACGGCAGTTCAGGCAACCGCCCCTGCCCATACGTGGCCAGCAACGCCTGCGCCTCGATCGGGTCGCCCAACGTCGTACCGGTGCCATGCGCCTCCACCACATCGACATCCGCCGTGTCCAGCCGGGCATCGACCAACGCCGCCCGGATCACCCGCTCCTGCGACGGACCGTTCGGCGCCGTCAAGCCGTTCGACGCACCGTCCTGGTTGACGGCGGTGCCGCGGACGACGGCCAGGACCCGGTGCCCCAGCCGTTCGGCATCCGACAGCCGCTCCACCACGAGCACGCCCACACCCTCCGACCAGCCCGTACCGTCCGCAGCGGCCGCGAACGCCTTGCACCGGCCGTCCGCCGCCAAACCACGCTGACGCGAGAAGTCCACGAAGTCGTCGGGATGCGCCATGATCGTGACGCCGCCGGCCAGGGCCATGCTGCACTCTCCGCGCCGCAGCGACTGCACGGCCAGGTGCAGCGCCGTGAGCGACGACGAGCAGGCCGTGTCCACGCTCAGCGCCGGGCCCTCCAGCCCGAACGAGTAGGCCACCCGGCCGGAGACGATGCTGCTGGTGCCGCCGTTGCCGAGGAAGGGTTCGATGTCGTCGGGGACGGACTGGAGCCGCTTGGTGTAGGCGTTGTCGATCACGCCCATGAATACGCCGGTCGCCGAGCCCCGAAGGCTGCCGGGGTCCAGGGAGGCCCGTTCCAGCGCCTCCCACGACACCTCCAGGACCAGGCGCTGCTGCGGGTCCATCGCCACCGCCTCACGCGGGGAGATCCCGAAGAACGCCGGATCAAAACCACCGGCGTCGGCAAGGAAGCCACCCTCCCGGACATACGACGTACCCGGCCGGTCCGGATCCGGGTCGTACAGGCCCTCCACGTCCCAGCCGCGGTCCTCCGGGAACGCCGACATCCCGTCAACACCGTCGGCCACCAGCCGCCACAACTCCTCCGGCGACCCCACGCCCCCCGGGAACCGGCAGGCCATCCCCACGATCGCGATCGGCTCGCGCGCGGCCGAGATCAGCTTGTGGTTCTGCTGCCTGAGCCGTTCCGTCTCCTTCAGCGACGTGCGCAGTGCATCGACAAGCCGGTTGTCGGACGTCGTCATTTCTTGCTCCACATTTCGCAGGTGTTCGGGGGGACCAGGTGTTTCGGGGACCGGGGTCAGGGGGTCACGGGATCAGGAGTCAGGACTCGGACTCGTTCAGCGCCAGCGCGATGAGGCTGTCGGTGTCGAGGTCGTCGATGCCGTCGATCGCCCCGGTCTCGTCGGAGGCGGGCGCGGCCGCGGACAGTCCGGTCAGCGCGAGGAGCGCGTCCAGGACGCCCGCGTCGGCGAATCGCGCCAACGGGGTTTTCGCCAGGGCCGCTTGGAGGGCCGCCTCGGTCGGGTCGGCGGCCGGTGCGGGCTCGTCCGGCAGCAGTTCGGTGATCAGGTAGGAGGCCAGGGCCGCCGCGTTCGGCTGGTTGAAGACGAGGGTGGCCGGCAGCCGGAGGCCGGTGCTGGTCTGGAGGCGGTTGCGCAGTTCGACCGCCGTGAGGGAGTCGAAGCCCAGGTCCTTGAACGCCACCGACACCGGTACGTCACCGCCGCTGCCGTGCCCGAGGACCAGGGCGACCTGGCGGCGGATCTCGTCGACCGCGAACCGTTCCCGGTCGGCCGGCGGGAGTTCGGCGAGCCGCTCGGCCCATGAGCGTTCGGTGGTCACGGTGACCGCCTGGCGCCGCATCGGGCCGGCGAGCGTACGGAGTACGGCGGGGACGGTGCCCGATGCCCGCACCGCGGGCAGGTCCAGCCCGCATGCGGTCGTCACCGGCCACGGCGCCCGTACGGCCTCGTCGAAGAGCCGCAGACCCAGGTCCGTCGGCAGGGGTATCTCACCGCCGCGCGCCAGCCGTTCGAGGTCCGCGTCCGACAGATGCGCGGTCATGCCGCCGCTGCTCTGTTCCCACAGTCCCCAGGCGATCGAGGTGCCCGGCAGACCGGCCGCGCGGCGCGTTTCCATCAGGGCGTCGAGGAAGGTGTTCGCCGCCGCATAGCCGCTCTGGCCGGGGGCGCCCAGTGTCGCTGCCGTCGACGAGAACGCCACGAACAGGGAGAGGTCATCGCCGCGTTCACGGGTCAGCTCGTCCAGATGGACCAGACCGTCGACCTTCGGCCGCAACACCGTCGCCAACCGCTCCGACGACAACGAACCCACCAGACCGTCATCCAACACACCCGCCGCATGCACCACACCCGTCAACGGAGCATCAGCAGAAACCCCCGCCAACACCCCCGCCACCGCATCCCGATCCGCCACATCACACGCCACCACCGACACCGAAACCGCACCCAACGACTCCAACTCGGCCACCAGATCAGCAGCCCCCGCAGTCGCCAAACCCCGACGCGCCGTCAACACCACATGCCGCACCCCATGCACAGCCACCAAATGACGCGCCACCAAACCACCCAGCGCACCCACACCACCGGTCACCACCACCGTCCCCGCAGAATCCACCCCCCGCGGAACCGTCAACACCAACTTCCCTACATGCCGCGCCCGACTCATAAACCGGAACGCCTCGACGGCACGCCGCACATCCCACGCCTGTACCGGCATCGCGGCCAGGACGCCGTCGGTGAGCAACTCGGTGAGGGTGAGCAGCAGTTGCTGGAGGCGTTCGGGTCCGGCGTCGATCAGGTCGAATGCGCGGTAGTGGACACCGGGGTTCCGGGCCTCGACCTCGGCGGCGTCCCGGATGTCGGTCTTGCCCATCTCGACGAAGTGGCCGCCGTTCGGCAGCAGGCGCAGCGAGGCGTCCACGAACTCGCCGGTCAGGGAGTTGAGTACGGCGTCCATTCCGGCGCCCTCGGTCACGGCGAGGAACTTCTCCGCGAAGTCCAGATCACGCGACGACGCGAGGTGATCGTCGGCGACTCCCAGCGACCGCAGCACCTCCCACTTCGACGGACTCGCCGTCGCGAACACCTCACAGCCCCGGTGCAGCGCCAGCCGGATCGCGGCGATGCCGACACCGCCCGCACCGGCATGGACCAGTACCCGCTGCCCGGTCCGCACCTGGGCCAGGTCGTCCCAGGCGTACAGCGCGGTCGCGTAGACGAGGGGTACGGCGGCGGCGTCCGCGAAGTCCCAGCCGGGCGGTATCGGTACGACGAGGTCGCGCGGGGCCACCGCCACTGGTCCGAAGCCGCCGCCGACCAGGCCCAGTACGCGATCGCCGACCGCCAGGCCGGTGACCGCCGCGCCGATTTCGGTCACCACGCCGGCGGCCTCATAGCCCAGGACGTCCTCGGACGCCGCCATGCCCAGCAGCGAGACGACATCGCGGAAGTTCATGCCCGCGGCGCGCACCGCGAGGCGCACATGGTCCGCGGGCAGCGGCGCGGCGGCCGTCGGTGCGGGGGTCAGCCGGAGGCTCTCCAGGGTGCCGCGGACCGGGGCGTCCAGCCGCCAGTGCGCGGTACCGGCCGGGGGCTCCAGGGCGTCCGTCCCGGTGCGTGCGAGCCTGCGCGCGGACGGTTTGCCGTGCCGCAGCGCGAGTTCCGGTTCGCCGCAGGACGCCAGGGCGGGGAGCGCACGCCGGCTGTCCGCCGTTGCGTCGATATCGGCCAGCAGGAAGCTGCCGGGATTCTCCGCCTGCGCCGAGCGCACCAGCCCCCACAGCGGGGCATGGACGAGGTCCGTGAGGCGCTCGCCGGACTCGGGCGACACCGCCCCGCAGGTGACGAAGACCAGCTGCGAGCCGGCGAACCGCTCGTCGGCGAGCCACGCCTGGAGCAACCCGAGCGCGCGGCTGAGGGCCGTGTGCACGGCGTCGGGATCGACGGTGCGGCCGCGCTCGGCCGCACGGGCGCGATCCGCCGCGGGTCCGCCGCCGAACGGCACGAACACCAGGTCCGGCACCTCCCCGATGTCCTCCAGGCTGGTGCAGGTGGCGAACCCGAGGTCCAGTGCGTCGGGGCCGACAGTCACCCCGCGCACCGCCGGCGCCTCCAGTGCGCCCGGCAGCGGCGTCCACTCGGTGCGGTACAGCGCGTCGGTGCCGGAGGGGGTCCGCTCCAGGGCGGCCGCGTCGACCGGCCGCGACACCAGGGCCGCCACGGAGGCGACCGGTCCGCCGGTCTCGTCGGTGAGGGTGATCGCCACCGCGTCGTCGTCCTCGGGCACGATCCGGACGCGCAGGACCGGTACCCCCACGCCGTGGAGCTCCACCCCGCGCCAGGAGAACGGCAGGGCGACCCCGGTGTCCTTCTCGGCGAGGATGCCCGCGTGCAGGACGGCGTCGAACAGCGCGGGGTGCAGGCCGAACCCGGCCGCCTGTGCCGCGTCGGGCAGCGCGACCTCGGCGTAGACCTCGGCATCCCGCCGCCATGCGGCACGCAGGCCCCGGAAGAGGGGTCCGTACCCGTAACCGCCCTCGGCGAGCCGGTCGTAGAAGCCGGTCAGCTCGATCCGTTCGGCGCCTTCCGGCGGCCAGACCGCCGGCGCCGCCTGCGGTACCGGGCCGCCCGGGGCCAGCACGCCGACGGCATGGCAGGTCCAGGTCTCGTCGCCGTCGCCGCGGGAGTACGCCATGACGTGACGGGTGCCGGACTCGCCGGCCGCCCGCACCACCAGCCGCAGCGAGACCCCGCCCCGCTCCGGCACCACCAGAGGCGCGGTCAGGGTCAGCTCGTCGATACGGGCGCAGCCGGTCTCGTCCCCGGCGCGGGTGAACAGCTCGACCCAGGCCGTGCCGGGGAAGAGCACGGTGCCCAGTACGGCGTGGTCGGCCAGCCAGGGGTGCGTACGGAGCGAAATCCGGCCGGTGAGCACGGTGTCCTGGGTATCGGGCAGCGTGACGACGGCACTGAGCAACGGGTGTCCGGCATCGCCGAGTCCGGCCGACGCCAGATCTCCCGCCGGTGTTCCGGCCTCAAGCCAGAAGTGCTTGCGCCGGAACGCATACGTCGGCAGCTCCGGCGCCACGGAGGAGCGGGGCCGGTCCCCGGCGGGCAGCGCCGCGGCCCAGTCCACCGCAACGCCCCGGGTGTGCAGGCCGGCGAGCGCGGTGAGGAGCGTGGTGACCTCGGGCCCCTTCGCCCGTACGGCGGGGAGGAAGGCGGCTACGCCGTCGTCCAGGCAGCTCTGCCCGAGGCCCGACAGCACACCGTCCGGGCCGAGTTCGAGGAAGGTGGACACGCCGGAGCCGGCGAGCAGCGCGACGGCGTCGGCGAACCGGACGGGTTCGCGGACATGGCGCACCCAGTACTCGGGGTCGCCGATCTCCTCGGCGGTGAGCACCCGGCCGGTCACATTGGAGACGATCGGGATGCGCGGCGCCGCGTACGACACCACGCGGGCGACCCAGCGGAATTCGGCCAGCATCGGGTCCATCCGCGGGGAGTGGAAGGCGTGGCTGACGGTCAACCGGCGGGTGCGGCGACCGCGGGCCTGCCATGACGCCATCAGATCGAGCACCGGCCGCTCGTCCCCCGAGACCACCACGGAGCGCGGTCCGTTGATCGCGGCGAGCCCGAGCGCGCCGGTGTGCTCGGCGAGTTCGGGTGCGATCTCCTCCTCGGTCGCCTCGATGGCGGCCATCGCCCCGCCCTCGGGCAGTTCCTGCATCAGTCGGCCGCGGGTGGCCACCAGCAGAGCGGCGTCCGGCAGATCCAGCACCCCCGAGACATGAGCGGCCACCAACTCCCCGATCGAATGCCCCACCAGGAAGTCGGGCGTCACGCCCCACGACTCGACCAGGCGGAACAGCGCCACCTCGAAGGCGAACAGGGCGGGCTGGGTGTACTCGGTGCGGTGGAGGAGGTCGGCGTCGTCCCCGAACACCACGGATTCGACCGGTCGGTCGACGAAGGCGTTGAGCGCGGAGCAGGCGTCGTCGAACGCCTGCCGGAACACGGGGAACCGCGCATACAGCTCCCGGCCCATACCGAGCCGCTGGCTGCCCTGGCCGGTGAACTGGAACGCCAGGCCGCCGCCCGCCGGGGTGCCGGTCACCACGCCGGGGGCGCTGCCCTCGGCGGCGAACGTGCGGAGGGCGGCGGTGAGTTCGGCGCGGTCGGCGGCGACCGCGACCGCCCGGTCCGTCAAGTGGGCGCGGGTGGTCGCGAGCGCATGGGCGACGTCCGCCGGGCGGAGGTCCGGGCGCGCGTCGAGGAAGCCGGCCAGCCGTTCGGCCTGCGCCCGGAGCCCGGCCGGGCCGTTGCCCGAGACGGCGAAGGGCAGGACGTCGTCCCGCTCGCCGTCCGTTGCCTCCCCGGCGGGCGGGTCGGGCTCCGCCGGGACGGCGGCCTCCAGGATGACGTGGGCATTGGTGCCGCTCACCCCGAACGACGAGACGGCCGCCCGGCGCGGCCGGCCGGTCTCCGGCCAGGGCGCGGCCTCGGTCAGCAGCTCCACCGCACCCGACGACCAGTCCACGTGCGGGGTCGGTTCGGCGAGGTGCAGGGTGCGCGGCAGCAGGCCGTGCCGGAGCGCCAGCACGGTCTTGATGACTCCGGTGACACCGGCCGCCGCCTGGGTGTGCCCCAGATTCGACTTGACCGACCCGAGGCGCAGCGGCCGGTCGGTCGGCCGGTCCTGGCCGTAGGTGGCCAGCAGTGCCTGCGCCTCGATCGGGTCGCCCAGCGCCGTTCCGGTGCCGTGCGCCTCCACGGCGTCCACGTCCGCGGCGGCCAGCCCGGCGTCGGCCAGCGCGCTGCGGATCACCCGCTGCTGCGCCGGACCACTCGGCGCCGTCAGGCCGTTGGAGGCGCCGTCGGAGTTGACGGCCGAACCGCGCAGTACGGCCAGCACCCGGTGCCCGTGGCGTTCGGCGTCGGACAGCCGCTCGACGACGAGGACGCCGACGCCCTCCGCCCAGCCGGTCCCGTCGGCATCGGCCGAGAACGCCTTGCACCGGCCGTCGGCGGCCAGCCCGCGCTGGCGGGAGAACGCCAGGAAGCCACCAGGGCTCGCCATCACCGCCGCACCGCCGGCCAGCGCGAGCCGGCATTCACCGCGCCGCAGGGACTGCGCCGCCATGTGCAGGGCCACCAGCGACGACGAGCATGCGGTGTCGACGGTGATCGCCGGGCCCTCGAAGCCGTAGGCATACGCCACCCGGCCCGAGGCGAGGCTCGCCGCGGTACCGGTCAGCAGATGGCCTTCGAGCCCGCCGCCGACATGCGCCAGACCCGGTCCGTACTCGTGGTTCTCCACGCCGGTGAAGACGCCCACGGGCGTGCCGCGCAGCGCCGCCGGGCTGATGCCGGCGCGCTCCAGGCTCTCCCAGGTGACCTCCAGCAGCAGCCGCTGCTGCGGGTCGGTCGCCGTCGCCTCCCGCGGCGAGATCCCGAAGAACTCCGCGTCGAACTCCGGCGCATCGTGCAGGAATCCACCGCGCGTCGTATAGGTGCGGCCGGGCCGGTCCGGGTCGGGGTCGTACAGGCCGTCGACGTCCCAGCCCCGGTTGACGGGGAAGTCGGAGAGCGCCTCGCCGCCGTCGAGCAGCAGCCGCCACAGCTCCTCGGGAGAGGTGATGTCCCCGGGCAGCCGGCAGGCCATGCCGACGATCGCCACCGGCTCCTGCGGATCGCCCGCCGCGCCGCCCTCGCCGCCCGCCGCGGTCCCGGCTTCGCCCGCCGCCTCGGCCGCGCTCCGGCCGTAGAGTCGTCCGTACAGCTCGTCGGCGAGGGCCTGCGGCGTGGGGTGGTCGAAGACCACGGTCACCGGCAGGGCGAGCCCGGTGGCCGCGGTGAGCCGCCGGTGCAGTTCCACCGCGGCCATCGAGCCGAGCCCTTGGTCCACGAAGGAGGCCCCGGGCCCGATGGCTCCGGCGTCCCGCTCCAGCACCTCGGCGGCCCCGTCGCACACCAGGCGCAGCAGTATGCGCTGCCGCTCGAACACCGGCATCCGGTCCAGCTCTGCACGCACTGGTGCCCCCTCTGTGTCTCTCTACGGGTTCGACGGGTTCGACAGCGCCGGACACCCGGGCGGCTTGACGAGGAGACGACGAAGGGACCGGGCCGGATCACATGTGTCGAACACCGATGCTAGGGAGAACGATCACCGTCACCCACCCCTAACGTCCCCTACTCCCCCACCCGAATAAAGGAAAAAGCCCGGCGCGTATGCCGGGCCATAGGGGTTTTCTGGCGCTGCCGGGGCCGTACCGGTCAATTACCGCGCCGGAGAGAAGAGCGCAGGTGGGACACCGTGGCGGCAGGCGGCGGCGGGGCGGGGGACCGCCGGAATCCGTGCGGGAATTGTCGGGGGGAATGCGAATTCCTCATTACCGCGCTCCGCCTCACTCCGTGTAGCGGTGCTGGCGCGCATATTGAATTGCCTGCGCGCGGTCCTTGCTTCCGGTCTTGGCGAAGATCCGGTTGATATGCGTCTTGACGGTGGGTTCGCTGATGAACAGATGCCGGGAGATTTCGCGGTTTCCGAGCCCGGCGGCGACCAACTTGAGCACATCGATCTCGCGTGCGGTGAGCCGGTCGGCAGGTGCCGGGGCCGGCTGGCTGCGGGTCGCCGCCTGGACCAGGGTGCGCTGCACGCCGGGATCCAGCAGCGCCTGGCCGTCGGCGGCCGCGATGATCGCACGGGCGATCGCGTCCTTGGTGGCGGACTTGGTGAGGTAGCCGAGCGCACCGGCGTGCAGCGCCTCCAGGGCCAGGTCTTCGGAGGCGTAGGTGGTGAGGACGACGACCTGGGTGTCCGGGTGGTCCTGCCGCACCCGCCGGGTGGCCTCCACACCGGTGACATGCGGCATGCCCAGGTCCATCAGGACGACGTCCGGGCGGTGTTCGGCGACCAGGGCCACCGCTTGCTCGCCGTCGGCCGCCTCGGCCACGACGGTGATGCCCGGCATCGTCCCCAGGAGGAGAACGAGCCCTTCGCGTACCGCCGCCTGGTCGTCGGCGACGATCACCCGGATGCTGGCTTGTCTGGTCACGGTGCCAGTTTCCCCTGCCGGGTGGGCCTCATTCAATCGGCGTCGAGATCAGCTGATCGTGTATCAGGTTCACGATGTCCGCACAGCGGTTTTCGAGCAACCGCCCACCGTCGACCCAGGCTTCGACCTCGAACCGGTCCCGTGTGCAGGCCCGCCACTGCGGCTGGGCGGGGACATCCGTCGCGCCGGCCAGCGCGACGACCGGCGAACGCAGCCGCACGGTCTCGAACTTGGGCGATGCCCCCCAGTTGGCCACGAACGTGCACCGCGGCGCGATGTCCGTCTCCTGCTCAAGCCGGCCCGCCACCCGTAGCGCGATTTCACCGCCGCTGCGGTGCCCGAAGAGCGCGAGGGGCAGATCGGTCCAGCCGCGGAGCAGCCGCACGCTCTCGCTCACCACCTCATCGAGGTCGCCCATGGTCCCGTCCGCGTCCCGCACGTCATGACGCGGGTACCGGACGGCCAACACCTCGACCGACGGCAGCAGTTGCCGCGCCAGGTGCCATAACGCCCCCGAGGAGTCCGCCGCATGCGGAAAACACGCCAGCCGGAAGGCCGCCGGCTGCATCGGCCCGGCGATCCTGATCAGCTCGACATCGCGGTCGGCAATCGGTTCACACATCCACACGTTCCACTCTCCCGCCGGTTCGCGCTGGTAGCTCACGGCCGACGATACGGAGTAGGGACGATCACGGCGTCAGTTGCCGAGGTGGAGTTTTGCCCACCCTTGGGTGGACAAAACTCCACCCCTACTGTCCGTGCCGGAGGTTTGGGGCCGACAGGGGTCGCCGTCCCTCGGCGGTCGGGCTAGGCACGACTGCCGAGCGTGTGTGTTCAGCGTCCCAATGAGGTGTCCAGAGGGTTGACGCGCCAGTAAGCGGAATCCAGAATCCCGCTTACTGTTCGACATTGCCGAACAGGGGACACGTTGTCGTCACTGCGCACGGAGCCGAGCCGCCGCTTCAAGGCTCCGTGCGCAGTCGGCACCCAGTGGCCACGCGGGCTCCTCCTGCGCGGTCCGCGAAAGGAACGCCATGCGTCTGAGGACCCTCCCCCTGGCCCTGGTAGTGGCCACCTGCACCTTCTTCGGTTTCGCCGCCGGCCCCGCACAGGCCGACGACATCTCGCCGCCCGGCGCGAACGACTGGACGTGCAAGCCGTCCGCCGCGCACCCCTATCCCGTCGTGCTGGTCCACGGCACCTTCGAGAACATGGCCAAGAACTGGTCGGTCCTGTCGCCGCAGATCAAGGACGCCGGGTACTGCGTCTTCGCGCTCAACTACGGCAACGACGCCACCGCCCACATCGCCGACTCGGCCCAGGAACTCCACACGTTCGTCGACTCCGTACTGGGCGCGACCGGCGCCAAGAAGGTCGATCTGGTCGGTCACAGCCAGGGCGGAATGATGCCCCGCTACTACCTCGACTTCCTCGGAGGTGCCACCAAAGTGGACGAACTGGTGGGAATCGTCCCCTCGAACCACGGCACGACCAACCCCCTGACCATCCCGACCGGATATGCCGGCTGCGACGCCTGCACCGAGCAGATGGCCGGCTCGCCGTTCCTGACCCACCTCAATGCGAACGGGGACACGGTGCCGGGCCCCGACTACACCGTGATCACCACCACGCACGACGAGGTCGTGACCCCGTACACCAGCGCCTTCCTCGACGGACCGGCGCAGCGCGTCACCAACGTCACGCTCCAGGACCGCTGCCCCCTGGACACCTTCGAACACGACCAGAGCCCCAACGATCCGGTCGTCGCCCAGTGGGTCCTCAACGCCCTCGGCCGCAGCGGCCCCGCGGACCCCGCCTTCACGCCCCACTGCACCTGACCCGTCGGAGGGCACGTCCCAGTGCGCCACCCGGTCGGCTCCCGGCGCATGGGTGCGGGCGATCAGCAAGGCGATGTCGGCGGCGGGACGACCGTCCCCGTCCCCTTTCTTAGCGGGATGTTAGATCTGGTGGCGACGTCTTGTTCCGCCGCACCGGCGCACGCATGCTCTGGGCACGTCATCACCCCTCTCACCAGGGGTCTTTCGGTCAGGAGCCGCCATGTCACTGTCTGCCGGAACGCGCGGAACACCGCCGGGCGGCGAGCGCGCGAAGCGCCGTCTCGCTCTGGTCGGCGGGTCGCTCGGCAATCTCGTCGAGTGGTACGACTGGTTCGTCTACGCCACCTTTGCGATCTACTTCGCCGACTCGTTCTTCCCGGGGGAGAACCCGACCGCGCAGCTGATGAACACGGCGGGGATCTTCGCCGTCGGGTTCCTGATGCGGCCGGTCGGAGGCTGGATCCTCGGACGTGCCGCGGACCGCCACGGACGCAAGAGCGCGCTCACCCTCACCGTCGCCATGATGTCGGTCGCGGCACTGCTCATCGCCGTTGCGCCCACCTACGGGCAGGCCGGCTACTTCGGTGCGCTGGTCCTGCTGCTGGCGCGGCTGTTGCAGGGGATGAGCATCGGTGGTGAGTACGCCGCGAGCGCCACCTATCTGACCGAGGCGTCGGCCCGCGGTCGCCGGGGGCTGGGCTCGTCCCTGCAGTACGTGTCGATGACCTGCGGCCAACTGCTCGGTCTGGGCATTCTCATCACCCTGCAGCACACCCTCAGCAAGGACCAGCTGTCGAGCTGGGGTTGGCGGATCCCGTTCGTGCTGGGGGCGTTCTTCGCGGTGGTGGTCTTCTGGCTGCGGCGGCGCTTGCAGGAGACCGAGGCATTCACCGAGGTGTCGGCGGCCGGCGCCTCGAAGGACGACACCCGCGGCACCCTGAAGGCGTTGTGGGCGCACCGCCGTCAGGCGTGCCTGGTCATGGCGCTCACCCTCGGTGGCACGGTGGCCTATTACACGTACACGACGTACCTGACCAAGTACCTGATCGGCAGTGCGGGCCTGCCCAAGTCCACCGCGACGCTGGTCAGCTTCACCTCGCTGGTGGTCTTCGCCGTGCTCCAGCCGTTCGCGGGGGCGCTGTCGGACCGCATCGGCCGCCGTCCGCTGCTGATCACCTTCGCGTTCGGCTGCACGGTCGGCACCTACCCGATCATGATCGCGCTGCGGTCGGCGTCGTCGTACTGGTCGGCGCTGGGGCTGTCGCTGATCGCCCTGGTGATCGTCACCGGGTACACCTCGATCAACGCGGCCGTGAAGGCGGAGCTCTTCCCCACCGGGGTGCGCGCGCTGGGCGTGGCGCTGCCCTACGGGATCGCCAACGCGCTCTTCGGCGGTACGGCGGAATACGTGGCGCTGTGGTTCAAGGACGCGGGCCACGAGACCATGTTCTTCTGGTACGTGTCCGGGTGCGCGCTGGTCTCCCTGGTGACGTACGTCCTGATGCCGGACACCCGGGACGCCGCGCTCAGCCGGAGCGAGACGGCCTCCGAGGCGGCGTCCGCATCGGCCGTCGTGCCGGGCGCCCCGCTGGAAGCCGGCAGCTGATCTTTCGCCGCGGCCCGGGCACATCGGCAGCCTCTTTCCCAGAGGCTGCCGATGTCGTATGCCAGAGGGCACACTGTCCCAGGTGACAGGGGTACGACAGGGGTAGGCCCGCATGCATGCACTTCTGGTCGAGGACGACGACCGCATGGCCCACGCCCTCGGCATCGCCCTCGCTCAGCGCGGCCACACCGTCCGCAGGGTCGGCCGGGCCTCGGACGCGCTCCAGCATGCGCACGAGGCCGAGTTCGTCCTGCTCGACCTCGGCCTGCCGGACCTGGACGGCCTTGAGCTGCTGCGGCGGCTGCGCGCCGTCTGCGCCGCGCCCCTGATCGTGGTCACCGCCCGCTGCGGGGAGCGCGACATCGTGCAGGGCCTGCGCGCGGGCGCCGACGACTACGTGATCAAACCGTTCCGGACCGCGGAGCTGATGGCGCGCATCGATGCCGTACGCCGGCGCACGGACGTACCCTCCGGCGGCCGGAACGCGGGGGACGGCGACACCGGCGGGCCGGTCCGCACCGGTGATGTCGAGATCGACCTGGGGGCCCGTACGGTCACGGTGGCGGGGGCGGAGGTGCGGCTGCCCCGCCGGGAGTACGACGTGCTGGCGTTTCTGGCCGCGCGGCCGGGCGAGGTGCACTCGCGGGAGGAGATCCTGGACCGCATCTGGGGCGATGTCTTCCTGACCGCCTCACGGTCGCTGGACGTCCATGTCGCGGGCGTCCGCGCCAAGACGGGTCGGCCGGGCCTGATCCGCACGGTCCGCGGATTCGGCTACCAGCTGGGTGACGGGGGCCGGGAGGACGGCCCATGAGGCGCCGGCTGCTGGCCGTGCTGATCGTGCTCATGGGAGTGGCGGTGCTGCTGCTCTCCGTCCCCCTGGCCGGCAGCCTCGCACAGAGCCGGACCGAGCATCTGCTGCTCCAGCGAAGAGCCGACGCGGCGCGCTTCGCCGATCTCGCGGACCGGTTGCGGACGCCGACCGACCGGGCCGAGCTGTCCGCCGAGATCGACCGGTACGCCGAGCTGTACGGGGCCGCGGTACTGGTGGAGGACGCCGCAGGACACCCGGTCGCCCGGGCCGGGCGGGGCGCTGCGGCGAAGGCCGCTGCCGGGGCGGTGGACGCGGGGAGCGGGGCCCTGACCGGCCGCCCCACGGCACAGTTGCCGACGATCTGGGCTTGGGGCCCGTCCACCGTGGTGCTGGCCGAGCCGGTGGGCCAGGACGAGCGGGTGAGCGGAGCGGTGGTTCTGGCCGCCCCCACCGATGCGGCGCGACGGGACGTGACCGTCCGCTCCGCCCTCATCGCGGCGGGCGCGCTCGCCGCCTTCGTCACGGCTGCCCTGGTCGCGGTGGGGATCACCCGGTGGCTGATGCGCCCGGTGCGTGATCTGGACCGGGCCGTCGAGAAACTGGCCGCCGGCAGCCTCCAGGCGCGGGCCGCCTCCGACACCGGGCCGCCGGAACTGCGCCGACTGCGGCGGCACTTCAACAGCATGGCGGAGGCGGTGGCCGACTCCGTGGGACGCCAGCGTGACTTCGTCGCCGACGCCTCCCACCAGCTGCGCAACCCTCTGGCGACCCTGGTGCTCCAGTTGGAGAACATCGAGCCGCACCTGGGTCCCGGCCCGGGCCGGGCCGAGTTCGCCCGCGCGCTCGACGAGACCGAACGGTTGGGGGAACTGCTCGACGGACTGCTCGCGCTGGCCCGGGTGGAGTCGGGCAGCGCGGCACTGACCGACCAGGACCTGTCGGCAGAGGTGCGGGAGCGGGCGACGGCCTGGGAGTCCGTCTTCCGCAAGACCGGTATCGAGCTGACCGCGGACGTCGAGGACGGCCTGCGGGGGCGGGTGCTGCCCGATGCGGTGGGCCGCGTGCTGGACGCGCTGCTCGACAACGCCGCCAAGTTCCTCCCGCCCGGCAGCCGGGTCGAGGTGCACGCCACGCTTCGGGACGGCACCGTCGTCGTCCGTGTCGCCGATGACGGACCCGGGGTGCCAGCGGACCAACTGCCCACCCTGATGCGGCGTTTCGTGCGCGGCGCGCAGCACCAGAACGTGCCCGGCAGCGGGCTGGGCCTGGCCATCGCCGACGAGATCGCACGCCTCAGCGGCGGCCGGCTCACCATCGGCCACAACACGCCGCGGGGCCTCGCGGTGGAACTGCTGTTGCCGGAGAGCGAGGCGAGGCGGTGATCGCCGCCTTCCGGCTGCCTGGTGCGGTTGCCGGTCAACCGTCCCGCCGCTTGGTGCGGTTGCCGGTCAGCCGTAGGCGGAGCGGTAGTAGTCGACCGCACCGGGGTGGAGCGGCACCCCGCCGGTGGAGATGGCGAAGCGGGGCTCCAGCCGCGCCCCCGCCGTCACGTCCCGCAGCAGGTCGCGCCACCGGGCGAAGACGACCTGGAGCAGTTCGCGCACCGCAGGTTCCGGCACATCGGCCCGCGCCAGCAGGTAGTTGCCGACACCGATCGTGCCCACCGGCTCCCCCAGCCCGTACGCCCCGGCCGGAAGCGTAACCGCCGAGTACACCGGGCCGTAACGCTCGCGCAGCGGCCCCACGAAGCCGTCCAGCGGCAGAAAGCGCAACGGCACGACACGTGCGAGTTCCGACAGTGCGGGCGTCGGCACGCCGCCGGACCAGATCAGCGCATCGACGGTGCCGGTGCGCAGGGCCCGCACCGAAGCGGCGAGGCCGAGCCGTTGCGCGCGCACGGCCCGGTCGCCGGTCAGTCCGGCCACCCGCAACAACCGGCCCGCCAGCACCTGAACGCCCGAACCGTCCGCTCCCGTGGCGACCGGGCGCCCGGCGAGTGCCCGGACCGTTCGGACCGGGCCGTGCGCGGGGACGACGAAGTGGGTGTAGTTCACATAGACCCGGGCCAGTGCCCTGACCGGAATCGGCCGGGAGAATTCCGCCCGGCCGTGCACCGCGTCCTCGGCGACGTCCGCCATCGCCAGCGCGAGCTCCACCGACCGCCGGTCCAGCCGGCGCAGGTTGTCGACACTCGCCGAGGTACCCACGGGGACGATCTCCAGCCGGTGATCGCCGGCAGTGACGGCCTCGGCCAACGCCCGACCGAAGGCGTGGTACGGCCCACCCTGCGGGCCCGTGGCACACCGCAGCCGCCGCACGGGACCGGACTGCGACGCACATCCGGCCAGGAGGGCGGCCAGTCCACCGACACCGAGCCCCAGCACGCTCCGGCGGCCGAGTCCGCCCCCCGGCTCCGCGCCGGCCCGCGCCCCGGGTGCCGTCGCCCACCCCGCATCTGCGCTGGTCACGGGCGGGAGTGTAGCCCGGGACCGCACGGGACGACCATGGCTCCGGCAAGCGTCCGGCGGCTGCGTGCTCACTGCTCCTTGTTCACGCCGGGTCGGTCTCGTCGGGAATCAGCCGCAGCGAGATCGAGTTGATGCAGTACCGCTGGTCCGTCGGCGTCGGGCACCCCTCGCCGCGGAAGACATGGCCCAGGTGGGAGCCCCAGCGGGCGCAGCGGACCTCGGTGCGGTGCATGCCGTGGGAGTGGTCCTCGAGCAGCTCGACGGCGTCGGCGTCCTTGGGGTCGTAGAAGGACGGCCAGCCGCCATGGTTCGTGGATTCACGCTACTCGCGCAGCATCCGCAGCCAGGAAGTGTCGAGCAGATATCCGAGCGCTCCGCCCCCCCCATTTCCACTATGCGATGAAATCCAGTGGTCTCATCCAGTATCCTGACTCAGCGTGTAGAAGCCCGCTACCGCAGGTAGCAAGACGCGGCCGTCTCTGAGCCACAGCGACTGGCGGTGGCAACATCTGCGCACTCTTTGAGATCTGGCGCAGCAAGGCAGGGGCCACCGAGGATCTGGGGGATCATGGTCTGGGTAAGCCCTGCTGGCTGCGGCAACGAGGTACAGCCCGCAGATGTTCCACGCTGGAGACAGCGCATCCTGGCGGAAGCGACCAGCATCGCTCACGTCTACCTTGCCGGAGCCGAGCACGGCCAGCCGCTCACGCGTCAGCTCAAGGAAATCACCGAGAGCACCATTGCCCCGGACTATCGCGGCCGGGCCCTGGTCGAGCTGCTGCAGAACGGTCACGACGCCCACCCCCGTGACCGCAGTGACGGTCGTGTGGAGCTGGCGCTGCACCCTGACGAAGGGGATCACGGCGTCTTTTACGCGACTAACGGCGGGTCTCCGCTGAACGACGACAACTTCACGGCGCTTTGCCGTGTCGCCCGGTCGAGCAAGAGCCCTAGCGAGGGCATCGGGCACAAGGGGGTGGGGTTCAAGAGCGTTCTACATCTGACGGACGCCCCGGAGATCTACAGCAGGGCGACTCCAGGTTCCGGCCGCTTCGACGGCTACTGCTTCCGCTTCGCCCGGCCTTCGGACTTCGACGACCTCGCCGCTCTGGTCGCCCCCGACCGCCCGGGCTTCGCGGATGAGCTTCGGGCCAATGTCTCTTCCCTGCAGGTCCCTGTCTGTCTGCACGACGTCCCCGCCCGTGTGTCGGCCTACGCCACCGAGGGGTTCTCCACCGTCATCCGGCTGCCGCTGCGCTCGGCAGAAGCCCGGGAGGAGGTCGTGCGGCAGCTACGGGAGATGAGTGACCAGAACGTGCCGCCCTTCGAGCTTTTCCTCGAGCGGCTCGGCGCCGTGGCCCTCGTGGACGAGAGCGGAGGCACCGAGGCGCGGAGGGAATACAGCCGGAAGGCGACCGATCTCCTTGTCCTCGACGACCTGCGTGTCCAGGAAGTACGCCTCAGCCGTGGACCACGCCTTCTCATGGTGACCAGCCGGATCGACGAGGCTTCGGTCGGTCGTGCCATCGCTGAGAGCCGTACGGAACGCAGCATGGGCGCGACATGGGAAGAATGGCACGGCGATGCCGCCGTCAACGTCGCCGTATCGATGGACGAGACGATTACCGCGACCAGGATGTACACCTTTCTACCCATGGGGGCAGGCGCAAAGGCGCCATTTGCGGGGTACCTCAACGCCCCCTTCTTCGCAGGCCTGGACCGCCGCTCCCTCAACCGGGACATGCCGTGGAACAGCAGGCTCCTCGACCAGGCCGCGACCGCATGCGCCCACGTCGCGCAACTGGCCGCAGCCAATCAGCTCTCCCTCCCCGACGGCGCCCTGCTGGACCTCGTCAGCTGGTACACCAACGACATTCCCCGGCTGGCGGCAGCCTTCGCACGAATCGGCACCGACCTCGACACCATCCCCTTCATCCCGGTGCTTCACCCTCGGCTGGGCCGCACCTGTCTGGGACGGGCCCAGGTTTGGAAGCCTCAGCAGTGCACACGCTTCACTCCCGCAGCCGCCGCACTTACCGGCGTACCTGACCTGGTGGACCATCAAGCCATCGGACCACGGCGACTGGACCGCCTGGAGAAGCTGGCCGTGTACCGGAAGCGTGCACTGCGGCCGGCTCCCTCAACCCTCGCCTCTTGGGCGGAACGGTGTGCAGCGGCGCTGGCCGCTGACAATGCATCCGGTCAGGCTTGGGGTGAGTTCTACGACGATCTCGCAAGGACCGTCTCCGCCGAGCAGTGCCTGGACCGTACCCTGCTCCTCACCCACGAGGGTGCGCTGGTCCGCCCCTCCACTGACAACGGCAACGTCTTCTTCGCGCCCGAACCCCTCCCCGGCACACACGGGACGGGGCACCCCCGTGCGCTGCCTCCGGCACTGAACCGGCACATCGTCTTTCTCCACCCCGGCATTGCCCTCACCCTCGTCACGACGAACCGGCCTACCGAAGGCAGAAAGTGGCTGGAGGGCAACGGGCTGGTACAGCGCTACTGCACCGAGACCGTCCTGGAACTCATCGCTCATGCCATGACGGCAGCCGGTGGCGAGGAGCATCAGCTCCACGCGTGCCTCGCGGCGGCCTTCCAGACATGGAGCGGCAGCACGACGGCCGACGGCACCGCCATCACGGCGCACCTGCTGGTACCCACGGTGGGGGGCTGGCTCCCCACACATGAGGCCGTGTTCGGCGAGGAGTGGCCGGACCCAGCCGGCAGCAGGATCGATGCCGTACTGACAGAGTTTCTACAGCGTTCCGACACTCGCTGCCCCTCCCTCGACGACGTAAGCCGCCGTCTCCTGCTCTCCCCCGCCGAGGTGTTACCCGAGGCACCCGCCGCTCAGCTGCAGCGCTTCCTGGAGCAGTGCGGCATCCAGCACGGGTTACCCCTGCAGTCCGTCCCGGTGAGCATCCGGGTGCTGGGCCGGCATCTGGCCAGGCCGCTGATGATGCCGTGGGAGTCCGGCTGGGGGCTGCACCAGGAGGAATTCCGGCAGTGGATCGCCGCGGCCGACCGCACGGCATCCCCCACAAGACCGAGTCCCCATCTCTCGTACGAGTGTGAGAGCCTGCACCGCATCCCGGGCCAGGAGATCTTCGACGGCCTCGGTGACACCGGCCGGGAGCTGTATGCCGAACTCGTCCTGCACGGCCTGCAGACCTGGCCCACATATTCCGCGGAGTTTCGCTCGGGCAGTTGCACGATCACCTGGCCGTCTCCTCTGGTCGGATTCCTCTCCAAGGCCGCCTGGTTTCCGCAGACCGTCCCCGACAACCGCTCCACCGCGACCTTCCGCCGGCCGGACGAGGCGTGGCTAGTACCGGCCCAGGACCGTGCCCCTGACTTCCTGCCGACCCAGCCCGCCCGCGTGAACCGCCACATCGACGAACGAGTCCAGGTACGCCTCGGGACGCTGGGCGTCAGGAACTGGAAAGATCCCGCGTCTGCTGCGGACCGGGTGCAATACCTCGTCGATCTGGTGCGTGACACACCGGCCGTACGGCACGCTCGGCACGCGTCCGCAGTCCGAAAGGCGTACGAAGTTGCCTGGGCGGATCTGCTGCCAACCAGCAGTGCCGAGTCTCCAGCCGGCCCCAAGACCTTGGACGTCCTCGTCCAGCGGTCGGGCGTACTGGGTGTCCTGCCCGCAAACGGTCCCGAGGGCATCTACGTACGCGATGGTCGGGGGGCCGCAGTCCACGGCCTGCTGGAGCAGACCCGGGCGGCCGTGCTGCCGCTGCGTCGAACCGGTCTGGCGGCCAAGGTCCAGAAGTACCTGACCCGGCACGGAGGGACCTCTCTCCGGCCGGCCAGCAGCGCCAACGTCGAGCTGATCGTCGACGGTGAGTCATTCGACCGGGCCGTGCAGCAGGGTCTGCTCGACGCGGTCGGGCCGTGGCTCCCCGTGGCCGTGGCAGGGCTCCTTGAGCTGCACCCCCAACCGGGGCAACTGCAGTTCGCAGAGGTCATGGAGACACTCAGCGCGGCCACACTCACGATCGCCCGCCAAGTCACCCCCATCATCGAAGGACATCCCGCCCCGGTATCGGACCGGGCCCACGCACTGCTTCACAAAAGCCCCATGGGCCCCGACATCGTGAGTGTCCCCGGGATCGCGGCGGATGGTTCGGGCCTCCCCATGTGGCCGGCCGTGCAGGCTGCGAGCACCGTCATCACGGATCTGCTCGGCGTGCCCGGACTCGCAGACTCGCTACGACTCCATCTCATCGACCTGGAGCGCCGATGCCCCGCACCGCGCGCGGTCACCGTCGAGGACATCGCGAGTGTCCTAGAACTGGACGTGGCGGAACTCCGTGATCTGGCCCTCGGATACGCGGTGACGGAGGCGACCGTGGACCGCGTGATGCCGCTGCTCGCCTGCATAGATGCAGCCGTCGCCGAACAGTTCGTCGTCGAACGGCATACGCTCAAAAGTGCCCAAGACCTCGAGACTTGGCTCGTGTCCCGGCTGGCGGGCACCGATGCCCAGGCCGGGCTCCTCCTCGCTCTGGCCGACTCAGAGGACCTGTACGGGGCTCTGTGCGCCCTGGGGATCACTCTGCAGGAGGCGAACAGTCGGTGGCGTGCGCACGGCTATCAACTCCTGCACCACGCGGACGGGCACGCCCGACAGTTCGAGTCCTGGATGCAGCGCCACAGCGCACGGCTCACCGATCGTCTCCGCGACGCCTTCGTGCTCCGCTATCAGAGGGACGGAGACCCTCAGGGCTACATGGAGACCTGCGCGGCGCTGTCAGCCGTGGGCCCAGATCCGTCCTGGCTCGACGTGCACTGGAACCTCTCCGACGACCTTCTGCACGCGCACCTCGACGCCTGGCTCGCCACGCGCGCACCGTCCGTACCGATGAGCGGTCCGCCCCTGCCGCCTGTCGCCGAGCTGAGCCGACACAACCGCGAGAAGATCCGCCAATGGCTGGCCGAGCCGACTGCCCACTTCGCCTCGCAGGACCTCCTGCCCGAGCCCACACCGGGCCTACGCCGTCCGTCCGCGTCGCAGGCAATCAGGGCACTCGCCGCCCATGGCCTACTCGACTTCGAGGAGCTCACGCCGGAGAGCACAGTGCGCCTGCTCCGCCGCCTGGGCCTGTGGACCGTCGAGGACGTCAGGGCAGCACGTCGTACATCCGAGGAAGGGAAGGAGATGTCGGTTCAGCGGCAGCACGGTCAGAGTCCGCGGGCCGGAGCCATTCCGCCCACAGCCGCGGACGCCCTGCCCGCCTTCGCCGAAGACTTCGCCCGCCGGCTGGGCTCCATCCGGTCGACAGCCGACCTCACCCCGGCGCCGCCCCGATCCCCCGCCCGAGCCGTCGGCCACCCCCTCCGACCCGGAGGCACGACGGCCCCCGCACCGGACAGCATGAGCGCTCAACAGATCGGTCTCGCCGGAGAGATGGTTGCTGGAGAGTGGCTCCGGCAACGGTATGGAGTTCCCCCAAAGGAGAGTTGGGTCTCCGGTTTCCGGAACACAGTGCTCGGCGACAATCGAGGCGATGACGGTCTCGGCTACGACTTCGTGATCACGCTGCCCGAAGCCCGCCACTACTTCGAGGTCAAGGCATCCGAGCGGGACGACTACGAGTTCGAGCTCGGTGCTACCCAGGTCCGCCGTGCGCGCGAGCTCGCACTGGACGAGACGTACTCCGTTCTCTACATCTCCCACATCCGTGACGAAGACGCCCGGCTCCTGACCTGCCTGCCCAACCCGTTCAGCCCTCAAGGCCGACCGCTGTACCAGCTGACGGCCGAGACCCGTCGGCTCCGCTTCTTCCCTCTCCACGGAAAGCGGGAGCCGTAGAGAGTCGGCTACCACGTGATGGTGGCGCTTCACCTACCGCGACAACGAGAAGTCCGGCACTCGAGTACGCCAAGCGCTGGGGTCGCAAAAGGAAGTGGTGGAAGGCCGACAACGGCGCTCTGCCCGCCCCCAGCCGCGGGCAGAACCGCATCGTGCTGGCAGCATTACCGCGGCGGCGTAGTTGAGCCCGCTGAGGGCGGGCTGTCCGCGAGGCGTATGGGGGCTCGCGGGCCATCCGCCCAGGCGGAGCACCCCGTTGGCGGCGTCGCCCAAGCGGATCGCCCCCACCGAACACGGAGGGGCTCACCCCTCGTCCGGCACCAATCGCAACGAGATCGAGTTGATGCAGTACCGCTGGTCCGTCGGGGTCGGATAACCCTCCCCCTCGAACACATGCCCGAGATGCGACCCACACCGCGCGCACCGCACCTCCGTCCGCACCATCCCGTGTGAACGATCGGCCACAAGTTCCACCGCATCCGAGTTGCGTGCATCCCAGAAGCTCGGCCAGCCGGATGAGGTACGACCCGCGCCTCGGCGACCCGGCCCCGTTTCGACTGGACCGGCGGCACACCCGGCGGGTCGTTGTCCGCCGTGTCACGATTCCTGGCGTCGGCTGCTACGGCTGCGCACACCTCAGCAGCGAGGCGCCGCCGCCAGACCCGGGCCGGCCATGCCACGGCGTCGAACTCACCAGGGACAAGAGATAGGTGACGAGGCCTCAGGAGAGTCCGGCGCGGATCCAGCAACGGTACGGCAGCGGGTTCGGCCCCTCATGGGGGTCACCCCGCCTGACCCGTGCATTTGCTGATCGCTCCGTTGATGCCAGGGAACGTGCTGGACGTTGAAGCGGAATGTCGGCGGCTCCGCTATGGCCTGCGGGAACGTCCCGTCCTAGCCTTCGATCCAGCACGTATTCACCAGTCGGCGATCGCCGTCGTCGCGCCGCTCACCCGCCCTCACGGCCGTACGGGCAGTCGCACTCGCCGGACAGCCCGCCGGGCCCCTCCAGGGCCAGCTCCCTCAGATTCGCCTCGGTGATGCCGCGCATGGTCTCTTCCACCCTGCCCCTGGTGCTGTCCGTTACGGCCGGCAGCATATGAGTGGCAGTGAGTCCGACCCGGCGGTCCAACGAAGTCCGTACCGCGCGCTGCGCGCCAGACCATGATGGCCTGCCCACTGGCCGGAGTGCAGGTGTTTCTCCAGCAGCCGGCCAGCCCGCCGCCGACGGCCTCCGGGAGCCGCATCCGGCAAGCACGGAGAGGGTGGAGACACCGTACGCGGCCCGGGAGACCCTGGTGGTTCCCGGGGTCGTGGCGAGGGATGCGGTGTCGACCGGGTGGTCCGCAGTGTGCACAGCTCACGGGGCCGTCCGGGCGACGGTCGCCCGGGCGGCCCTTGAGCGCAGGGGACTCAGCCGTTGGCACCGGCCGGTGTTGTGGTGGTGGTGAAGCCTTCCTTCTTGTTGGCGTTGAGGGCGAACTCGTTGGTGAACGTCTTGCCGAGGTCCACCGACGAGGTCACGCTCCCGACCAACTTCTCGGTGGCCAGTGCGGTCTTCGGGCCGCCGGCCGGCATGATGCCATCCGGCAGGAACTGGCCCTTGTCCTCGGTCAGCGCCTTGATGTAATCGGTCTTGGTGACCAGCTGGTTCTGCACGTATGACGCCGGCAGCTTGTTCGCTATGTCGGCCGCGCTGTGCGTGTTGATCCAGTGCATGGTGGCCACGAGCGCGTCGACGACCTTCTGCACCGCGTCCTTGTGCGAGTTGACCCAGTCGGTGCGGGCGAGGACGCTCGCGCCCGGGAACGGGCCGCCCAGCGCCGCCTTGGCGCCGTCGGTGGTGGCCAGGTCGATCGCGGAGGTGCCGACGCCCTTCTTCTCGACCGCGGCGACCGTCGGCTGCGTGGTCATGACGCAGTCGGCCTTGCCGTTCTTCAGCGCGGCGACGGCCGTGGAGCCCGCGCCGACCGCGAGCCGGTGGAACTGGCCGGTCTTGACGCCCTTCTTCGCCGCCATGAACTGGGTGAGGGTGTCGGTGCCCGAGCCCAAGTCGGTGACGCCGAGTGTTTTGCCCTTGAAGTCTGCGGCCGATGTCACGCCGCTCTTCTTGGTGCACATCTCCCGCTCGCCGGGCGCGCCGGACAACTGGACGACGTCCTCGACCGCCTTCCCCTTCGCCTGGAACTCGATCGTGTGGTTGTACCAGGCGCCGGCCATGTCCACCTGGCCGGAGGCCATGGCTTCCTCGGCTCCGACGCCGCCGTTCTGCTCGGTGCTCAGCTCGACCTTGACGCCGTACTTCTTGTAGAAGCCGAGGTTCTCGGCGAGCTGGTAGGGCAGGTAGATCTGCTTGTCGAGGCCGCCGGCCATGAGCTTGACGGTCGGGGTACCGCCGGAGCCTCCGGAGCCGGACGACGCGGAGCTGCCGGAGTTGCTGGAACACGCGGTGGCGGCGCCGAGGGCGAGGACGGTGATGATCGATGCGGTGAGGGTTCTCTTGAGCATGGCGGGGCCTGCACCTTTCGGGAATGCGGGGAGTGAGTGCTTTCGGGGATGCGGGGGCCCGGGAAGGGCTACGAACAAGGGGAAAGCGGGAGTCAGAGAGCGTTCGCCTCGGAGGGAGCCGGCGGGCGCCAAGCGAGCAGCCGGTGTTCGAGCTTGCCGATCAGCCACTCCGCGCCGAGGACGATCACCGCTATGACGAGCATCGTGGCGAACACGCCGTTGGGGTCGAAGTTGTTCTGCGCGGTCTTGATGACCAGGCCCAATCCGCTCTGCGCGCCGAGCACCTCGCCGACGAGCGCGCCGACGATGGCGAAGCCGAAGGCGCTGTGCAGGCTGGCGATGATCCAGGTCAGCGCGGAGGGCACGATGACATGCCGGGTGATCTGCATCCGGGAGGCGCCGAGCACCCTGACGTTGGCGAGGACATTGGGGTCGACCTCGCGCACACCCTGGAAAGCGTTGAAGAAGACGATGAAGAACACCAACACCGCGGCCAGAAGGATCTTCGGGGTCACACCGATACCGAAGGCGACGATGAAGATCGAGCCGAGGACGATGCGCGGGATCGCGTTGACCATCTTGATGTAGGGACCGAGCACGTCGGACAGATAGCGGCTCTGCCCGAGCGCGACGCCGAAGACGATCCCGGTGAGGGAGCCCACAGCGAAGCCGACGAGCGCCTCCTGGAGGGTTGTCCAGATGTTGGAGTAGAAGGAGCCGAACTGCGTGCCGTGCTGGAAGAGGTCGATCAGCCGCTGCCAGATGCCCGACGGCTGCCCGAAGAAGAACGGGTCGACGATGCCCCAGGTGGTGAACGCCTGCCAGCCGCCGATCACAAAGACCGCGAGGCCGACACGGCCCGCCCACACCCGGGCGACACGGCGCCGGGCGGCACGCTGCGCGGCGCTCGCGGCGGGACCCTTCCCGCCGTCGGCGACGGGGACCGCGGAAACAGTGGACGTCGTACTCATTCCTTGCCTCCTGCGGTGAGTGCGTACGCGCGCTCCACCTCTTCGCGCAGCGTGTCCCAGATCTGGTGCTGGAGTTCGATGAAGCGGGGCTGGAAGCGGATCTCCTGGACCGAGCCGCGTGGGCGGGGCAGGTCGATGTCGAAGACCGCCTTGACCGAGCCGGGGTTGGACGTCATGACGACCACCCGGTCGGCGAGCGCCACCGCTTCGTCCAGGTCATGGGTGATGAAGATGACGGACGGGCGGA
The DNA here is from genome assembly GCF_002082195.1 of Streptomyces gilvosporeus. Classification (GTDB taxonomy): domain Bacteria; phylum Actinomycetota; class Actinomycetes; order Streptomycetales; family Streptomycetaceae; genus Streptomyces; species Streptomyces gilvosporeus. The sequence goes on along the minus strand of NZ_CP020569.1, from coordinate 6,883,651 downwards.
TTTGCTCCCACAGGGTCAGCAGTTCGGTCGACATGATCGCCTTGGTCTGCACGTCCAGGGCCCCGAACGGCTCGTCCATGATCAGGATCTTGGGTTCGTTGATCAGCGCCGCGGCCATCGCCACGCGCTTGCGCATGCCGCCGGACAACTGGTGCGGATAGCGGTCCTCGAACCCGGACAGACCTACTCGGCGCAGCCAGTCGCGCGCCGAAGCCTGGGCCTGCTGCTTGGGCACCCCGCGGAACACGGGGCCCATCAGCACGTTGCCGAGAACGGTCTTCCAGGGCAACAGTGCGTCGGCCTGGAACATGAAGCTGACACCGTCGGTGATGCCGTCCACCTCACGGCCGCCGACCTCGACCGAGCCCTCGCTGGGCCGGTCGAGCCCGGACACCATGCTCAGGGTCGTCGACTTGCCGCAGCCGGTGGGACCCACCACGGCGCAGAACTGGCCCGGCTCCACGGTGAACGAAACGCCTTGCAGCGCCGTGAACACCTCACCGGCAGGGGTCAGGAATCGCTTGGTGAGCCCGGAGATCTCGATGCGCGCGTCCGCAAGGTCTGCCGCACCGGCGCCCGGGCTCGTCGCGACATCGTTTCGCGAAGCCATGTGGGGCCGTTTCCTTCCTTCTTTCGGAATTCCTCGGGAATTCCTCGGGGACTGCCTCGTGGGATTCCTCGGGCGTTCCTCTCAGGCCGAGGAAGGCAGACGCTAGAGGCGGCCTCGCGTTACGTCGCTGTTTCCGAGCTATCTCGCGATAGTCGCGTAAAGCGGGCTTCTGCTCGTTTTACTCAGTGGACGGAGGGTGGGCAGCGTCCCGGCTCTGGGGCACAATCGCGCCACCCGGGCACCCCACACAGGCCGTCCCGGCATGTCGCACCACCGGAGCGAAGAGGCACTCGTGGCACCCATCCGTTTCCGGGCAGGCCGCGGCGGGAAGCGGAGGCTTTCCACGCGGATCCTCGCCAACCAGCTGGTCATCCTCGCGCTCACCGGCCTGATCGGCTTCGTCCTGTTCGCGTTCGCGCAGCGGGCCGAACTCGACCGCTCCTACGAGCAGCGGGCCCTGGCGATCGCCCGGACCACGGCCGCGGAGCCGCAGATCAAGCAGGCCATGGAGTACGGGGGCGGCGGCGACGTGGTGCAGACGGTCGCCGAACGGATCCGCCGGGCCTCCGGGGCGTCGTACGTGGTCGTGATCGACCTGCACGGCATCCGGCACTCGCATCCCCTCCCGGCCCTGATCGGCGAACCGGTGGCCGAGCCGATCGTGGCCAAGGACGGCCGCGCGCACGTCGGCACCGACCAGGGCGCGACCGGGCGGTCCGCCAACGCCAAGGCCCCCACGTACGGGCCGTCCGGCGCACTGGTCGGCGAGGTGTCGGTGGGCATGCCGGAACACGACGTGCTCGGCGAGCTGTGGCACGAGCTGCCCACCTTCGGGCTGTACGCCACGATCGCCACCGCGATCGGCGCGACGGCGGCCTATCTGCTGGCACGGCGGCTGAAGCGGACCACGTTCGGCCTGGAACTCGAGGAGATCGCCGGTCTGTTGCAGGACCGCGAGGCGATGTTGCACGGCATCCGGGAAGGGGTGGTCGCCTTCGACCCCGACGGCAGGATCACCGTCGTGAACGACGAGGCCCGGCGGCTGCTCGGCCTCGGCACCGCGCTCGGCCACAGGCTGGAGGAGGTGCTGCCCGACGGCCGGCTGCGCCGTGCCCTGGACGGCACCCTGACCGGCACCGACGTCAGCGTCCTGACCGACGACCACTGTCTCGTCGTGAACCGCATGCCGGTCACCCTGCACGGCCGCGAACTGGGCGCCGTGGTCACCGTACGCGACCGCACCGAGCTGATCGGCCTGCTGCGCGAACTGGACTCCGTGCGCGGACTGACCGACGCCCTGCGAGCCCAGCAGCACGAGTTCACCAACCGGATGCACATCCTGGCCGGTCTGCTGGACATCGGCGAGCACGAGTCCGCGTACGAGTACGCCATCGAGACGGCCCGTTCCGGGCAGGCCCTGACCGAGGCCGTGCGCCGACACATCGGAAACCCGCTGATGGTCGGGCTCATCGTGGCCAAGACCACCGTCGCCGCCGAACGCGGGGTGCGGATCGTCCTCACCGACGACTCCGCGCTCGGCGACGACCCACCGCACCTGCGGCGACTGCTGACCATCGTCGGCAATCTGCTCGACAACGCCATCGACGCGACCGCCGAGGCACCGTCCGCCGACGGCGGCCGCAGGATCCGGCTGACGCTGGCCGAGAGCGACGAGCTGATCTTCGTGCGGGTGGCGGACAGCGGTCCGGGCGTCCCCCCTGGCTCCTCCCAGTCGATCTTCGAGGACGGTTGGTCCACCCGCCCCGAACGGGGCACCGCCCACCGCGGCCTGGGGCTTGCCCTGGTGCACCGGCTGGTGCAGCGGCACGGCGGCACCATCACGGTCAGCGAAGGCCCGGGCGCGTTGTTCACGGTCGTACTGCCACAGCCGGACCAGGCGCCGACGCCGGCACCGCAGGACGCGTTGTTCACGACGGCGTTGCCGATGGGAGGTGACCTGTGATGATCCGGACCCTCGTGGTGGACGACGACTTCCGGGTCGGGCAGATCCACAGCGACTACGTGCGCCGGGTCCCGGGCTTCGAAGTGGTCGGCGAGGCGACGACCGTGGCCGAGGCGTTGGCCACGGTCCGTACCTTGCACCCGGACCTGCTGCTGCTCGACATCTTCCTGCCCGACGGCAACGGCCTCGACGTCCTGCGCCGGCTCAGCCAGGACCAGGGCGAAAGCCGCCCCGACGCCCTCGTGATCACCGCCGACCACGACATCTCCTCCGTCCGCGCCGCGATGAAACTCGGTGCCGTCGGCTATCTGGTCAAGCCGTTCGGCTCCGCCGACCTCGCCGAACGGCTCGACGCCTACCACCAGCTCCGCGACCGCGTGGACACGCTCAGCCGGACCACCACGGCCGACCAGGCCGACGTGGACGCCCTGTTCAGCGCGGCCCGCCCACCCGCCGTCCCCCGGATCCCCGCCAAGGGCCACTCCGCGCCCACGCTCAGCGCGATCCACCAAGCCCTGCGCTCCGCCCGCAGTGACCTGTCGGCCGCCGAGGCCGCCGAGGCGACCGGCGTCTCCCGCGCCACGGCCCAGCGCTACCTCTCCTACCTCGTCAAGGAAGGCATGGTCCGCCTGGAACTCCGCTATGGCACCAACGGCCGTCCCGAACACCGCTACCGCATCGCTCACTGAACCGCGCAGCCGAAGCCAGGTCAATGCTGCGGCGGGCGGCACACGTCGAACCGGAACTCAACCAGTTCGCGAGTCACCGGATTCACAGGGCTCCATCGAACCGCCACTCACCCCTCGTCCGGCACCAGTCGCAGCGAGATCGAGTTGATGCAGTACCGCTGGTCCGTCGGCGTCGGGTACCCCTCGCCGCGGAAGACATGGCCCAGGTGGGAGCCACAGCGGGCGCAGCGGACCTCGGTGCGGTGCATGCCGTGGGAGTGGTCCTCGAGCAGCTCGACGGCGTCGGTGTCCTTGGGGTCGTAGAAGGACGGCCAGCCGCAGTGGCTCTCGAATTTGGTGTCGGAGCGGAAGAGTTCGGCGCCGCAGGCGCGGCAGGAGTAGCAGCCGGTGGTTTTGGTGTCGGTGTACTCGCCGGTGAAGGCCGGCTCGGTGCCGGCCTCGCGCAGGACGTGGTACTCGGCGGGGGTGAGCTCGGCGCGCCACTCGGCGTCGGGCTTGTCGATGTCGTACGGCATCGGGGCCTCCTCGGGTCAGCCGGCCAGGCGGGTCAGGATGGCGGGGCCGAGGTCGGTCACATCGCCCGCGCCCATGGTGAGAACAAGGTCACCGGGCTTGGCCATTCCGGCGATGACATCCGGGACGGCCGCCTTGTCGCTCTCGGCGGTGACCTCGGCGCCGGCGGCGCGGGCGGCGTCGATGATCAGCGCGCTGGTGACACCGGGGATCGGGTCCTCGCGGGCCGGATAGATGTCCAGGACGACGGAGGTGTCGGCGAGGGCGAGCGCCTGGCCCATTTCCTTGCCGAGCTCCTGGGTGCGCGAGAAGAGATGGGGCTGGAAGACGACCAGGAGGCGGGCGGAGTCCGCGACGGCGGCGCGGATGGCCTCGAGGTCGGCGGTCATCTCGGTGGGGTGGTGGGCGTAGGAGTCGATGACCTGGACGCCGGCGGCCTCGCCCTTGAGCTGGAGGCGGCGCTTGACGCCGGTGTAGCTGCCGAGCGCCTCGGAGAGGTTGTGCGGCGGCAGGTCCAGGGCGACGCCGGCGGCGAGGGCGGCGACGGCGTTGTGGGCGTAGTGGCTGCCGGGGACGGAGACCGTGAAGGTGAGGATCTTGCCGCTGGTGAGGGTGACGGTGACGTCGCTGGTCAGGCCGTGCGGGGTGATCTGGAGGATGCGGACGTCGGCGTCCTTGGACTCGCCGTAGGTGACGACCTCGATGTCGTGGCGGCCGGCGATCTTCGCGGTCAGCTCGCGGGCGCCAGGGTGGTCGGCGGAGATGACGAGGGTGCCGCCGGGGCGGATCCGGCCGACGAAGGTCTCGAAGGACTCGTAGATCTCGTCCATCGAGGCGTAGTTGGCGTGGTGGTCCAGTTCGACGTTGAGGACGATGGCGACCTCGGGCGCGTACTTGTGGAAGCTGCGGTCGCTTTCGTCCGCCTCGGCGACGAAGATCTGGCCGGCGCCGTGCTCGGCGTTGGAGCCGGGAGCGTCGAGGTCGCCGCCGATGGCGTAGGAGGGCTTGAGGCCGAGCGAGGTGAGGGAGACGGCCAGCATGGAGGTGGTGGTCGTCTTGCCGTGGGTGCCGGCGACGGCGATCGGGCGCAGGCCCTCCATCAGGGCGGCGAGGGCGTCGGAGCGGTGGACGACGGGGATGCCGCGCTCCTGGGCGGCGGCGAGCTCGGGATTGTCGGGGCGGATGGCGGAGGAGACGACGACGCAGCTGGCGTCCGCGGCCAGGTGGGCGGCGGCGTGGCCGATGTGGACGGTGGCGCCGAGGTCGCGCAGCGCCTGGGCGGTCGCGGACTCCTTGGCGTCGCTGCCCGCCACCTTGGCGCCGCGCTGCGCGAGGATCTTGGCGATGCCCGACATGCCGGCTCCGCCGATACCGATGAAGTGCGGCCGGTCCATCGAGGCTGGGATGGCGGGTGCCATGGGTGGGTCTCCCTGAATCGTCATCGTCGCGTGCGGTCGTGCTGTGGGTGATTCTCGCACCCGGCACCGACAGCGCGGGGCGGCACGGTCGCTTCGCGGCGGATTCGGGCGGTCAGCGGCGGATCAGGCCCCGGGTGGTGGCGGCGGCGACCGCGGCCGTACGGGAGTCGACGCCCAGCTTGGAGTAGATGTGGACAAGGTGGGATTTGACGGTCGCCTGACTGAGGAAGAGCCGTTTGCTGATCTGCGCGTTGGACAGGCCGTCGGCGACGAGCTGGAGGACCTCGGTCTCGCGGCGGGACAGGGCGGTGGCGGGGGTGCGCATGCGGTCCATCAGGCGCAGCGCGATGGTGGGCGCCAGGGCGGACTTCCCGGCGGCGGCGGTGCGCACGGCGGCGGCGAGTTCCTCGGGCGGGGCGTCCTTGAGGAGATAGCCGGTGGCGCCGGCCTCGATGGCGGCGAGGATGTCGGCGTCGGTGTCGTAAGTGGTGAGCACCAGGACGCGGGGGGCGCCCTCACGGGCGGTGATCTCGGCGGTGGCCTGCGCGCCGTGCAGGGCGCCGCCGAACTGGAGGTCCATGAGGACGACGTCGAGGTCGAGCCGGGCGGCCAGGTCCACGGCCCCTTCGGCGGTGGCGGTGTCGGCGACGACCTCGAAGTCCTCCTCGGTCTCCAGGACGGCGCGCAGTCCGGCCCGTACGACGGGGTGGTCGTCGGCGAGCAGCAGCCGGATGGGGGACTCGGTGGTGGTCACGAGGCGGCCTCCGGGGTGGCGGGCGCTGCGGGGCAGGGCAGGGTGACGGCGATGGCGGTGCCCTCTCCGGGGGCGGATTCGACGGCGAGGGTGCCGTGCAGGGCGCGGGCCCGGGCGCGCATGGCGGCCAGGCCGAAGCCGGTGCCGGAGGCGGCCGCGGAGCCGGGGGCGGGGAGGCGGGAGGGGACGAAGCCGGCGCCGTCGTCGACGACGTCCAGGGCGACCTCGGTGTCCATGTAGCTGAGGGTCAGCTCGACGCGGTCCGCGGCGGCGTGCTGGACGGTGTTGGCCAGCGCGGACTGGGCGATGCGCAGCAGGGCGACCTCGTGCGGGGTGGGCAGCTCGGTGGGGACACCGGAGAGGTGGCAGTGCACGGCGAGGCCGGAGGTGCGGGCGGTGGTGGCGCAGAGCCGTTCGAGGGCGGCGGGCAGGGAGCCGGCCTCCAGGTCGGGCGGGCTCAGGGCGCGGACGAACCGCCGGGCCTCGGCGAGGTTGTCGACGGCGGCCGTACGGGCCTGCCGGATGTGGCCGAGGGCGGGACCGGGCCGCTCGGGCAGGGCGCGCTCGGCGGCCCGGAGCAGCAGCTGGATGCTGGAGAGGCCCTGGGCGAGGGTGTCGTGGATCTCTCGGGCGAGCCGTTCGCGCTCGGCGAGGACACCGGCGGCGTGCTCGGCGGCGGCCAGGTCGCTGCGGGCGGCGGTCAGCTCCTCGATGAGGCGGCGGCGGGCCTCGCTCTCCCGGTAGAGGGCCTCGTAGCCCAGGACGACGGCGACCGCGACGGCCGCGCCGAGCACCGGGCCGACGACCGTCCCGACGCTGAGGGTGTGGGTGTGCCAGCCGAATCCGGCGATGGCGATGACGGTGGTGGCCGCGACGGCGGGCAGGGCGGCGCGCAGCGGCAGCAGGTGCATCTGGACGAAGAAGAGCGGGAAGGCCAGCCAGACGCCGTCGGGGGTCAGGGCGAGCAGCACCGTCCACAGCAGCGCCACGGCGCCCAGCCACAGGGCGGCGGCGCCGGTGGAGGTGCGGATACGGGGCAGCGAGGGGCCGGCGGCGTAGAGGGCGAAGAGGGCCACGGCGGTGGCGAGGACGGCCGGGGCGTCGGCGGCGCCCGCGGCGAGCGCCCGTACGCAGGCGAGCGCGAGCAGCGCGGCCACCATGAGATGGAGGCAGGTGCGCAGCACCCGGAGCACGGGGGTGAGGGAGTGGGCGCTCCCGGCGTCGGCTTCGCCGGGCCCGGCTCCGTCGGACGCGGTGGCGTTCGGCGCGGATGCGTCGGACGCGGGGCTGGCGGTCACGGCTTTTTCGGTCACGGCGTCTTCAGGCTAAGGGCCGCTGCGACCTGCGGCATCAACCGAAAGGTGGAGGATCGGCTGGTCGATGGTGGGAGCACGGGCCGATGCTTTCGGCCAGGAGGGACCGAACCGTGGTGTGACGACGCGGGGCGGGGTCGCGGGGGACGGTGGTTCCAGTCGCCGGACAGGGGGTCCGGCGCCCGAGCCGAGGATGGCCGAGCCTGTGTTCGTCGCGTGGAGAGACCTGAGATTCGCCAAGGGGCGGTTCGCCCTGATGGGCACCGTCATCGTGCTGATCACGATGCTGGTGGGCCTGCTGTCGGGCCTGACAGCGGGTCTGGGACGGGAGAACACCTCGGCGATCACCGCGCTGCCCGCCGACCATCTGGTGTTCTCGGCGCCCGTCGGGGACGGCAAGGTGGCGTTCACCGATTCGCGGCTGTCGCAGCGGACCGTACGGGAGTGGGCGCGGGTGCCGGGCGTGCGCAGCGCCGAACCGCTGGGGATCGCCACGACGAAGGCGGAGGCGGGGAGCCGGACCGCGGCGGTGTCGGCGTTCGGGGTGCGTCCCGGCTCGCGGCTGGGGCCGGGCGGGACGTCCGTCGCCGACGGATCGGTGGTGCTGTCGCAGAAGGCCGCGCAGGCGCTGGGCGTACGCGCCGGGGGCACGGTCACGCTGGGCGGCCGTGCCGTCGAGGTGGCGGCGGTGTCGGGTGCGGCGATGTACAGCCATACGGCCGTGATCTGGACGTCCCTGGAGGACTGGCGGAAGCTGACCGGTGGCCCCGGGGACCCCGGTGGCGCGACGGTGGTGGCCCTCACCACCACCGGGGCGGCCGATCTGCCCGCCGCCGACAAGAGGCTCGACACCCGGACCGTCACCGCCGGCGACGCCCTGACGGCCATCGGCTCCTACAGCGCCGAGAACGGCTCGCTCCAGCTGATGCGCGGCTTTCTCTTCGCCATCTCCGCGCTGGTCATCGGCGCCTTCTTCACGGTGTGGACGATCCAGCGCAGCGGCGATGTCGCCGTGCTGAAGGCCCTGGGCGCCTCGACCCGCTCCCTGCTGCGCGATGCGCTCGGCCAGGCCGTCGTCCTCCTGGTGATCGGGACGGGCCTGGGGACCGCCGTCGCGGCCGGGGTGGGCGCCCTCGTCGACGGCACCGTGCCGTTCGTCCTGGACGGGGCCACGGTGCTGATCCCCGCCCTGATCATGATCGCGCTGGGCGCCGCCGGCGCCGCCCTGTCCATCCGCCGCATCACCTCCGTAGACCCGCTGACCGCCCTGGGAAGTGCCCGATGAGCCTCGAACTGACCGATGTCACCCTCACCTACCCCGACGGCGGCGGACGGCTGACCGCGCTGGACGCCGTCTCGCTGGAGGTGCCGGCCGGCCGGATGACGGCGGTGATCGGCCCGTCCGGCTCCGGCAAGTCGAGCCTGCTGGCGGTGGCCGCGACGCTGATCACCCCCGATCACGGACGGGTGGTGATCGACGGCACCGACACCACGGGGCTGAGCCGCGCCGAGCTGACCGCACTGCGCCGCACGACCATCGGCACGGTCTTCCAGCAGCCGAATCTGCTGCCGTCCCTGACCGCCGCCGAGCAGTTGCAGGTGATGGCCCATCTGGACGGCCGCTCGCCCCGTAAGGCCGCGGCGCGGGCCCGGGAGCTGCTGGCGGCCGTGGGCCTGGAGGGGCAGGCGGACCGCAGGCCGCACCAGCTGTCGGGCGGCCAGCGGCAGCGGATCAATATCGCGCGGGCGCTGATGAACGAGCCGGCCGTCCTGCTGGTCGACGAGCCGACCAGCGCACTGGACCACGAGCGGGGCGCGGCGGTGCTCGATCTGCTGACCACGCTCACCCATCAGCGGGCGACCGCGACGGTGCTGGTCACCCACGACCGTTCGCATCTGGAGGCGGTGGACGAGACAGCCGAGGTGCGCGACGGCCGGCTCGGCACCCCGCTGCCGGTGTGAGCGCCCCGCGACGGGTGTGAGCCCCGCTGCGGGGCCGGGTCGCAGGCGCCGCTAGCTGCCGTCCCTGACCGGCTCGTCCGGCGCGTGCGAGAAGAGCTTGAGGACCGGTACGCCGACCTTGTGGCGGGCGCGGGAGGCCCAGTCGCGGTGGAAGAACTCCTCGACGAAATGCGGGGCGGTCAGCACGATCACCTCGTCGGCATGGGTCTGTTCGACGACGGACGCCAGGAGGTCGAGCGGATGGTCCTCGACCACCTGCCCGACGGCCTCGGCACCGGTGGCGCGCAGGGCGGCGAGGGTGTGCGAGAGGGCGCGCTCGACGGGGAGCTCCTCGGTGGGCTCGTCGCCCTCGCGCACGGCCTCGTCGAACTCCCCGAGGGCGACGTCGTCGATGGCCCGCAGCAGGACGTCCTGCTTGCCGCGCGGCTGCATCAGGACGACGAACGACCCCTGCTCCGCACCGTGCAGGGTGGTGACAAACTCCACGTCGGCGGGCGTCAGAGGCTTCTCGATCATCAATACGCTCGTGAACACGACGGACGCCCTTCTCCTCTTCGGGCCCGCTTGGCACGGTGCCCACAGAAACCATCCTGCCCCGTCTCCACACGGGACCTGTTGGCCTTTAGTGTGCCCAACGGCAGCTAAGCGGAACTGATAATTCCGCTCATTGTCGGGACCGACGGTATCGGGTGAACAGGAAGCCGGCCTCCTCCAGAACGGCCGCCAGGGCGAAGCGTTCGGGGACGGCGACCACGGGGCCGTACATGATCCGCGGCGCGTCGCCGACGGCGACCACGGGGGCCAGCGACAGGCACATCTCGTCCAGCGCGTCGGCCGCCGCGAACTGCCCCAGGAGGGAGGGCCCGCCCTCGGTGAGCAGCCGGGTGTGCCCCCGTTCGGCGAGCACCGCCGTCACCCGCGCCGGGTCCACCCCGAGCCCCTCCCCCGCGAAGAGGACCTCGGCGCCCGCCGCACGGGCCTCGGCGACCCGGTCCGAGGGGGCGCCCGCGCCGGTCAGGACGACGGTGGGCACCAGGGGCTCGGTGAACAGCGGCAGGGTGAAGTCCAGGCCGAGGCCCGCGGTCACCACGGCGATGGCGGGTGCCGGGCCCTGACCCGCGGCGGTCCGCCGGGCGGTGAACGCCTCGCGGGCGCGCGCGGGCCGGTAGCCCTCCTGCCGCACCGTTTCCGCGCCCACCACCACGGCATCGGCCAAGCCCCGCAGCACGCCGAAGATCCGCATATCGGCGGCGCCGGACAGCGGCTGGGAGCGGCCTTCGTGATGGGCCGCGCCGTCCATGGAGGAGACCATGTTCGCGCGCAGCCAGCCGGTGCGGCCGGCCCGTACCGGGTCGTCCGCGGCCGGATACGCGTAGGCCTCGGCCAGCTCGTCCAGCGACCACTCCCGGTCCGCCGCATCCGCCGGAGCGGGTGCCGGCACGGTGTTCCCGTCCTCACGGACCGTGACGGAGGGGGCGGTGGGCTGGGCGAATGGCGGATACAGGCGTCGCATGGCGGCAGTGTGACATGCCTCGCTCACCGGACCGAGGGGTACCGCGGAGCGACTAGGCTGGACGGCTGTGTCGTCGTCTTCCCAGTCCTCGTCCTCCCAGCCCGCCCCGATAGCCGGGGCGCCGGCTGACGGGAGCGACGGGGCCCCCACCGCGCTCACCGCCCGCGCGCCGCAGGTGCCCGCCGACCGCCTGGTCGCCGAGATGGTGCCGCCGCCGCGCTTCCAGGGCGCCCGCTTCGACACCTACATACCCGACGGCAAACAGCCCAGCCAGGCCGAGGCCGTCCAGGTCCTGAGCGCCTTCGCCGCGGGCATCGACGGCACGGCCGCGGGCGCCACGGCGAAGCGCCGCTGGTTCGCCCGCAAGCCCGCCGCCCCCAAGGGCCCGCGCGGTGTCTATCTGGACGGCGGCTACGGCGTCGGCAAGACCCATCTGCTCGCCTCCCTCTGGCACGCCACCCCCGCCCCGCCCGAGCGCAAGGCCTTCGGCACGTTCGTCGAACTGACCAACCTCGTCGGCGCGCTCGGCTTCCAGCAGACCGTCCGTACGCTCGGCGAGCACACGCTGCTGTGCATCGACGAGTTCGAACTGGACGACCCCGGCGACACGGTGCTGGTCTCCACCCTCCTGGGCAAGCTGGTGGACTCGGGCGTGGCTCTGGCCGCCACCTCCAACACCCTGCCCGGCAAGCTCGGCGAGGGCCGGTTCGCCGCCGCCGACTTCCTGCGCGAGATACAGGGGCTCAGCGCCCACTTCCGGCCGCTGCGCATCGACGGCGAGGACTACCGCCACCGCGGCCTGCCCCAGGCCCCCGACCCGTACGACGACGAGACCGTCACCCGCGTCGCCTACCGCACCCCCGGCGCCTCGCTCGACGACTTCCCCTCGCTGCTGGACCATCTCTCCCGGGTGCACCCCAGCCGCTACGGCGCGATGTGCGACGGCATCCAGGCCGTCTGCCTGACCGATGTTCAGGCCGTGCCCGACCAGTCCACCGCGCTGCGCCTGGTGGTCCTCGCCGACCGGCTCTACGACCGCGAGATACCCGTGCTGACCTCGGGGAAGCCCTTCGACGAGCTGTTCAGCGACGAGATGCTGCGCGGCGGCTACCGCAAGAAGTACTTCCGCGCGATATCCAGGCTCACGGCCCTGGCACGGGACGCGGGGACGCTGGTCGGGCACTGACCGCTGCGCGGTCGCCGGGCCCGTCCTAACCGGAGCAGGCCGAGCGCTGGGCCTCCTGCCACTCGCACACCGGGCAGAGCAGCGCACCGGGACGGGCGGCCGGGTACTCGGTCGGCTCACCGCAGTGCACACAGTCCGCATACGGAGGGCCGGCAGGTGCGTCGGCGGCCCGGCCGTCGGTGACCGTGCCGTCCGTGGCGAGGTCGTGGCAGGTGCTGGCGCGAGCGGAGTCCGGCATGGTGTCGAGGGTACGCCGGAGCGCCCGGTCAGTTGCGCCGGGAACTCAGCGCGCAGGCGGCCGCGACGGCCGCCACGGCTATGGGAACGGCCCCGGCGAGCGGTAGCCACGGCATGCTGACCGTGCCGTGCGCGGAACCGGCGACCATGCCCGTGACGGCGGCGTTGGCGGGCGAGGCGCCCAGGACGGACAGCAGGAGCGCGGCGAGCAGCCCGGCCGGTATGGCGGAGCCGGGGCTGCGCAGCACCGGCCAGTTGCACAGGGCGCCGATCGCTGTGCCGAGCAGCACGCAGGCCAGCGCGGTGAGCAGTCCGGCGGCGGTCGCGGACAGGACGGGGACGGCGACCCGGTGGTCCGAGGAGTGCGGGTCGGACGTCAGGGCCACGAAGGCCGTCCCCCCGAGGGCGAGCAGCAGCGCACCGAGGGCCGCGGTCAGCAGCGAGGCGAGGTGCACCCGGCCGGGACCGGCGGCGGCCGCGGCGCAATTGCGGGCGGCGGACGGCTCGTTGGTGACACAGATCCGCGCCAGCCAGACGGCCATCGGCAGCGTGCCGGCGGCGGCGAAACCGTAGGAGTCGAGCATCGGGCCGCCGGTCTGGATGCCGACGGCCAGGAACGCGGCGTAGAGAATCACCGGCGGCAGCCACCGGTGCGAGCCGATGAGCAGGGCCGCCTGATAGCGGAGGAGGGCGATCATGGGCGGGCCTCCGCACCGGGGTCGTGGTGGATGTTGCGCCCGGAGTGGATGTTGTCGCGCCCGGATTCGTCGCGGGCGTGGTGGACGCCGTGAGGGTCGTGGGCGATGTGGGCGGCATCCGGGACGGCGGCCGGCGGCGGGGCGGCGGTGACCGAGCGGATGTGCCACGGCGGGCGGGCCGTGAGCAGGGCCCGTAGCAGCGCATCGGAGTGCGCGGCCGGCACGGTGAGCCGGGTCGTGCCGTCCGGGCCCGGTGCGATCGTTGGTCTGCCGGGCAGCGGCGGGGAGTCGGGGCCGTCCCCGGAGCGCGGCGCACTGCCCGGTGCGCCCTGGGCCTCGATGATCACCCGCGGCCCCGCGACCACCGCCGCGTCCTCGACCCGGCCACGCTCCTCCAGAACCAGCCGCCCGTCGGTCACGCGGTAGCGCGCATCCGCCGCTCCGGCCAGACGGCGCGGATCGTGATCGACGAAGACGACCGTGCCGCCGTCCGCGACCCGCTCGGCCACCGCGCGGTCGAGAACCCCCCGCGCCCCCTGGTCCAGCCCCGTCCATGCCTCGTCCAGGACGAGCAGGCCGGGCTCGGCGAGCAGCGCCTGGGCGACCGCGACCTTCTGGCTGGTTCCCTTGGACAGCCTGGCCAGCGGCGTACCGGCGTGCCCGGTCGCCCCGAAGCGCTCCAGCCAGGCGTCGGCCTGACGGGCCGCCTCGGGCCCGCGCAGGCCATGGATGCGTCCCAGGTGCGTGAGGTAACCGGCGGCCGTGAAGGGCAGCGCCGCCGGGAAGCGTTCGGGCACATACGCGGCGCGCGGCCGGCCGGTGATCCGTCCGGCGGTGGGCCGGTCGATCCCGGCGAACAGGCGCAGCAAGGTGGACTTCCCGCTGCCGTTGGTCCCCTCGATGCGCACCAGCGCCCGAGCGGGCACCTCCAGCTGGACGTCCCGCAGCACCCACGGTCCCCGCACCCCGTAACGCCGCCCGACCCCGTCAAGCCTCATGCCGTACGACACCTCCCCCGTACCTGATCCCGGCCCGGCCCCCCCGGCCCCGAAGATCCTCCTACTCCCCCAACTCCCGCCGACCCCGGATCGGTTCCCGCGAGCGTCCCCCGCTTTCCGCCGATGTCCGGCGATGGCCGGTAGCCGCCTGGGACGCCGCGCGACGGCCCGCATCACAGCCGCCCGGCCGCTCTCCCCCGTCAGTTCCCCGCGGCCTTCTCGGAACGCAGCTCACTCGGCCGTACGATCACGAACCCCTCACCGTCCAGGCGCAGTTGGACGGCCTCACCGGAGCCGCCCCGGAGCATCGACCCCAGACTCTGCGACCGGTGCAGCGAGGTCTGCAGGGTGCTGCTCCAGCCGACCACCGCATCGGTGTCGACGAAGACCGGGGCCTGAGGGGAGACGGGTATGACGACGGGATTGCCCTCACACATCATGCCCAGCTTGCCGTGGCCGCTGAAAACGGAGTTGAAGATGCCGCCGCCGACCATGCCGGCGCCCTTGACGACCTTGATCTCGTACGAGAGGGACGGGTCGAAACACAGCACATTGCGGCCGTTGAGGGTGATGCCGTCCCCGGGGGTCAGGTCCAGGATGAAGCAGTTGGCGGCCTCGTGCGCGAGCCAGACCTCGCCCTGGCCCCGTACGGCCATCAGCGCCAGGCCCTCTCCGGTGACGGCGCGCTTGAGGAAGTTGCCGACGCCCTGACCGAGCTTTTCGAACTGGAGGTTGCCGCGGTAGGCGATCATCGCGCCCTGTCGCGCGTAGCACTCCCCGTTCACCGCGTACTTGATCGACTTGGCGTTCTGCTGCGTCATACCGGGTGCGGTGGCCGGCTCGGCCATGTTCTCGGCCGCGAAGAGGTCACTGTTCATGGCCGGATGTTAGGGCGCAGCGGCCCGGCAAACGGTGGCACCGGCGCGATCGGAGACGGCTGGCACACTGGCCGGGTGACACGTACCGAAACCACCGACCCCAGCAGCCCCTTCCACCACGAGGAAACCGACCGGGACGCGGCGCCCCAGTTCGTCCTGCCGCTGGTGGCACGGATCGAGCGGGCCGAGCCACCGGCCCGTACGGATGCGCTGGAGACGGCGGCGCGGGCGGTGCTGGTGCTGCTGTCGGACGAGCGGGCGGCCGGCGAGGGCGAGTGGGCCCAGGCCGTACGGGACTGGCAGGACGCCCGGATCCGCAAGGTGGTGCGCCGGGCGCGCGGCGCGGAGTGGCGGCGTGCCGAGGCGCTGCCCGGCATCACGGTGACCGGTGAGCACGCCCAGGTACGGGTGTTCCCGCCCATCCCTCTGGACGGCTGGCCCAAGGACCTGGCACGGCTCCAGGTGTCGGGCACCGAACTGGACGACCCGGAGCCGCCGGCCGCACCCGGTGCCGACCGGCCGGTGCTGTGGCTCAGCCCCGAGGTGGAGATGTCGGCCGGCAAGGCGATGGCACAGGCCGGACACGGTGCACAGCTCGCCTGGTGGGAGCTGCCGACGGAGGAGCGCGCGGCCTGGCGGGCGGCGGGCTTCCCCCTGGCCGTACGCCGCGCGGCGCCGGCCGCCTGGCAGACGCTGACCCGCAGCGGGCTGCCCGTCGTACGCGATGCCGGCTTCACCGAGATCGCGCCGGGCTCCTGCACGGTGGTCGCCGACCATCCGGCCCTGCGGCGGCCCGCCCGCTAGGAGGGCACCACGAGGACGGCACCACCCCGCGTCCCGGCTCCCCGCCCACCGCCGCCGAAGCTCAAATCAACCTCTGAACACCACGGGCACACGATTCGGCTCGCTGTCAGTGGCCATGAGTACCCTCACCACGAGGGAAGGGGGGAATCATGGAGCGCCTCGGTACGGGGATCGGCTGGCGGCCGGAAATCGCCACGGAGATCGCCGGGCTGCCCGGCGTCGACTGGGTGGAGGTGGTGGCGGAGAACATCTGCCCAGGCCACCTTCCGCAGGCCGTGGAGGAGTTGCGCGAGCGCGGTACGACGGTGATCCCGCACGGCGTCTCGCTCGGTCTCGGCGGCGCCGACCGGCCGGATGCGGGCCGGCTGACCGCGCTGGCCGAGCGCGCCGAGGCGCTGGGTGCGCCGCTGGTCACCGAGCACATCGCGTTCGTCCGGGCCGGCGGTCCGCTGACCGCCTCGCCGCTGATGGAGGCCGGGCATCTGCTCCCGGTGCCGCGCACCCGCGACGCGCTGGACGTGCTCTGCGAGAACGTCCGGATCGCCCAGGACGCCCTGCCGGTGCCGCTGGCGCTGGAGAACATCGCCGCGCTGATCAACTGGCCGGACGAGGAGATGACCGAGGGACAGTTCCTGAGCGAGTTGGTCGAGCGGACCGGGGTACGGCTGCTCATCGACGTCGCCAACCTCCATACCAACCATGTCAACCGGGGCGAGGACCCGGCGGTCGCGCTCGACGAGCTTCCGGTGGAGGCCATCGCCTATGTCCATGTCGCGGGCGGTGTGGAGCGGGACGGTGTATGGCACGACAGCCATGCGCACCCCGTGACCCGGCCGGTCCTGGACGTGCTCGCCGAGCTCTGCGCCCGTACGACACCGCCCGGTGTGCTGCTGGAGCGCGACGAGGACTTCCCCGAGGGCGGGGAGCTGGCGGGCGAACTGGACGCGATACGCGCCGTGTTGAGGGGGGCCGGTCATGTCCGAGCGGCTTGAGGTGGTGCGGGGCGGCCGCGGCGCGCCGGGATCCGGTACGGACGCGGCGCGGCAGCGGCTGGCGCTGGCTCAGGCGGCGTTGCTGTCCTCTCTGGTCGCCGGGACGCCGCCTCCGGAGGGCTTCGACCGCACCCGGCTGGGCGTGCAGAGCCGGGCGCTGACCGCCAAGCGGGCCTCCGTCGTCGCCAAGGTCGCGCCCGAGCTGCCCGAGATCCTCGGCGACGGCTACCGGGCGGCCTTCTTCGGCTATGCGCGGCACCGTCCGATGCGCGGCGGCTACCGCCAGGACGCCCTGGACTTCGCGGCGTATCTGCTGGCCCACGACCGTCCCGAAGATCCTGATGCCCGAAGGAAGCTGACGCGCTGGTGGCGCGACCGTGCGGGCCCGAAGCCGCCGTCCCAGGGACCCGCTTCCCGGCTGCTGCGCGCGGTCCGGCACGCGCTCCACCGCGAGGAGTGAGAGGAGTGAGAGGAGCGTCATGACCTATGCGATGGGGCTGTATCTGGCGGTCATCCTCTCGTCGCTGGTGCTCGTCGCCGGTACGGTCGCGGTCCGCCGGGCCGCGCCGCGCAACCGGCGGGCGGCTGCGCCGACCCATGACGTGTGGGAGCTCGCGTTTCTCGCCGGCGGTCCCGGCCGTGTGGTGGACACCGCGATATCGGTGATGCACGAGGACGGCCGGCTGGCGGTCGGCGGGCCGGGCGTGGTGACCGTACGGCAGCACACGGCCCGTCACGCGGTGGAGACGGCCGTCCTGGACGCGGTCGCCCGGACGCCCGGCGGGGAGCTGTCCGCGCTGCGCGGCGCCGCGATGCGCAGCGCAGCGGTCCAGGGGATAGGCGACCGGCTGGCGGCGCGGGGGCTGATGCGGCATCCGCGGCGCGGCCGGGGCTGGCGGGTGCTGGCCCGATTCCAGATAGCGGGCTGTGTGGCGCTGCTCTTTTTCGCCTTTGCGCAGACGTTCGCGGAGACCCCCGATGACGACGGCCGCGGCGTACGGGTTTTCGTCGCGGTCGTGCCGGGCCTCGTCGCCGGTATCGCCGTCGCCGCGGTCTGCAAATCGGCGCTCGGCCGCCGGGTCACCGGGGCGGGCACCTCCGCCCTGAAGTCGGCGCGGGCCGCCAACGGCACCGGCTCGGTCGCCGGAGCCCTCCCGGCCGTCGGGATGGCCGTGGCGCTCGGCGGTGCCGCGCTGATAGCCGACGAGGCGCTGCGCGAGCAGCTGGCGGAGGCCCAGCGCACCATGGCGGTCGCCTCCGGCTCGTCGCCGGCCATCGACTCGTCCGGCAGCGGCAGCTGCGGAGGGGGCCTGCCCGGCGACGGCTCCGGCGCCTCGTGGTGCGGGTCCTCCGACGGCGGATCCTCGTCCGGCTGCGGGAGCTCGTCCTGCGGGGGTGGTTCGAGCTGCGGGGGCGGTTCGAGCTGCGGCGGCTCGTCGTGCGGCGGCAGCGGTGGTGGCGGAGGCTGCAGCAGCAGCTGAACTGCCCGCATGCTGAGAAACGTTTTTGCGGTCTTTATCGGCCATCGCGTAGAACCTCCGGCATGTGGCTCCTCTTCCTCGTCGTCGCCTCCGTGGCAGCGGCCCTGTCCTGCGCCCAGATCTGCCGCGCCGCGGTCGCCGCCGCCGACGCCCCGCGGCAGGCCACCACTGCCGCCGATGACGAGCTCCCGCCCGCCGAGCTCACCGTCTACGAGACCGCCTACCTGGCCGGCGGCCCGCAGCGGCTGGCCGATGTCGCCCTGGTGTCGATGGCCCAAAAGCACCGGCTGCTGCTCGCGCACACCGGCTGGGCCTCGGTCGTCGCCCCGGTCGGCCGGGACGCCATGGAGTGCGCCGTCCTGGCCGCCATAGGGCCCGAGGGCCAGCGCCGGATACCGGACGTCCGGGACGGCCTCGTCGCCGCCGGCGCCGTGCGGGCGCTGTCCGACCGGCTGGTCGCCGCGGGCCTGGCGCTGCCCGACCACGCCCGTTCTGCGGTCGGCGCGGCGGTCCGCCAACTGCATCACGCCGTCCTGCTGGTGGCGCTGGCCGCCGCCGCGGCCCTGTGGGCGGCACCGCCCGGTACGGACAGCGGGCTGGTGCTGGCGTGGTTCGCGCTGCCGCTGATCCTGACCGGCGGCACCTGGGTGATGGCGCGCAGGGAGTTCCACCCCTACCCCGACCGGGCGACCCCGGCGGGCGAGCGGCTGCTGCGCCGGCAGGTACGGTCCGGCGCCGGGGCCGCCCTCACCGCACTGGCGGTCCACGGCCGGGCCGCGCTCCACGATCCCGCCCTGCGAGCCGCCCTCCACTCTTCCGGGGCATAGCGTCCGACACCGGTGCCCGGTGCTTTACTTCGCGCACAACCGGCTCAACTATCCCTTTTGTATGCACACCGTGTGGCCCAGCGCACCGAGCCTCTCATCGTGCGCCGCGCACTCCGCACCGCATGAAGGGACGGCTCGTGAGAACTCTCGCGTTGTACGGCACCATCGGGTCGCTGGTCCTGACCGCGCTGGCCACCGCCCCGGCGGGCGGTGCCACGACGGGCAGTGCCACGGCGCCGCCCGACGCGCCGCCGGCTCCGGTGGCGCACCGCATCGTCTTCGGCCGGTGCGGGTCCGAGGAGCATCTGCCCGCCACCGTGCAGTGCGGCAAGCTCGCCGTACCGCTCGACTACGCGCACCCCGAGGGCAAGAAGATCACCCTCACCGTCAGCCGGATCCGCGCCACCGCTCCGGAGGAGCGGCAGGGCGCGCTGGTCTTCAACCCCGGCGGGCCCGGCGCCAGCAGCATGGAATTCCCGCTCTACGGGGGGCTGCCCAAGTGGCGCCGCACCGCCCGCGCCTACGACTTCGTCGGCTATGCGCCGCGCGGGGTCGGCCGTTCGGCTCCGCTGTCGTGCCAGAACCCGGAGGAGTTCGCCAAGGCCCCCACCGACACCCAGCGCCATCCCACCGAGGAGTTCAAACGGCTCAAGGTCGCCCAGGCGCGGGCCTACGCCGAGGGCTGTGCGCGCAACGCCGGGTCCGCTCTGCCGTTCTACAACTCCCTCAACAACGCCCGTGACCTGGACATGCTGCGTGCCGCGCTCGGCGAGCAGAAGCTGACGTTCATGGGCGCGTCCTACGGGACGTACTTCGCCGCCGTCTACGCGACGCTCTTCCCCGGCCATGTCCGCCGGATGGTCTTCGACAGCGTCGTCAATCCCGACCCCCGGCAGATCTGGTACCGCAACAACCTCGACCAGAACGTCGCCTTCGAGCGCCGCTGGGGCGACTGGCTGCGCTGGGTGGCCGCCCATGACGCCGTCTACCACCTCGGGGCCACGTCCAAGGACGTGCAGCGCTCCTACGACCGGGTCGTCGAGCAGGTGCGCCGGAAGCCGGTCAACGGGAAGATCGGGCCGGCCCAGCTCCAGCAGGCGTTCCTCAAGACCGGCTACAACGACGCCTACTGGCCGATCAGCGCCCAGGCGCTGGCGACGTATCTGCACGGCGACACCAAGGCGCTGGCCACCCAGACCGCGCCCAAGGCCGGCGGCGCCAAGGAGGACGAGAACACCAACGCGGTCTACACCGCCGTCGAGTGCAATGACGCGCCCTGGCCGCGCGACTGGCAGACCTGGGACCGGGACAACACCCAGGTCGCCCGTACGGCGCCCTTCGAGACCTGGGACAACGCATGGATGAATCTGCCGTGCGCGTTCTGGCCCGAGCAGTCGCAGTCGGCGCAGGCCCGGATGGATGCCGCGGTGACCAGGGCGGCCACGGGCAGCGACCGGGGCGGCGCCGCCGAGGAGCTGGCGGGGGCCGGCACACAGCTGGCCACGACCGCGGTCGAGTCGGCGATCGGGCGGGTCGGCCCGCTCGACATCCGTACGGCGCCCGGCGCACTGCCCCCGGTGCTGCTCCTGGCGGCCGAACGGGACGCGGCGACGCCCTACGCGGGTGCGCTGGAGCTGCACCGGCGGCTGGCCGGGTCCGCGCTCGTCACCGAGCGGGGCGCGGGCACCCACGGCATCGCGCTGGGCGCCAATGACTGCGTCAACCGCTACACCGAGGCGTACCTGCTGCGCGGGCAGGTCCCCGCGCACGCGGTGAGCTGCGCCCCGCGCCCCGAGCCGGTGCCCAACCAGCAGCAGCCGGAGGAGAAGGGCAAGCGGCTGCACAAGGAGAAGGGGCACTAGCCGCCGACGGCCGCGGGCCCGCTCCCCTTCGAGGGGGGGCGGGCCCGCGGCCGTACGGAGCCGTGGTGCCGCGGCACCAGGCCGGTCGGGTCCGTTACGCCAGGCCCGCGACCAGCTCGGCCACCGGCTTGCGGCGGCCGGTGTAGAACGGGATCTCCTCGCGGACGTGCATCCGCGCCTCGGAGCCGCGCAGATGGCGCATCAGGTCGACGATGCGGTGGAGCTCGTCGGCCTCGAAGGCCAGCACCCACTCGTAGTCGCCGAGCGAGAACGACGGCACGGTGTTGGCGCGGACGTCCGGGAAGCCGCGGGCCATCTTGCCGTGGTCGGCGAGCATCCGGCGGCGGTCCTCGTCGGGGAGGAGGTACCACTCGTAGGAGCGCACGAAGGGGTAGACGCTGACGTAGGCGCGCGGCTGCTCCTCGGCCAGGAAGGCCGGGATGTGCGACTTGTTGAACTCGGCGGGGCGGTGCAGCGCCATGTTCGACCACACCGGGTCCAGCGCGCGGCCCAGGCGGGTGCGGCGGAAGAGGTTGTATGCCTCCTGGAGGGCGTCCGAGCTCTCCGAGTGCCACCAGATCATCACGTCGGCGTCGGCGCGCAGACCGGACACGTCGTAGGTGCCGCGCACCACGACGTCCTTGGCGGCGAGCTGGGCGAACAGCTCCTCGACCTCGTCGGCGTAGCCCGCGCGGTCCTCCGGGAGGACCTCGCGCAGCTTGAAGACCGACCAGAGGGTGTAGCGGATGACCTCGTTGAGGTCCTTCGCCTTCTTGCCGGCGTGGGGGATCTTCTCGGCGGCCGTGTCGGATCGGGCAGGGGTGGAAGCGTCTGTCATGTCGTCCATTCTCGCTCCCCGGGGACGGCGGGCGGCGGCAGGGTGCCCGGGATGTCCTCGGCCGCCTTACGAGCCGAGGCGATACAGGCGGGGATGCCGACGCCGTCGTAGACCGCGCCGCACACCCGCAGCGGGCCCGGCAGCGCGGCGACGGCCGCGCGGATCTCGGCGACCCGGTCCAGGTGGCCGACGGCGTACTGCGGCAGGCCGCCGTACCAGCGGGTGACCGTGGTCGCGACGGGCCGGGCGGTCAGGCCGACGGCCGCGCCGAGGTCGGCGAGCGAGAGGCCGACCAGCTCGGCGTCGTCGCGCGAGAGGTCGGCGTCGTCCTGATAGCGGCCGAGCGAGGTGCGCAGGACGAACAGGTCCGGGTCGGCGGCGCCGACCCAGCCCCACTTGTGGCTGGAGAAGGTGGCGGCCTTGATCCGGTGGCCGTCGACGGGCGGGACGAGGAAGCCGCTGCCGCCGGGGACGCGGTCCAGGTCCGAGCGGCGGAAGGCCATGGTGACCAGCGCCATCGAGGCGTAGTCGATGTCGTCCAGCGCGGTCGCGGCCCTCGGGCAGTCGTGCCGCAGGATGCGCGCCGCGTCGCCCGCCGGGGTGGCGACGATCACCGCGTCCGCCTCGACGGACCAGTCGTCGACGCAGACCTCCCAGCAGTCCTCGCCGGTCCAGCGCAGTTCGTGTGCCGAGGCGTTGGGGAGGATCTCGCCGCCCTTGGCGCGCACGGCGTCCGCCACGGCGCCGGGCAGCGTGCCGATGCCGCCCTCGATGCCCATGAAGACGGGAGCGCCGCCGGCGGTGCCGGTCGCCGACGGGCCGATGTGGTGGGTCGTGGCGGCGGCGCGCTCCTGGATGCCGCGGACGCCGTCGAGCAGCGAGCGGTGCGTCCGGGCGGCCTCGAACAGCTGGGGGACGGCGGCGCGCATCGAGATCCGGTACGCATCGCCCGCGTACACCCCGCCGAGCAGGGGCTCGACGAGCCGGTCGACGACCTCGCGGCCCAGGCGCCGGGCGACGTACTCGCCGACCGCGACGTCCGCGCCGATCTCGGTGCGCGGCAGGCGGTCGTCCTCCTCGATACGGGCGAGCCCCTGCGGGGAGATCACTCCGGAGGCGGCGAGCGGGGCGAGGTCCCCGGGGACGCCCATCACATGGCCCTTGGGCATCGGGCGCAGCGCCTGACGGGTCCACAGCGAGGCGGTCGCGGTGGTGGGCGGCTGGAGCCGGTCGCCGAGGCCGACGGCCCGCGCCAGCTCGACCGCCTCCGGCCTCCTGGCCAGCATCGATTCGGCGCCGAGGTCGATCGGGACGCCCGCTGTCTCCCCCGCGCGCAGCTTGCCGCCGAGGCGGTCCGCCGCCTCCAGGACCGTCACCCGCATGCCGCCTTCGAGCAGCCGGTGCGCGGCCGCCAGCCCCGCGATGCCACCACCGATGACGACAACATGGCCGATACCGCCGGCCGGCCGGCCCGTACCGCTGTGCACTGCTCTCATGTCCCCACTGTCTCAGAGCCCACTGACACCGCCGGGACCGGATCGCGATCTCCGCAGGCCCCCCGGGGCCGCCTGGCCGGAAGCCGGCCGAGGACCCCGTTGACACCCGGCACCGGCGGGCAAAGACTCGGAGCCGGGCGGCGACGATCTTCCCGGACGTCGTGCGCCGACCCCACCCACCGCCGAGCCGGGACAGCGAGGACAGCGCCTGATGACCGACCCACGCATACGGGATGTCTATGTCGTCGATGCGGTACGGACCCCCGTCGGCAAGTACGGCGGCGCCCTGGCCCCCGTCCGGCCCGACGATCTGGCCGCGCATGTGGTCAGGGCCCTGGTGGAGCGCACCCCGGACCTCGACCCGGCGCGGATCGACGACGTCGTGTTCGGCGATGCCAACGGGGCGGGCGAGGACAACCGCAACGTCGCGCGGATGGCGGTGCTGCTGTCCGGGCTGCCGGTGACGGTCCCCGGAGTGACGGTCAACCGGCTGTGCGGTTCCGGCCTGGAGGCGGTCATCCAGGCCGCCCGCGCCGTAGCGCACGGCGATGCGCATATCGCGGTCGCGGGCGGTGTGGAGTCGATGAGCCGCGCGCCCTATGTGCTGCGCAAGCCCGAACGGGCCTTTCCCGCGGCGCATCAGGAGATGTTCTCCTCCACGCTGGGCTGGCGGATGGTCAATCCCCGGATGGCGCCGGAGTGGACGGTCTCCCTGGGCGAGGGGGCCGAGCTGATCGCCGAGAAGTACGGCATCACGCGCGAGCAGCAGGACGTGTTCGCGCTGGCCAGCCATCAGAAGGCGGCGCGGGCCTGGCGGGAGGGGGCGTACGACGCGGAGGTGGTGCCGCTGCCGGACGTGGAGCTGGCCCGCGACGAGACGATCCGGGAGACGTCGTCCCTGGAGTCGCTGTCCAAACTGAAGCCGGTGTTCCGTACGGCCGGGGGCACGGTCACCGCCGGGAACTCCTCGCCGCTGAACGACGGCGCCGCGGCGCTCCTCCTGGTCGACGAGGAAGGGCTGCGCGCCACCGGGCGCGAACCGCTGGCCCGGATCCGGGCGAGCGCGGTCACCGGCGTCGAGCCGCAGTTCTTCGGCCTGGGTCCGGTGGAGGCGGTGCGGCGCGCCCTGGAACGTTCCGGCCGCACCTTCGCCGACGTGGCGGCCTTTGAACTCAACGAGGCGTTCGCGGCCCAGGCGCTGGGCTGCATCGGCCAGTGGCCGGAACTCGACCCCGCCGTGGTCAATCCGCGCGGCGGCGCCCTCGCCATCGGCCATCCGCTCGGCGCCTCCGGCGCCCGCCTCGCGGGGTCGGTGGCCCATCAGCTCGCCGCGCTGGGCTCGGGCACGGGCCTGGCGGCCCTGTGCATCGGCGTGGGCCAGGGCCTGGCGCTCGTCCTGGAGCGTTAGGACCGCTCCGGTGGGTCAGCGTGGGCCCGCGCCGACCCACCGGACAGGCCGTAGGCTCGGCCTCATCGGGCCCCAGGGGCGGCACCCGACGAAGGGACACCCGGCAGATGGCGGCGGAGAGACTGGTGGTCGTCGGCGGCGATGCGACGGGCATGGCCGCCGCCTCGCACGCCCGGCGGCTCAAGCGGCCCGGTGAACTGGCCATCACCGCCTTCGAACGCGGCCATTTCGCCTCCTACTCCGCCTGCGGCATCCCGTACTGGGTCGGCGGCGCGGTCGACGGGCCGGATGCGCTGATCGCCCGTACGGCGAAGGAGCACCGCGCCCGTGACATCGATCTGCGGCTGCGTACCGAGGTCACCGAACTCGACCTGGACGGCGGCCGGGTGCGGACCCGGGACCTGGAGAACGGCGGCAAGGAGTCGTGGACCGGGTTCGACAAGCTGGTGCTGGCGACGGGCGCGCGGCCGATAAGGCCGCCGCTGCCGGGCATCGATGCGCCGGGCGTGCACGGCGTGCAGACCCTGGACGACGGCCAGGCCCTGCTGGACACCCTGGCCGCGACCGAGGGCCGGAACGCGGTGGTGATCGGCGCCGGCTACATCGGCGTCGAGATGGCCGAGGCGCTGATCAACCGCGGCTATCGGGTCACGGTCCTCGAAGCGCGGGAACAGCCGATGTCCACCCTGGACCCGGACATGGGCGCGCTGGTCCACGAAGCGATGTGCGGGCTGGGCATCGAGACGGTGCGCGGTGCGGCGGTCACCGAGGTGCTGACGGACGCGTCCGGGCGGGCCCGCGCCGTCACCACGAAGGACGCCGCATACCCGGCGGACGTGGTGGTGCTCGGCATGGGCGTACGGCCCGAGACGACGCTCGCCGCCGCGGCGGGGCTGCCGCTGGGCGAGTCCGGCGGACTGCTGACCGACCTGGCGATGCGGGTGCGCGGCCAGGAGAACGTCTGGGCGGGCGGCGACTGCGTCGAGGTCCTCGATCTGGTCTCCGGACGCGAGCGCCATATCGCTCTGGGCACCCACGCCAACAAACACGGCCAGGTCATCGGCGCCAATGT
The DNA here is from genome assembly GCF_002082195.1 of Streptomyces gilvosporeus. Taxonomy (GTDB): domain Bacteria; phylum Actinomycetota; class Actinomycetes; order Streptomycetales; family Streptomycetaceae; genus Streptomyces; species Streptomyces gilvosporeus. The sequence continues at coordinate 6,858,139 of NZ_CP020569.1, read as the reverse complement.
GGGCGGCGGCTATGCGACGTTCCCCGGGGTGGTCGGAACGGCCGTCAGCAAGGTCTGCGATCTGGAGATCGCCCGCACGGGGCTGCTGGAGCGCCACGCCCGCGCCGCCGGGCTGCGGTTCGTGACCGTCACCATCGAGTCCACCAGCCGCGCCGGCTACTACCCCGGCGCCCGCCCGATGCACGTCAAGATGCTCGCCGAGCGCCGTACGGGGCGGCTGCTGGGCGTGCAGATCGTCGGCCGGGAGGGCGCGGGGAAGAGGGTGGACATCGCGGCGGTCGCGCTCACCGCCGGGATGACCGTCGAGCAGATGACGGCCCTCGACCTCGGTTACGCCCCGCCGTTCTCCCCGGTGTGGGACCCGGTGCTGGTGGCGGCCCGCAAAGCGACGGCGGCGGTGCGGGCCGCGGAGGGCTGACCGGGCTCAGCGCGCCGTCTGCTCGTGCACGTACGCGACGAGACGGGTCAGTGCATCCGGGTCGGTGTTCGGCAGGACGCCGTGCCCGAGGTTGAAGACATGCCCCTCCAGGCCGGCGGCCGCGTCCAGGACCTCGCGGGCCTTGGTCTCGACGGCCTCGCGGGGCGCGAAGAGGACGGCCGGGTCGATGTTGCCCTGGAGCGCCTTGCCGGGGCCGACGCGGCGGGCCGCCTCGTCCAGCGGGACGCGCCAGTCGACGCCGACGACATCCGCACCGGCCTCGCCGAGCAGGCCGAGGAGTTCGCCGGTGCCGACGCCGAAGTGGATGCGCGGGACGCCGTACGGGGCGACCGCCTCGAAGACCTTCACGGAGGCGGGCATCACCGAGCGGCGGTAGTCGGCGGGCGCGAGGGCGCCGACCCAGGAGTCGAAGACCTGGACGGCGCTCGCCCCCGCCTCGATCTGGACCTTGAGGAAGGCGGTGGTGATGTCGGAGAGGCGGTCCAGCAGGTCGGCCCACAGCTGCGGGTCGCCGTACATGAGGGCCTTGGTGCGCTCGTGGTTACGGGAGGGGCCGCCCTCGACCAGATAGCTGGCCAGGGTGAAGGGGGCGCCGGCGAAGCCGATCAGGGGCGTGGTGCCCAGTTCGCGCACCAGCATGCCGATGGCCTCAGTGACGTAGGAGACGTCGCCGGGCTCCAGGGCGCGCAGCTGCTCCAGGTCGGCGCGGCTGCGGATCGGGTTCTCGATGACCGGGCCGATGCCGGGCTTGATGTCGAGGTCGATACCGATGGCCTTGAGCGGGACGACGATGTCGCTGTAGTAGACCGCCGCGTCCACGCCGTGCCGGCGCACCGGCTGGAGCGTGATCTCGGTGACGAGTTCGGGCCGCGTACAGGATTCGAGCATCGGGATGCCCTCGCGCACCTTGCGGAACTCGGGCAGCGAGCGCCCGGCCTGCCGCATGAACCACACCGGGGTGTGCGGCACCGGCTCGCGTCGGCACGCCTTGAGGAATGCCGAGTCGTACGTACCGGTCTGTCCGGTCTGCTGCTGGCCCGCAGGCGATTCGTTGGCGCTCACGCCCCAAATCTTCGCATGAGAGCCCCCTTACCCTGCCGGGAGGTGGCCGGCGCCTCGCGACGCGCGAGGGCACACGTCCGAATGGGCGACGCGCGCATTGGGTGTCCTCCGTGGATGAGCGCCTCGTTCCGCCTAATCTTCCGGGCATGGCTGCGGCTCAAGAACACCTCGCGGACAGCGCGGACGAGACCCCGATCCCCTTCCGTCAGGCGGTGGAGGCGCTCCGCGCGGCACGGCTGCGGCCGGAGATCGAGATCGATCCGACGCCCGCGCCCAGGCGGCTCGCCCCCTACGCATACGCACTGGAGGCGGCGGTCGTCGCCCCGGGGGCGGATCCGGACGGCGAGGCGGCGGAACTGGCGGATGGGCGGCTGGTCCTGCTGTACAACCCGGCCGGGGACGATGCCTGGCAGGGCACCTTCCGGGTGGTGACGCTGGCGCGGGCCGAGCTGGAGCCGGAGATGGGCGCCGATCCGCTGCTGCCGGAGGTGTCCTGGTCGTGGCTGACCGGTGCGCTGGAGGCGCGCGAGGTGCCCTACGGGGAGCCGAGCGGAACGGTGACGCGGGCCGCCTCGCACTACTTCGGCGGGCTGGCCTCCCGCGAGCCGGACACAAAGATCGAGATCCGGGCGTCGTGGACGCCGGAAGAGGGGCCGGGCGGGGTGCCGGACACCGCGGCGCACCTGGCGGCCTGGTGCGATCTGCTGTGCCAGGTGGCGGGCCTGCCGCCGGCCGTCCTCGATCCGGCGCCGCGCGGCGGGGTGGTGGCGCTGCCGCAGCGCCGGGGGCCGAAGCCGCACTGACTGCGCTGACCACCGCCGATTTACACACCGCCGATCATGTTCGCGCGGGATCGGCGTCTTGGCGTGCCCTGGTGTAGGCGGGTGCGCAATCGCTGTCCACTCGGTGTTCGCCCTTGATCGCTCAGCCATCCGATTTGCCCGAATTGCCCCTAACTAAATCGTGATCAAAGTCTAAAGTCCCGCCGGATTGCTGCCGAAGAGGTCAGTGACCCTTCCAACACGGATCATTCCGGCTCTCCCCAGTCGGCTTTCCGTCCCCGCCACTCCCCCAGGAGGCCCGGTGTCTGTTCTCCTCGAGCAACCTTCGAGCCTGGTCGCCTACCGCCCGAACAAGCCGACGGCCATGGTCGTCGTGGCCGACCCTCGCGTCCGTTCCACCGTCACCCGCCACCTGTGGGCCCTCGGAGTGCGCGACGTGATCGAGGCGTCGTCCATCGCGGAGGCCCGTCCCCGCGTCGGCAACCCGCGCGACATCTGCGTTGCCGACGTCCACCTTCCCGACGGCTCCGGCCTCACGCTTCTGTCCGAGACGCGCGCCGCGGGCTGGCCCAACGGCCTCGCGCTCTCGGCCGCCGATGACATCGGCGCGGTACGCAACGCGCTGGCCGGCGGCGTCAAGGGCTATGTCGTCACCGGAACCCGTACCAACCTGGGGCTGCCCGGCCGGCCCGGCGCCGCCCCGATCGGGGCCAACGCGGCCCGTATGCAGCGCCGGCCTCCGGGTGCCCCCGGGCACCCCGGGGGCTACCGCGAGCTGTCGGGCCGCGAGGTCGAGGTGCTGCGGCTGGTTGCGGAGGGCCAGTCCAACAAAGCCATCGGCGTCTCAATGGGGCTCTCGGCGCTGACCGTCAAGAGCCATCTCGCCCGCATCGCCCGCAAGCTCGGCACCGGCGACCGGGCGGGAATGGTGGCCGTCGCACTGCGCACGGGCATCATCCACTGACCGCCGCACCCGACCGTCGCGCCCGTCGAGGGAACGTTCCCTCGACGGGCGTCGTGCGTCTGCACCGTGTCGACGGCGGCCCGCTCCCCCCTTGCCAATCGACTCACCCCGTGCTGCTCTGGTGAATCAAGTGGCTTACACATAGGGGGAGTTGTGGCTACGTTCCGGAACGCGTGCGGCGAGTGCCGCTACACCACACCATGGCTCACGGAATCCGAGGCGGAACGGCGGATCGTCGACCACTACGCCCGCCGCCATCCGCATCTCCCACCGGGCGGCGCCCAGCAGATCAACGGGGGCGGAGGCGGCGGATGCGGCGGCTGCGGCGCCCTCGCGCTCGGCCTGATCGTCCTGGTCGTCATCATCGGCCTGGCCAGCCAGAAGTAGGCGGGCACCGGAGCGGGCACCAGCGGGCAGACGAGGGGCCCCGTACGCGAAGTGCGTACGGGGCCCCGCAGCTGTCAGCGTGCTCGCCGCTCCGGCGGCCACCTCACCTGATGTAGACGCTGGAGCCGAACTCGGAAACCGCGCTCTGCCCCGGCTGGGCCACCGCCACGACGCTCCCCGCGCAGTCGGCGCCGCTCATGACATAGGCGGGCCCGTCGGTCCTGTTGGTGACCCGGAGGGGCCACTGGCCGCTGGGGTAGCAGCCGCTGGGGCTGTCGTGCTCGACACCGTTGACGATCAGTGTTCCGTTCGCCGCATGGGCGGATGTAGGGAGAGCCAGTGCAAGCATCCCGGCCGTGGCGAGCGCCCCGAAAGCCGTGGTGATGCGCCGCATTGCGGTACCTCCAGTCAGTCCACGGGTCGCCACCTGCAACCCGGGCATACATTACGTATGTGGGCACATCCCCACAGTCACCTACATGGGGGAATGAAAGACAGACACGCGACGCGCACCGGCCCGGCTTCGTCGAGCGCCCTCGACAGGAAGTGTTTTCGCAGGTCAGATGCCTATTTTGGGATCGATGCAGGTCCGGCGGTCGGGCGAACGGATACCCTTGACTGGTGACCGACGCCCAAAAGACCGCAGAAGACACTTCACTGCGAGCCTCCGGAGACTCGCCTCCGGACACCCGACCGGCGCCGGTCCCGCTTCTGGAGCCCCGCGAGGGCATTCCCCCGGTGACCGCCAGCGACGGTGCGCTCGCCGAGGTCATCGCGGCCTTCGCGGCGGGCCACGGACCGGTCGCCGTCGACGCCGAGCGCGCCTCCGGCTACCGCTACGGTCAGCGCGCCTACCTCGTCCAGCTGCGCCGCGAAGGCGCCGGCAGCGTCCTGGTCGACCCGGTCGGCTGCCCGGACCTGGCCGCGCTCGGCGCGGCCATCGGCGAGGCCGAGTGGGTCCTGCACGCCGCCACCCAGGACCTGCCGTGCCTGCGGGACATAGGGATGGTCCCCTCCCGGCTGTTCGACACCGAGCTGGCCGGGCGGCTGGCCGGGTTCGCCCGGGTCGGTCTGGGCGCCATGGTCGAGAACGTCCTCGGCTACGCGCTGGAGAAGGGACACTCCGCCGTCGACTGGTCCACCCGCCCGCTGCCCGACCCCTGGCTGCGCTATGCCGCGCTCGACGTCGAGCTGCTGGTGGATCTGCGCGATGCGCTGGAGGAGGAGCTGGAGCGGCAGGGGAAGCTGGAGTGGGCCCGGCAGGAGTTCGCGGCCATCGCCGCCGCTCCCCCGGCGCCGCCCCGCAAGGACCCCTGGCGCCGTACGTCCGGAATGCACAAGGTGCGCCGGCGCCGCCAGATGGCCGTCGTACGGGAGCTGTGGACGGCCCGCGACCAGGTCGCCCAGCGGCGCGACGTCTCACCGGGCAAGGTGCTCGGGGACGCCGCGATCGTGGAGGCGGCGCTGAATCTGCCGCCCAACGCCCATGCGCTGGCCGCGCTGCCGGGCTTCGGGCACCGTATGGGCCGCCGTCAGCTGGAGCAGTGGCAGGCCGCGATCGACCGCGCCCGCGCGCTGCCCGAGAGCGAGCTGCCGCAGCCCGGCCAGCCGCTCAACGGCCCCCCGCCGCCCCGCTCCTGGGCCGACAAGGACCCGGCCGCCGCGGCCCGGCTCACGGCCGCCCGCGCCGCGGTGACCGCGCTCGCCGAGCAGCTCAACCTCCCGCAGGAGAATCTGATCACCCCCGACACGGTGCGCAGGCTGTGCTGGGAGCCGCCGGCCGAGCCCGCCCGCGAGAGCGTCACCGAGGTGCTGACCGGGTACGGCGCCCGGCCCTGGCAGATCGAGCTGGTCTCCCCGATCCTCACCGAAGCGCTGCAGACGAACGGCGGCTGACCAGCGACAACCGGCCACACACAGGCCCCGGCCGCGTGCGAGGACACGCGACCGGGGCCTGTTGCGCGTCGGGACAGACCGCGCGATACGCGTCCATCGGGTGTGATGTTCGCCGCTGTCGGCGATGGGGGTGTGCAGCTTGGTTACCCGTAAGTAGCATGTGGGTGTGAAGCGTCCCTGGGGGCGCCCCGCAGCAGTGCCATCCCGCACCTGGAGGAGAGCCAACGTGCCTCGTACCGCTAGGGACGTCGTCTTCGTCGACGGCGTCCGCACCCCGTTCGGCAAGGCGGGCCCGAAGGGCATCTACCACGAGACCCGCGCCGACGATCTCGTCGTGAAGGCCATCCGGGAGCTGCTGCGCCGCAACCCGGACCTGGACCCCGCGAAGATCGACGAGGTCGCCATCGCCGCGACCACCCAGATCGGCGACCAGGGCCTGACCCTGGGCCGTACCGCCGGCATCCTCGCCGGGCTCCCGCAGTCCGTGCCCGGCTACTCCATCGACCGTATGTGTGCCGGTGCGCTGACGGCCGTCACGACCACGGCCGGCTCCATCGCCTTCGGCGCGTACGACGCCGTCATCGCGGGCGGCGTCGAGCACATGGGCCGTCACCCCATGGGCGAGGGCGTCGACCCCAACCCGCGGTTCGTCTCCGAGAAGCTCGTGGACGAGTCGGCCCTGTTCATGGGCATGACCGCGGAGAACCTCCACGACCGCTACCCGCAGATCACCAAGGAGCGTTCCGACGCCTACGCGGTGCGCTCGCAGGAGAAGGCGGCGAAGGCGTACGCCAACGGGAAGATCCAGCAGGACCTGGTCCCGATCTCGGTGCGCAACACCAACGCCGAGGTGGGCGAGACCGGTTGGGGTCTGGTCACCTCGGACGAGCCGATGCGTCCGGGCACGACGCTGGAGAACCTGGCCGGGCTGAAGACCCCGTTCCGTACCCACGGGCGCGTCACCGCGGGCAACGCCGCCGGTCTCAACGACGGTGCCACCGCCTCGATCATCGCCTCCGAGGACTTCGCCCGGGAGCACAACCTCCCGGTCAAGATGCGCCTCGTGTCGTACGCCTTCGCGGGCGTCGAGCCGGAGGTCATGGGCTACGGCCCGATCCCGGCGACGGAGAAGGCCCTGGCCAAGGCCGGTCTCTCGATCGAGGACATCAACCTCTTCGAGATCAACGAGGCGTTCGCCGTGCAGGTGCTCGCCTTCCTCGACCACTACGGCATCGCGGACGACGACGAGCGCGTCAACCAGTACGGCGGCGCCATCGCCTTCGGTCACCCGCTGGCCTCCTCCGGCGTCCGGCTGATGACCCAGCTGGCCCGCCAGTTCGAGGAGCAGCCGGAGGTCCGTTACGGCCTCACCACCATGTGCGTCGGCTTCGGCATGGGCGCCACGGTCATCTGGGAGAACCCGCACCACAAGGACGCCGGAGGCGACAAGTGAGCACCACCACCGAACTCCTCAAAGGCGCCGCCGAGCTGTTCCCGGACGAGGTCGTGACCTCGGCGCACGTACGCCACCTCGAACTGCCCTACGGCGCGGGCCGGTTCGCGCTGATCACGCTGGACAACGGCTTCGACCACACCAAGCCGACCACCTTCGGCCCCGGCTCGCTGGCGAACCTGAACGCCGCGATCGACCAGGTCGAGAAGGAGGCCGCGGACGGCGAGATCGTCGGCGTGGGCCTGACGGGCAAGCCGTTCATCTTCGCGGTCGGCGCCGACCTCAAGGGCGTCGAGCTGCTGAAGAACCACGACGACGCGCTGGCCATCGGCAAGGGCGGCCACGAGGTCTTCAAGCGGCTGTCCGCGCTGGCCGTGCCGACCTTCGCGTACTACAACGGTGCCGCGATGGGCGGCGGCGTCGAGGTCGGTCTGCACTGCTCGTACCGCACCGTCTCGAAGGCGCTGCCCGCCTTCTCGCTGCCCGAGGTCTTCCTCGGTCTGGTCCCGGGCTGGGGCGGCTGCGCGCTGCTGCCGAACCTGATCGGCGCGGAGAAGGCCGTCTCGGTCATCATCGAGAACTCCCTCAACCAGAACAAGCAGCTCAAGGGCAAGCAGGTCTTCGACCTCGGCATCGCCGACGCGCTCTTCGAGGGTGCGGACTTCCTGGAGCAGTCGCTGCTGTGGACCGCGCAGGTCCTCAAGGGCGACGTCACCGTCGAGCGTCCCGAGATCGACCGCGGGGACGCCTGGGACCAGGCCGTCGCCAAGGGCCGGTTCATCGCCGACGGCAAGGTGCACGGCGCCGCCCCGGCCGCCTACCGCGCGCTGGACATCATCGCCGCCGCCAAGAGCGGTGACCTCCAGGCCGGTTTCGACGCCGAGGACGAGGCGCTCGCCGACCTGATCATGGGCGGTGAACTGCGCGCCGGTATCTACTCGTTCAACCTGGTGCAGAAGCGCGCCAAGCGGCCCGCGGGTGCGCCGGACAAGAACCTGGCGCGGCCGGTCACCAAGGTCGGCGTCGTCGGCGCCGGTCTGATGGCCTCGCAGCTCGCGCTGCTGTTCCTGCGCCGCCTGGAGGTGCCGGTCGTGCTGACCGACATCGACCAGGAGCGCATCGACAAGGGCGTCGGCTACGTCCACGCCGAGATCGACAAGCTGCTCGGCAAGGGCCGGATCAACCAGGACAAGGCCAACCGCCTCAAGGCGCTGGTGTCCGGTGTGCTGGACAAGGCCGAGGGCTTCGCCGACGCGGACTTCATCATCGAGGCCGTCTTCGAGGAGATCGGCGTCAAGCAGCAGGTGTTCGCCGAGGTCGAGGCCGTCGCGCCGGCGCATGCGATCCTCGCCACCAACACCTCCTCGCTGTCGGTCACCGAGATGGCGTCCAAGCTCAAGCACCCCGAGCGGGTCGTGGGCTTCCACTTCTTCAACCCGGTCGCGATCCTGCCGCTGCTGGAGATCGTGCGCGCCGAGAAGACGGACGACGCCTCGCTGGCCACCGCCTTCGGTGTCGCCAAGAAGCTGAAGAAGACCGCGGTGCTGACGAAGGACGCCCCGGCGTTCGTCGTCAACCGCATCCTGACCCGCTTCATGGGCGAAATCCAGAACGTCATCGACGAGGGCACCCCGGTCGAGACCGCGGAGAAGGCCATCGAGCCGCTCGGTCTGCCGATGTCCCCGCTGGTGCTGCTGGAGCTGGTCGGCCCGGCGATCGGTCTGCACGTCTCCGAGACCCTGAACGGCGCCTTCCCGGACCGCTTCACGGTCTCCCCGAACCTCAAGGCCGTCGTCGAGGCCGGCAAGCGCGGCTTCTACGTCTACGACTCCGGCAAGCCGGAGCTGGACCCGGAGGTCGCCGCGCTGCTCAAGCAGGGCGACACCGTGCTGACCGAGCAGCAGGTCCGCGACCGCGTCCTGGACGCCGTCGCGCAGGAGATCGGCCTGATGCTGGACGAGGGCGTGGTCGCCGAGGCGCAGGACATCGACCTGTGCCTGATCACCGGCGCCGGCTGGCCCTTCCACCTGGGCGGCATCACGCCGTACCTGGACCGCGAGGGCGTCTCCGAGCGGGTCACGGGCAAGAAGTTCCTGGCCCCGGGGATCGCGAGCGTTCCCGCGTAACGGCGCGCAGCGCCTGAGATGCGCGGGTCGGCCCGACGGGGGCGGCCCGCGCATCGGTGCGTTACGGGGCGGGGGGGGCCGCGGCCGGGACGTGGGAGGGTGGCGGCATGGATTCCTTGGTCGTTGTCGATGCCGCGAATGTGGTCGGCTCGGTGCCGGACGGCTGGTGGCGGGACCGGCGCGGGGCGGCGGAGCGGTTGCGCGATGCGCTGCCGCCGTATGCCGCACAGGGGCTCCCCGGGCTGGTGGCGCCGCCGCTGGAGCTGGTGCTGGTCGTCGAGGGCGCGGCGCGCGGGGTGGCGTCCGTCGAGGGCGTACGGGTGGAGTCGGCGGCCGGCAGCGGGGACGACCGGATCGTGGAGCTGGTGGCGCAGCGGGGCGACGGGCGGGACTGCCTGGTGGTCACCGCGGACCGGGAACTGCGCCGGCGGGTGGAGGCCCTGGGGGCGCGGGTGACCGGGCCGCGCGCCGTGCGGCCGGGCGGCGGCGGCCGGACATGACGAAGGCCCGTACGGCCGGCCGTACGGGCCCGTGCGCCGCGAGGCGCCGTCATCTGCGTGACGTCACGGCTGGGTGCCGGCCGCCCCCTCGCCGTCCCGCTGCCGTACGCGAAGGCCCAGGCGGCTGTGCCCGCGCCCGTAGACGAAGTAGACGCCGAAGCCGACCACCATCCAGATCGCGAACCGCACCCAGGTTTCGGCGGGCAGATTGAGCATCAGCCACACCGAGGCGAGCACGGACAGGATCGGGACGAGCGGGACCAGGGGCGTGCGGAAGGTGCGGGGCAGGTCGGGCCGGGAGCGGCGCAGGATGATCACGCCGAGGGCCACGACCACGAACGCGAACAGCGTGCCGATGTTGACCAGTTCGGCGAGCACATCGATCGAGGTGAAGCCGGAGGCGACGGCGACGACGACGCCGAGCAGGATCGTCGCCCGGTACGGCGTGCCGAAGCGGGGGTGCGAGCGGGAGAAGATCCGCGGCATCAGACCGTCGCGGCTCATCGCGAAGAACACCCGGCTCTGGCCCAGCAGCAGGATCATGCACACCGAGGTCAGGCCGACGGCCGCGCCGAAGCTGATGATGTCCGCGAAGAAGGGATGCCCCAGGTCCTTGAAGGCGTCGGCGAGCGGGGCGTCCGTGGAGAGCCTGCTGTACTTCTCCATGCCGGTGACGACGACGGAGACGGCGACGTAGAGCAGTGTGCAGATGGCGAGGGAGCCGAGGATGCCGCGCGGGACGTCGCGCTGCGGATGGCGGGTCTCCTCGGCCGCGGTGGCCACGATGTCGAATCCGATGAAGGCGAAGAAGACCACGGCGGCGGCGGCGAAGATGCCCATGACGCCGAAGTTGGACGGGGTGAAGCCGAACATCAGCTCGGCCAGCGGCGCGGACAGTCCGCCGCCGCCCGCGGTCGGCCGGCTCGGCGGTACGAACGGGTGGTAGTTGGCGCCGCTGATGAAGAAGGCACCGGCGATGATGACCAGCAGGACGACGGTGACCTTGATGCCGACGATCACCGCCGTCACCCGCGACGACAGCTTCATCCCGAGCACCAGGACACCGGTCAGGACCAGGACGAGGACGCAGGCCAGGAGGTCGAAGCCGAAATGGCCCCCATGGGTGCCGGACAGTCCCGGGGGCAGATGCCAGCCGGCGGTGTCCATCAGCGAGCGGATATAGCCGGACCAGCCGACGGCCACCACCGCACAGCCCAGGGCGAGTTCGAGGATCAGGTCCCAGCCGATGATCCAGGCGGGGAGCTCACCGAGGGACGCGTAGGAGAAGGTGTAGGCGGAGCCGGCGACCGGCACGGTGGAGGCGAATTCCGCGTAGCACAGCGCCGCCAGCGCGCAGACCACGCCCGCGACGACGAAGGAGATCGCCACGGCGGGGCCCGCCTGCTCCTTGGCGATCTTTCCGGTGAGAACGAAAATGCCGGTTCCGATGACGACACCGACGCCGAAGACGGTCAGGTCGAGCGCGGAAAGGGACTTCTTGAGCGAGTGCTCCGGCTCCTCGGTGTCCTGGATCGACTGCTCCACAGTCTTCGTCCGGAACATGCCGCGATCGCGGCGTGAAACTTTCCCTGTGCCGTGCTGTGTGCTCATGGGCGCACCTCCGCCTGGACGACCCTCGCAACTCTCCTGAACTGACCGAGTCTCCGCAATGGAGAGAAACAGTCAGTGTCGGCGGGCCTTCGGGCGACGGCGATTCACCCGATGAGGTGTGAGCGCGGATATGCAGACGGGCCGGCCGGAACACCCGTACGGGTGGCCGGCCGGCCCATCACGGTGCCGTGCGTCCGCTCAGTCGCGGGCCACCTCGGCGGCCCGGCCGTCGGCGGTCTCCACCGGCTCCGCGTCCTCGCCGCCGCGGTTGTCGAGGCGGGCGACAAGGCCCGTCACCTGGCGGGCGATGTCCGGAGCGGTGAGCCCGATCTCGGCCATGACCTCCTTGCGGGAGGCGTGGTCGAGGAACTTCTCGGGGATGCCGAAGTCACGCAGCGGCAGGTCCACCCCGGCGTCCCGCAGCGCCTGCGCGATCGCCGAACCGACGCCGCCGGAGCGGATGTTGTCCTCGACGGTGACCACGACGCGGTGCCGGGCGGCGAGCTCCGGCAGCGCCGCGTCGACCGGCTTGACCCAGCGCGGGTCGACGACGGTGGTGGAGATGCCCTGCTTGTCGAGGAGATCGGCGATCTCCAGGCACATCGGTGCGAGCGCACCCACCGAGACCACCAGCACATCGGGCTTGCCGGCCGTGCTCTCGCGCAGCACGTCCATGCCGCCCACCGTGCCGACGGCGGGCACGGCCGGTCCGACGACGCCCTTGGAGTAGCGCAGTACGGTCGGCGCGTCCTTGACCTCGACGGCCTCGCGCAGCTGGGCGCGCAGCTGCTCGGCGTCGCGCGGCGCGGCGAGCCGCAGCGTGGGTACGACCTGGAGCATCGACATGTCCCACATGCCGTTGTGCGAGGCGCCGTCGTCGCCGGTGACACCGGCGCGGTCCAGGACGAAGGTGACCCCGCACCTGTGCAGCGCGACGTCCATCAGGACCTGGTCGAAGGCGCGGTTGAGGAAGGTGGCGTAGACCGCGAAGACCGGATGGACGCCGCCGGTGGCCAGGCCCGCGGCCGAGGTGGCGGCGTGCTGCTCGGCGATGCCGACGTCGTAGATACGGTCCGGGAACGCCTCGGCGAACTTCTTCAGGCCGACGGGCTGGAGCATGGCCGCGGTGATCGCGACGATGTCATCCCGCTCCCGGCCGAGCTTGACCATCTCGTCGCCGAAGACGGAGGTCCAGCTGGCGGCCGCGGTCTTGACCGGCAGGCCGGTGTCCGGGTGGATCGGGCCGATGCCGTGGAAGCGGTCGGCCTCGTCCTGCTCGGCGGGCTTGTAGCCGCGGCCCTTCTCGGTGAGGCAGTGCACGATGACCGGGCCGCCGAAGCGCTTGGCGCGGGCCAGCGCGGACTCCAGGGCCTCGATGTCATGGCCGTCGATCGGGCCGACGTACTTCAGGCCCAGGTCCTCGAACATGCCCTGCGGCGCGATGAAGTCCTTCAGGCCCTTCTTGGCGCCGTGCAGCGTCTCGTACAGCGGCTTGCCGACGACGGGCGTGCGCTCCAGGAGGTCCTTGCCGCGGGCCAGGAAGCGCTCGTAGCCGTCCGTGGTGCGCAGGGTGGCGAGGTGGTTGGCGAGGCCGCCGATGGTGGGGGCGTAGGAGCGCTCGTTGTCGTTGACGACGATGACGAGCGGGCGGTCCTTGGCGGCGGCGATGTTGTTGAGCGCCTCCCAGGCCATACCGCCGGTCAGCGCGCCGTCACCGATCACGGCGACGACATGGTCGTCCGTCCCGCGCACCTCGTTGGCCTTGGCGAGGCCGTCGGCCCAGCCCAGCACCGTGGAGGCGTGGCTGTTCTCGATGATGTCGTGCGGCGACTCGGCGCGGGAGGGATAGCCGGACAGGCCGCCCTTGGCCCGGAGCCCGGTGAAGTCCTGGCGGCCGGTGAGCAGCTTGTGGACGTAGGACTGGTGGCCCGTGTCGAAGAGGACCTTGTCCTTCGGGGAGTGGAAGACACGGTGCAGGGCGATGGTCAGCTCGACCACACCGAGGTTCGGCCCGAGGTGTCCGCCGGTCTTGGACACCGCGTCGACGAGGAAGGTGCGGATCTCCCCCGCCAGCTGCTCAAGCTGCTCCGGCTCCAGCCGGTCCAGATCGCGCGGTCCCCTGATACGGGAAAGCAACGCCACCCCTGCCTCCTTGCTGCTTGTGCTGCCGTGGATCGAGCTTGCCGATCAGATGAGTCTAATGTTCCGCCTGCCGTGCCAGCGGCCGGGCCTTGCGATGTATGTCACCAGGCGGCGACACCCGAACGGCCCCGCCCCCGCACAGCGGCCGGCCCCCACTGGCGCATGCCTGGTGGGGGCCGGTCCGTCGGGATTATGCGGCTTGGGCCGGGTACGGCCGATACGGTCGGCGCACCGGGTCGGCTGTTACAGAACCGGCACGCGCATACGCCCTGCCCGTACTCACGTGCGCCCCGCGGTCTTCTGCGTCCGCCGCGACACCGAGTCGATCACCACGGCGGCGAGCAGCACCGCGCCCGTGATCATGTACTGGATCTCGCTGGCCATACCGAGCAGGTTCAGGCCCTGCTGGATGGACTGGATGACCAGCATGCCCAGCAGCGCGGACCAGATCTTGCCGCGGCCGCCGAAGAGGCTGGTGCCGCCGATGACGGCCGCCGCGATGACGTTCATCAGCGTGTTGCCGGAGCCCAGGTTCTTGGTGGCGCCACCGGAGAGGCTGGCGATGAACAGGCCGCCGAAGGCGGCGAGCATCCCGGAGAGGGCGAAGACGCTGATCCGGATCTTGTTGACGTTGATACCGGCGCGGCGGGCCGCCTCGGCGTTGCCGCCGACCGCGAAGATCTGCCGCCCGTAGGTCGTCCGGCGCACCACGAAGTCCGCGATGACCAGGACGGCCAGGAACAGCACCAGGGCCAGCGGGAGGCCGCGGGCGCCGGCCGGCTCGTTGAGGACGTAGGCGACGGCAAGGGCCAGCACCGCGACCACGCCGGTGCGCAGCAGGATCTCGCTGAGCGGGCGCGCGGGCAGCGCGGCGGCCCGGCGACGCTTGGCGTCCAGCAGCAGCGAGGCGGCGTAGGCGAGGACCGCCACGACCGCCAGCCCGTAGGCGGCGCCCTTGTCCTGGAAGTAGTAGCCGGTGAGGTTCTCCACCAGGCTGCCGCTCGGGGTGTTGATGGAACCTTCCTGCCCCATCATCCAGATCTGGAGGCCGCTCCAGCCGAGGAATCCGGCCAGGGTGACGACGAACGCGGGCACGCCGATCTTGGCGAAAAAGAACCCGTGCAGGGCGCCGATGGCGGCACCGGCGGCGACGGCGATCAGGGCCGAGAGGTAGTCGTTGACGCCATGGGTGACGCTGAGCACCGCCCAGACGGCCGCGCCGACGCCCGCCACCGAGCCGACCGAGAGATCGATCTCACCGAGCAGCAGGACGAAGACGATGCCGACGGCCATGATGCCGAGGCCCGACGTGTAGACGCCGATGTTGGCGATGCTGTCGGCCGACAGGAAGCTGCTGTTCTTGAGCTGGAAGACGATCGCGATCACGATCAGGCCGATGACGACCGGCAGCGAGCCCAGCTCACCACCACGCACCCGGCGCTTGAAGTCGGTCAGATAGCCGGCGAAGCCCTGCTCGCGGACGAGGAGGCGGGGGTCGACGGCCGCGGGGGCGGCAGCGGTGTTCGGGTCCGCCTCGTCGGCCGGGGCCGGGGTCTCGTCCGCCGCCGGGGCCGCGGTCTCCTCGACCGCAGCCTCCTCGGCCACCGGCTCCTCGACCGCAGGCTCCTTCTTGAGGTCGCTCATGCCCCAACCTCCTTCTTCACCTTGTCCGTACGGGCCTGGCGGCGCGTGACGGCGTTGTCCGAGGCGCCGGTGATCGCGGCGATGATCTCTTCGTGGGAGGTGCCCTCGACGTCGAAGACACCGTTGTTGCGGCCCAGCCGCAGCACCGCGACCCGGTCCGCGACGGCCTGCACATCGGCCATGTTGTGGCTGATGAGGATGACACCCAGACCCCGCTCGCGCAGCCGCTCGACCAGGTCGAGGACCTGCGCGGTCTGCTCGACGCCGAGGGCCGCGGTGGGCTCGTCCAGGATGACGATCTTCGGGTCGCCGATCAGCGCGCGGGCGATGGCGACGACCTGCCGCTGGCCTCCGGAGAGCGCGGCGACGGGGATACGGACGCTGGGGATGCGGATGGACAGGGTGTCCAGCAGCTCCTTGGCCCGCTTCTCCATGGCGATCTCGTCCAGGACACCGGCGGTGCGGGTCTCGTTGCCCAGGAAGAGGTTGGCGACGACGTCGAGGTTGTCGCAGAGCGCGAGGTCCTGGTAGACGGTGGCGACGCCGAGCTCCTGGGCGTCGTGCGGCTTGCTGATGCGTACCGCCCGGCCCTCCCACTCGATGGCGCCGTCGTCGACCGGGTGGACGCCCGAGATGGTCTTGACCAGCGTGGACTTGCCGGCGCCGTTGTCGCCGACGAGGGCGACCACCTCACCGGGGTGGATCTCCAGGGTGACGTCCGTGAGTGCCTGGACGGCGCCGAACCGCTTGGAGATTCCGCGCAACGCCAGCACAGGCGTAGCGGACACGTGAATCATCTCCTTGGCCGCCGTCACAACGGCGGGATGGTGCGAAGAGCGGGGGGCTCTGCGAAGAGGGGTGGGGCGGGCCGGGCCCGCGCCTGGGGCGGCGCGGGCCGGGCCTCGGGGGCGTGCGGGCTACTTGATGCCGGCCGCTTCGCAGGCCTTCTTGACGTCGCCGGCGCAGATCTGGCTCGCCGTATAGACCTTGTCCTTGATGACCGTGTCCTTGATGTTGGCCTTGGTCACGATCTGCGCGTCGTAGAGCTTGGCGGGGATGCCCTTGACCTCGCCGCTGAGGCTGTCGACCTTCCGGTCGGTCAGGGAGCCGATCTTCTCGCCCTTGAGCAGCTTGACCGCGATCTCGGCCGTGGTGTCGGCCTGCGGCTTGATCTGCTTGTAGATGGTGAACGCCTGGTCGCCCTTGAGGATCCGCTGGAGACCCGCGAGCTCGGCGTCCTGGCCGCCGACCGGGACGCTGATGCCCTGCTTCTTGAGGGCGGTGATGATGCCGCCGGCCATGCCGTCGTTGCCGGAGTAGACGCCCTGGAAGTTGTCCTTGCCCAGCGAGTCGATGGCCGCGCTCATCTTCTTGTTGGCCTCGTCCGGCGACCAGTCCGGGATGTCCTGCTCGTAGGAGATCTTCTTGACCGCCTTGTCGAGGACGCTGTGGGCGCCCTTCTTGAAGAACGGCATGTTCGGGTCGGTCGGCGAACCGTTGATCATGACGACATTGCTGTCCTTGGCCTTGTCGCCGAGCGCCTTGACCAGGGCCTGGCCCTGGAGGCGGCCGATCTTCTCGTTGTCGTAGGACACGTAAGCGGAGAGGTTGCCCTCGGCCAGCCGGTCGTACGCGATGACCTTGACGCCCTGCTTGGCGGCCTGGTTGACCCAGGACTTGGTGGCCTTGAAGTCGACCGCGTCCAGGATGATCACCTTGACGCCCTGGGTGATCAGCGCGTCGAACTGCTTCTTCTGGTTCTGGGTGTCCTGGTCGGCGTTGTTGTACTTGACCTGACAGTCGCTGCACAGCGCCTTGATCTTCGCCTCGATCAGCGGGCGGTCGAAGGTCTCGTAGCGCGTGGTCTTGTTCTCCGGCAGCAGCAGACCGATGGTCTTGCCGTCACCGCCACCGCCCTTGGCGCCGTTACCGGCCTTGCCGCAGGCGGCCACCGAGAGGGCCATCGAGACGGCGGCGGTTCCTATGACGACGCGACGCGTCCAAACGTTCATTGGGGTTGCCTCCCTGACGAGGCCGCGTCGTTGCGGCCGAGGTGGCTGGAAGTCAACTCGGCCGCCAGCCGACCGTCAAGAAGTAAATCCTTAACGAGATGGCAACGGTGCCATGCGTTAGCTGTGTGAACTCAAACGGACTGGTAAGGGGCGCAAAGCCCCGGAGCCCGTCACACCGGAGCGGGCGCCTCCGCGTCCCGTACGCCGTCAAGCAGGGTCGAATCGCCCATTTCGCTCAGCACGAGCGCGAGCGCACCCAGCACCTCCGCACGGCCGCCGAGCGTGCCGGGCACAATGCCCAACTGCCGTGCCGCACTGGGGATCGCATACCGCGACACCGACTCCCGGATCGGCGCCAGCACCAGCTCTCCGGCCTCGGCGAGATCGCCGCCGAGCACCACCCGGCTGGGATTGAGCAGATTGCACAGATTCGCCACACCGCTGCCGATATACCGGCCCACGTCCGCGATCACCCGCCGGCAGCCCGGATCGCCCTCGCGGGCCAGCTGCACCACCCGCGCCATGGTGAGATCCGGTCCGTGGCTCGGCTGGAGCAGCGGAAGGACGTAGCGGGCGGCGGTGAAGGTCTCCAGACAGCCGCGGTTGCCGCAGCGGCAGACCGGCCCGGACTCGTCGAGCGTGATGTGCCCGATCTCGCCCGCGGTGCCGCCCGGCCCGCGGTAGATCTGCCCGCTGATCACCAGCCCGGCGCCGACGCCGCTGGCCACCTTGATGTACGCCAGGTCCGTGGCCCCGCGCCCGCCGCCCCACACCAGCTCGCCGAGCGCGCCGAGGTTGGCGTCGTTGTCGACGTGGACGGGGACCCCGAGGCGTCCGGACAGCTCGCGGCTCGGGTTCGTCCCGGCCCAGCCCGGCAGGATGGCCGTCGATCCCAGCGTCCCGGACTCGACGTCGATGGGCCCCGGCACGCCCAGGCCGACGCCGATGACCTTGTCCGCGGCGATCCCGGTCGTCTCGATCAGCCGCTTGACCAGCGCTTCCGCCCGGTCGAAGCCCTCCGCGGCGGAGGCGTCCACATCGATCGGCTCGGCGTCCTCGGCCAGTACTCGGTGGGCCAGATTGCCGATCGCCACCCGCATATGGGAGTGCCCGAAATCGACCCCTACGACGATGCCGGCGTCACCGGAGAGCGAAACGCTGCGGGCCCGCCGTCCGCCGGCCGAGGTCGGGGTCACCTCGACGGTGCCGCCGTCCTTCAGCTCGCGAACGATATTGGAGACGGTGGCCGCGGACAGCCCCGTGCTCCGGGCGATCTCCGCCTGCGTGAGGGAGCCCGCCATACGCACCGCTCGTACGACCCGCTCCAGATTGGCCCGGTGCAGCGAGGACTGCGAGCCCGGAGTCTCCATTGACTCATCCACTCCCGTCTGGGGCTGGGCCACATCGGTGGGGCCAGCGTGTCTCCAACATGTGAATCTAAGCTGACGCGCCTGGGCCACCTCCCGTCAAGTCCTTGAGCGGTCAAAGGATCAAGCACATTGCTACGGAATGGACATGGCACGGCCGAGGCCTCCCCCGCACACCGGCGAGGAAGGCCCCGGGAGGGCGGTGCGCTACTTGAGCGCCCCGGCCGTCAGACCGGCCACCACCTGCCGCTGGAAGATGATGTACGCCGCGAGCACCGGCAGCATCGCGATCGTCAGGCCGGCGAAGAGCCCCGACCAGTCCCCCTTGTAACCCTGGCTCACGGCCAGCGCGACCAGCCCCTGGGTGAGCATCTTCTTGTTCGGGTCACCGACGTTGAGCACCGTCGGCAGGAGGTACTGGTTCCACTGCCCGAGGAAGTTGAAGATCCCGACGCTGATCAGGCCGGGCTTCGCCATCGGCAGCATCACCTGGAAGAAGGTGCGGGTGTGCGAGGCGCCGTCGATGAGCGCCGCCTCCGCCACCGACGTCGGCAGGGTGCGGAAGAAGCCGCAGAGGAAGAAGACCGTGAACGGCAGCGAATAGGCGATATAGACCAGGATCAGGCCGTGATAGGTGTCCAGCAGCGTCATGTTCTTCATGACGAAGAACAGCGGGACCAGCGCCAGGATCACCGGAAAGCCCATACCTCCGACGAACAGGAAGTAGAGGAAGCGGTTCCCGGGGAAGTCGAAACGGGCCAGCACATAGGCCGCCATCGACCCGAGCAGCATGGTGCCGATCAGTGAACCGCCCACCACAATGAGCGAGTTGAGGAAATACTGGCCCATGTTGGCCTTGTCCCAGGCGCGCACCCAGTTGTCGACATGCAGCGCCGAGGGCAGCCCCCAGGGGGAGCCGAAGATTTCGCTGTCGTCCTTGAAGGAGCTGGCCACCGCCCACAGCAGCGGCATCGTCACCAACAGCCCCCAGATCACCAGGACACCGTGCGAGAAGACATTGAGGACGCCGCCCTCGCCCCCTCGTTTTCCCGCCCGCGGCCGACCGGCCGACGCGCCGTGCGGCTCCTGCTCCGGCACGCCCGTCAGCTCGGCCGGATCCGTCTGCGCACTCATCAGAACTCCAGTCGCTCGCGCCGGCCCAGCCGCATCACGATGGCCGAGAAAATCAGGGTCACGATCAGCAGGGAAACGCCGATGGCGGTCGCATATCCGGCCTGACCGTCGCGGAAGGTCTTCTGGTACACGTACAGCGGAAGAACCTCGGTCGCATAGTCGGGGCCGCCCGGACCCACGCTCATGATCTGCACGAACGCGAAGGCCGATACGTCCAGGGCGAGGATGCCCATATAGATCCAGCCGGTCTGCACGGTGTCCCACAGCAGCGGCAGGGTGATCCGGAAGAACGTGTTGAGGCGGTTCGCGCCGTCCAGCAGCGCGGCCTCGTAGAAGTCCTTCGGGATCGAACTCATCCCGGCCGAGAAGAGGACGACATAGAAGCCGACATTGGCCCACACCATCGCGCCCATCACACACCACAGGGCGAGTTGGGGGTCGCCCAGCCAGTCCGGCTGCACGCCGTCCAGCCCGATCGCCTTGAAGAAGGCGTTGAGTGCGCCGCTCTCCGGGTTGTACGCGAACTGGAACAGCAGCGCGACGATCGGGACGGACAGCACCTGCGGGAAGAAGTAGAGAATCTTGTACGCGGCCGAGCCCCGTACGCCGCCGATCACCGCCTTCTTCCTCCGGCGGCCGCCGACATTGAGCATGAAGGCGAAGAACAGTCCGAGCGACAGTGTCACCACCGGCAGCAGGAGCAGCAGCGTCACGCTGTTGCCCACGGCGGCCCAGAAGACATCGTCCTGGAAGAGCCGCACATAATTGCCGAAGCCGACCATCTTCATGTCCGGACTCAGGCCGGTCCAGTCCGTGAAGGAGTAGTAGATGGCCTGCACGAACGGCGAGATCACAAAGATCGCATAAATCGCCAGCGGGACGACCATAAACCCCGCGATGAAACGGTATTTACCGTGCTGCATGACTACCGATCCCGTTCTCTCCCTGCGGCCGGAGCCGCTGGTGCCCCCCAGCCGACGCCGGGGGGTGCCCCCATGCGCTCATCGGTCCCGGCAACTCCCCTGTCAGCGCTTGTACTTCTTGATGCTGGAGTCGCCTCGGGTGTCGTCCGCGTACTTCTGGATGTGCTGTATCGCCTCGTCCGGCGTCATCCGGCCGGCCATCATCTCGCCGAGCGCGCCGACCCCGATCCGTTCCTTCTGCAGCGCGACATACCAGTCCTGGAGCCGGGGGTTGACGATGTTCGAGCCCGCCTTCTGGAGTGCCGTATGCGCCGAGGACAGGCCGGGCGGAAGGGTGACGCCCTCCGTGCCGCCGTTGAACGAACACAGCGAGGACACCTGCTTGATGAAATTCTGCGCGGACTTCTTGCTGAGCATGATGCGCAGCAGCTCCATCCCGCCCTCGGAGTTCCTCGCCGCCTTCGGGACGATGTACGGCTCACCGCCCGACGCCCAGATCGTGCCGAACGGCATCTTGTCCGAGGCGGAGAGGCTGGACGGCGCGCCGACCGCGAGGTCGAAATGCGGGTTCGCGGCGATCTGCTTGGCGGACTCGTTCTCCACCCAGGAGCCGTTGGGGATGAACAGCGCCTTTCCGTCGGCCCATGCCTTCTGCGACTGGAGGTGGTCGAGTCCCGGCGAGCCCTTGAGGACGTACCCCTTCTTGTAGAGCTCGTAATAGGCGTCGAAGGCCGCCTTGACCGCGGGGTCCTTCCAGGCGTTGGGTTCGAGGTTGTCGATCCGCCGCAGCACTTCCGCACCGCCGATTTTGGCGATGAACGGGTAGAGGCTGAAGGGCAGGTAGTAGGGGTACTTGCCGGGATAGGTCCAGCCCGCGATGCCCTTCTTCTTGGCCTTCGCGCACAGCGCGAGCATGTCGTCCCAGGTCTCGGGGTATTCCGCGTCGAGCTTGTGCAGATTGCCTCTGGAGTACCACACACCGTACACCGTGTAGGCGTAGTAGAGGATCCAGGTCTCCTTGCCGCCGAACTGCCCCATTTCGATGACGCCCGGTCGCAGCGTGTCGCGGACCTTCTTCGCCGGGTCGTCGACCGAGGGGGCGTCCAGGAGCGGCGTCAGATCGCTGAGCTGGTTCTTGGCGACCAGGGTGCCGAAGTCCATCTGCTCGGCGCCGGAGTTGTCGACGAGGTCGGGCGGGTTTCCCCCGTTGAACCGCGGCTGGAGGGTCGACTGGATCTTCTGCGTCGAGGAGAGCTTGACCTTGCCGCCGGCCTTGGGAAAGGCCTTGACGTACTCCGCCTGCGCGTCCTTGGCGTATTTGTCGCCGAATCCACCGTCGAAGATGACGACGTCCAGTCCCGCGGACTCATTGACGGCCAGGGGATTCTTCGCCGATTTCGTTCCCTTGGCGACCTTGTCATTGCCACCGCCGGAGGCGCCGGCACAGGCGGACAGCACACTCATGGCCGGTACGGCGACAATGCCGAGTGCGGCGGCCCGCTTGACCAGATCGCGACGGTTGAATTCTGAGGTGGATCCCATGCTCAAGTCCTCGCCTTCTTCAGGACTCAGGCGGTGTACCGGAGCCACCCCGGCACCGCAGGTCAGATGAAGCTGAGTTGTACGGGATGTGCACCGGACGCGCGGGATACGCGCTAGGGAGACGCGGGGAAATCATCCATTCCCCGGCACTCCCCCGGATCCACGGCCCGGTCGCGCGGCCGCTGGGATGCCGACAGGTATAGTCCACTTCCAGCCGAAGGGGCAAGATCGAATGCAGGGTTGGACGGCGTCTTTCCCTAGTTGAGACCTCTGCGGCATGCCGGGAGTTCTCCCCTTGTCCGGCGCGCCGGTGCACGGGAGCGGAAATCCGCCCCTCGCTCACCACGGCGACCCACCGACCGCAACGACACCCTTGACACCCTTCTCCCCGCACCCCTTACTTATCTCTGCCCACCCGCTCGTCCCCGCCTTTCCCTGCGCCATCCAGCATCAACTGACAACGATGTCAACTCCGTTGAGAGGGCTCGCGTGCGGCACAGACACCGGCACCGT
Organism: Streptomyces gilvosporeus; assembly: GCF_002082195.1. GTDB lineage: Bacteria > Actinomycetota > Actinomycetes > Streptomycetales > Streptomycetaceae > Streptomyces > Streptomyces gilvosporeus. The sequence goes on along the minus strand of NZ_CP020569.1, from coordinate 6,835,642 downwards.
TCACCGTGGACCGTCACCCGTCCGGCCGCCGCCCTCGCGACGGCCGCGCTGCTCGCCGTCACCGTGCTCGTCCCGGCCCAGGCCGCGCCCGCCCAAGCCCCGCCGCACCCGGCGGAGTTCCATACCTCGTTCGAATCCGGCGATCCGCCCCTGACCTGGCGCGACACCGTCGACACCGCCCCCGACGGCACGCCTCGCGCCGCGGGCGTCACCCCCGAGCCACCGGCCGCCACCGCGGCGCCCGGCATGACGAGCCACCCCGACACCGGCCCCACCGACTCACCCACCGCCAAGGCGCACGCCGGCTTCACCGGCACCCACGCCCTGCGCTACGCGGGCACCCACACCGCGCCCGGCCGCGGCTACGCGTACAACAAACTCTTCGACGTCGACATCCCCGTCACCGCGTCCACCACGCTCTCCTACCGGCTCTTCCCGGAGATGGCGACCACGGATCTGTCGTATCCCGCGACCCATGTCGCCGTGGACCTGGCCTTCACGGACGGCACCTACCTCAGCGACCTGCACGCCGTCGACCAGCACGGCGCGCCCCTGACCCCGCAGGGCCAGGCCGCCTCCAAGACCCTCTACGTCAATCAGTGGAACCACCGCGCCTCCCGCATCGGCGCGGTCGCCGCCGGCAAGACCGTCGACCGCATCCTGATCGCCTACGACGCACCCGCCGCGCCGCGCACCGCGCCCGCCTTCCGCGGCTGGGTCGACGACATCGCCCTCGCCCCCGCACCACCGGACAAGCGGCTCGGCCACCTCTCCGACTACGCCCTCACCACCCGCGGCACCCTCTCCAGCGGCAGCTTCTCGCGCGGCAACACCTTCCCCGCGACCGCCGTCCCCAACGGCTTCACCTTCTGGACGCCGGTGACCAACGCCGGCTCCACCGACTGGCTCTACGAGTACGCGCGGCGCAACAACGCCGACAACCTGCCCACCCTCCAGGCGTTCAGCGCCAGCCATGAGCCCAGTCCCTGGATGGGCGACCGCCAGACGTTCCAGGTCATGCCGTCCCTCGCCCCCGGCATCCCCGACGCCTCGCGCACCGCCCGCGCCCTCCCCTTCCACCATGCGAACGAGACCGCGCACCCGCACTACTACGGCGTCACCTTCGACAACGGCCTGAAGGCGGAGATCACCCCCACCGATCACGCCGCCCTCATGCGCTTCACCTTCCCCGGTGACCACGCCGCCCTCCTCTTCGACAACGTCAACAACAAGGGCGGACTGACCCTCGACACCCGGCACGGCGTCGTCACCGGTTTCTCCGACGTCAAAAGCGGCCTGTCGACCGGTGCGACCCGGCTGTTCGTCTACGGCGTCCTCGACGCTCCGGTCACCGGCGGCGGCCGGCTCGACAACGAGGGGTGCGGCGTCAGCCGCTCCAGTGGAGCCGGTGCTTGCACCGGGGGCAAGGACGTCACCGGCTATCTGCGCCTCCGGCCCGGCGCCGACCGCACCGTGACGCTGCGCATCGCCACCTCCCTGATCGGCGTCGACCAGGCGAGGGCCAATCTGACCCGCGAGATCCCGGCGGGCACCCCCTTCGCGGCCGTCGAACGCCGGGCCCAGGCCCAATGGGACGCCCTCCTGGGCCGCGTCGAGGTCGAGGGCGCGAGCCCGGACCAGCTCACCACCCTCTACTCCAGCCTCTACCGCCTCTACCTCTATCCCAACTCCGGTTCCGAGCAGACCGGTTCGGGCATCCGCTACGCCAGCCCGTTCTCCCCGCAGACCGGCCCGGACACCCCCACCCGCACCGGCTCGAAAATCGTCGACGGCCAGATCTACGTCAACAACGGCTTCTGGGACACCTACCGGACCACCTGGCCGGCCTATTCGCTGCTCACTCCGCACCGGGCCGGGCGCATGGTCGACGGATTCGTCCGCCAGTACAAGGACGGCGGCTGGATCTCCCGCTGGTCCTCCCCCGGCTATGCGGATCTGATGACCGGTACGAGTTCCGATGTCGCGTTCGCCGATGCGTATGTCAAGGGCGTGCCCTTCGAGGCCGAGGCCGCCTATGAAGCGGCCGTGAAGAATGCGACCGTGGCCCCGCCCGGTCCCGGTGTCGGCCGTAAGGGAATGACCACCTCCCCCTTCCTCGGCTATACGAGCACCGACACCCGCGAGGGCCTGTCCTGGGCCCTGGAGGGCTGTCTCAACGACTTCGGCATCGCCCGTATGGGCGAGGCCCTGTACGCGAAAACGCATAAACGGCGCTACCTCGAAGAGTCGATGTATTTCCGGCATCGCGCGCAGAACTATGTCCACCTCTTCGACCGCCGTATCGGCTTCTTCCAGGGCAAGGACGCCCAGGGCGACTGGCGCCTGACGCCCAAGGCATTCGACCCCCGCGTCTGGGGCTACGACTACACCGAGACCAACGCCTGGACCTACGCCTTCACCGCACCCCAGGACACCCGGGGCCTGGCCAACCTTTACGGCGGCCGGTCCGCGCTGGCCCGGAAACTCGATGCGTACTTCGCCACCCCGGAGACCGCGTCCAAGGAATTCGCCGGCTCCTACGGCGACGTCATCCACGAAATGACCGAGGCCCGCGACACCCGGATGGGCATGTACGGCCACAGCAACCAGCCCGCACACCACATCGCGTATGTCTATGACGCCGCCGGCCGCCCCTGGAAAACCCAGGAGAAGGTCCGCGAGGTGCTCTCCCGCCTCTACCTCGGCAGCGAAATCGGCCAGGGATACCCGGGCGACGAGGACAACGGCGAAATGTCCGCCTGGTATGTCTTCAGCGCGCTCGGCTTCTACCCCCTGGTCATGGGCCAGGGCGAATACGCGGTCGGCTCCCCGCTGTTCACCAAGGCGACGGTCCATCTGGAGAACGGCCACGATCTGATCGTCAACGCGCCCCGCAACAGCGCCCGCAACGTCTACGTCCAGTCCCTCAAGGTCAACGGAAAACCGTGGAATTCCACCGCACTGCCGCATGCGCTGCTCGCCCGGGGAGCCCGGCTGGACTTCGCGATGGGCCCGAAGCCCTCGGCCTGGGGCAGCGGAAAGAACGCCGGTCCCACCTCGCTCACCCGTGACGACCGCGTCCCGTCCCCCGTCCACGATCTGACGGTGCCCGGGGGAGGCTCGCCCCTCCTGGACAACACCTCCGCCACGGATGCCGCCCTCGGCCCGGCCACCGACCTGACGGTGCAATCCGGTGCGGGCCCCGCCGCGCAGTACACCCTCACCTCGTCCGACCGCCAACGGGCGCCCGCGGACTGGGTGTTGCAGGGCTCGACGGACGGTGCGCACTGGACCGATCTCGACCGGCGCACCGGCGAAGGCTTCACCTGGGACCACCAGACCAGGGTCTTCACGGTCGCCCACCCGGGCGCGTACCCGCACTACCGGCTGCTGACGGGCGGGGGCGGCGGGGGGACGGCGCGGCTGGCGGAGGTGGAGCTGCTGTCAGGGTGAGGGGCCGAGGGGCGCTACCCGGCCATCCACGGGACCCGGCACGCATGCGGCGCCCTGCCCTCGGGACACATGCGCCGGAGCACCGTCCTGCGCACGTCCCGCCACACCCGCAGGGAGCACACGACACCGGCGCGCAGCTCGACGGGGCTTCGCTCGCCAGGGTCCTGACCGGGGTTCTCGTGGCCCCACTGGTCCACGAGGAGGTCATACATCTCGGCCACCGGGACACCCCCGGCGAGGATCTCCCGCTCTTCGGCCCAGGCGACCACGCGGGCCCCTCGGGCCTGCGCCGCGGCCGCGACGATGCCCTTGACCCACGCCAGACCGGCCTCGTCCGCATACAGGCCGAATACCAGCCGCCGCGTTCTCATTCCGCCCCCTCCTCGACGGCAGCCTGCCACGGACGGCACAAGGGCCGCACCCCCTTTCCGAGGGGTGCGGCCCTTGGCCGTGCGCCGCTGTGTGCCGGCTGCCGCTTACTTGCGGATCAGGCTGCGCAGCACGTACTGCATGATGCCGCCGTTGCGGTAGTAGTCCGCCTCACCGGGGGTGTCGATGCGGACGACCGCGTCGAACTCGACGCCGGTGTCGGTGGTGACCTTGACCGTGCTCGGGGTCGTGCCGTTGTTCAGCTCGGTCACGCCCGCGATCGAGAAGGTCTCCTCGCCGGTCAGGCCGAGCGATTCGGCCGACTGGCCCTCCGGGAACTGGAGCGGCAGGACGCCCATGCCGATGAGGTTCGAGCGGTGGATGCGCTCGTACGACTCGGTGATGACGGCCTTGACGCCGAGGAGCGCGGTGCCCTTGGCGGCCCAGTCACGGGACGAACCGGAGCCGTACTCCTTGCCGCCCAGGATGACCAGCGGAGTGCCGGCGGCCTGGTAGTTCTGCGACGCGTCGTAGATGAACGACACCGGGGCGTCGGCCTGGGTGAAGTCGCGGGTGTAGCCGCCCTCGGTGCCCGGCGCGATCTGGTTGCGCAGGCGGATGTTGGCGAACGTGCCGCGGATCATGACCTCGTGGTTACCGCGACGGGAACCGTACGAGTTGAAGTCGCGACGCTCGACGCCGTGCTCCGACAGGTACTTACCCGCCGGGGTGTCGGCCTTGATCGCACCGGCCGGGGAGATGTGGTCGGTGGTGACCGAGTCGCCGAGCTTGGCGAGGACGCGGGCGCCCGCGATGTCCTGGACCGGGGCCGGCTCCATCTGCATGCCCTCGAAGTACGGGGGCTTGCGGACGTAGGTGGACTGCGCGTCCCACTCGAAGGTGTTGCCGGTGGGGACCGGCAGCGCCTGCCACTGGGCGTCGCCCGCGAAGACGTCCTCGTAGGACTTCGCGAACATGTCCTCGCCGATGGCGTTGGCGACGACGTCGTTGACCTCGGCCTCGGTCGGCCAGATGTCCTCGAGGTAGACCGGCTTGCCGTCCTGGTCGGTGCCCAGGGCGTCGCGCGTGATGTCCACCTTCATGGAACCCGCGAGGGCGTAGGCGACGACCAGCGGCGGGGACGCCAGGTAGTTCATCTTGACGTCGGGGTTGATCCGGCCCTCGAAGTTACGGTTGCCGGAGAGCACCGAGGTCACGGCCAGGTCGTGGTCGTTGACGGCCTTGGAGACCTCCTCCGGCAGCGGGCCGGAGTTGCCGATGCAGGTGGTGCAGCCGTAGCCGACGAGGTTGAAGCCGACCTTGTCGAGGTAGGGGGTGAGCCCCGCCTTGTCGAAGTAGTCGGTGACGACCTTGGAGCCCGGGGCGAGGGTGGTCTTGACCCACGGCTTGCGGGTCAGGCCCTTCTCGACGGCCTTCTTCGCGACCAGCGCGGCGGCGACCATCACATACGGGTTCGAGGTGTTGGTGCAGGAGGTGATCGCGGCGACGGTGACGGCGCCGTGGTCGATCTCGTACGTCGAGCCGTCGGGGGCCGTGACCGTGGTCGGGCGGCTCGGCACGCCGTTGGTGGCGGCCGGGGCGTCGGAGGCCGGGAAGGACTCCTGGCCCGCCTCGTCGGCGTCGGAGACGTAGTTGAGGACGTCGCGCTCGAACTGCGCCTTGGCGTCGGCGAGGACGATACGGTCCTGCGGGCGCTTGGGGCCGGCGATCGAGGGGACGACCGTCGACAGGTCCAGCTCCAGCTTCTCGGAGAAGTCGGGCTCGGCGGCCGGGTCGAGCCAGAGGCCCTGCTCCTTGGCGTACGCCTCGACGAGCGCGACCTGCTGCTCGGAGCGGCCGGTCAGCTTGAGGTAGTTCAGCGTCTCGCCGTCGATCGGGAAGATGGCGGCGGTGGAGCCGAACTCCGGCGACATGTTGCCGATGGTGGCGCGGTTGGCCAGCGAGGTCGCCGCCACACCCTCGCCGTAGAACTCGACGAACTTACCGACGACGCCGTGCTTGCGCAGCATCTCGGTGATGGTGAGCACGAGGTCCGTGGCGGTCGTACCCGGCTTCAGCTCACCGGTCAGCTTGAAGCCGACCACGCGCGGGATGAGCATGGAGACCGGCTGGCCGAGCATCGCGGCCTCGGCCTCGATGCCGCCGACGCCCCAGCCCAGCACGCCCAGGCCGTTGACCATGGTGGTGTGCGAGTCGGTGCCGACGAGGGTGTCGGGGTAGGCCTGGCCGTTGCGCACCATGACCGTACGGGCCAGGTGCTCGATGTTGACCTGGTGGACGATGCCGGTGCCCGGGGGGACGACCTTGAACTCGTCGAAGGCGGTCTGGCCCCAGCGCAGGAACTGGTAGCGCTCCTTGTTGCGGCCGTACTCCAGCTCGACGTTCTGGCCGAAGGCGTCCTTCGTGCCGAACTTGTCGGCGATGACGGAGTGGTCGATGACCAGCTCGGCCGGCGCCAGCGGGTTGATCTTCGCCGGGTCGCCGCCCAGCTCCTTGACGGCCTCACGCATGGTGGCGAGGTCCACGACACATGGCACACCGGTGAAGTCCTGCATGATCACGCGGGCCGGCGTGAACTGGATCTCCTGCGACGGCTGCGCCTGGGAGTCCCAGTTGCCGAGCGCGCGGATGTGGTCGGCGGTGATGTTCGCGCCGTCCTCGGTGCGGAGCAGGTTCTCCAGCAGCACCTTCAGGCTGTAGGGAAGGCGAGCGGAGCCCTCGACCTTGTCCAGCTTGAAGATCTCGTACGACTCGTCGCCCACGCGCAGCGTGCTGCGGGCGTCGAAGCTGTTCGCCGACACGACAGTCTCCTTCATGCATGAATTCGCGCGTACCACCGCGCTGTGCACCCTATGCGACTGCCGTCGCGGGGTGCCGTCACAGGTGCTTGCCAATCCGCTAAGGTATGCCTAAGTTAGGCACACCTTACTAGCGCGACAGCGGTACGCCTTTCGGCAGATATCTCGATGTCGAGATAACTCTAGTACATCGGTGCGGCGGGGTCATGCCCTGGCCACTGTGACCTGTCCGGCGCGGACATCCGAGTCCGCGTGGATCCGGCGCTGGGCCGATCGGGTCGGCGGGGGCGTGAGGGAAGCGCGGAGCGGTCATTTCTTGCGGCATGAAGAAGACCGTTGTCACCGCAGCCCTCGCCCTGTCCGCGGGCATCGCCCTGGCCATTCCCGCCCAGGCCCACACCGGCCTCGACCCCCACACCGGCACGATGCCGGACGTGAAGGGCAAGGACCTGGTCACCGCGTACCAGACCCTCCACTACGACCTCCGCGTCCGCTTCTCGGACGGGCTCGGCAAGGGCCGCCATGTGCTGTGGCCCGCCGCATGGAAGGTGTGCGACCAGCAGCCGGCCGCGGGGGCCCATATGGCGGGGCCCCATATGGACGAGCTGAAGATCACGCTGACCGTGGTGAAGGAGGACGAGCGGTGCAGCACCCCCAGGGGCGCCAACCGCCACCGGGGCAGCGGCAGCCACCGGGCGATCGGCAGAGAATGGGCATAGTGGGGCGGGATGGGGGGAGGCCGGGACCTGGTGTCGCGGACGTCGTGTCACATCCGCCGGAGCTCGTCCGTCACAGAGGTGAGGGACCGTAACGGAGGAATGGGCGCGATGGACGAGTCGGGTGGGCGGCAGCAGTGGCTGGCGGAGCGGTTCGAGGAGCACCGCGGTCATCTGCGGGCGGTCGCCTACCGGATGCTCGGCTCCCTGACCGAGGCCGAGGACGCCGTACAGGAGACCTGGCTGCGACTGAGCCGCTCGGGTGCGGACGGGGTGGAGAACCTGGGCGGCTGGCTGACGACCGTCGTCGGGCGGGTATGCCTGGACATCCTGCGCAGCCGCAAGGCGCTGCGCGAGGACCCGCTGGAGACCCACGTTCCCGAGCCCGTCATCAGCCGCGAGGAGGGCATCGACCCCGAGCAGGAGGTGCTGCTGGCCGATGCGGTCGGGCTGGCGCTGCTGGTCGTCCTCGAAACGCTCGCCCCGGCGGAACGGCTGGCGTTCGTGCTGCACGACATGTTCGCGGTGCCCTTCGACGACATCGCGCCCATCGTGGAACGCAGCCCCGCCGCCACCCGCCAGCTCGCCAGCCGCGCCCGCCGCCGGGTCCAGGGCACCGCGACCCCCGACGCCGATCTGCCCCGCCAGCGCAAGGTCGTGCACGCCTTCCTCGCCGCCTCCCGCGACGGCGATTTCGATGCGCTGCTCGCGGTCCTCGACCCGGATGTGCTGCTGCGCGCGGACGGCGGCGCGGTGTCGCCGAACCTGTCGAAGGTGGTGCGCGGGGCGCGGGCCGTGGTGGAACAGGCGCTGCTGTTCTCGCGGTTCGCCCTCACCTCGCGGCCCGCCCTGGTGAACGGCGTGCCGGGTGTCGTGGCGGTCCGAGAGGGCCGGGCGTTCTCGGTGCTGGGCCTGACGATCGCCGACGGCAGGATCGTCGAGATCAACATCCTCGCGGATCCGGAGCGGCTGGCGGGAGTCGACGTGGCGGCGCTCTGACGCCGGCGGCACCCCCAGGGTCACCCGTACGGCGGCGGGCGCGAGCGCCCCACCGGCATGTCACCCCCATCCACAGAAGCCCTCAAAGCGCAAGAAAAACGGCCGAATGAGGGATAGCTCCATAAAAACGGAAAGAACACGACAATCCGATAAACGTCAATGCGGGCATCCATCTCATATCTGAGATACGGTCACCCCATGGCAGACGACTACCTCGTACGCATCGGCAGGCTCATCCGTGACGCCCGACAGCACCGGGGCTGGACACAGACGCAGCTCGCCGACGCGCTCGGCACCAGCCAGAGCGCCGTGAACCGCATTGAACGTGGCAACCAGAACATCAGCCTTGAGATGATCGCCCGTATCGGCGAAGCCCTGGACAGCGAAATCATCTCGCTCGGTTATGCCGGACCGATGCATCTCCGGGTGGTCGGCGGCCGCCAGCTGTCCGGCAGCATCGACGTCAAGACGAGCAAGAACGCCTGTGTCGCGCTGCTTTGCGCCACGCTGCTGAACGCCGGAAAGACAACTCTGCGCCGGGTGGCGCGCATTGAGGAGGTCTACCGCATCCTGGAGGTGCTGGGCAGCATCGGCGTCCGCACCCGCTGGATCAACAACGGCAGCGACCTGGAGATCGTCCCGCCCGCCGAGCTCAACCTCGAGGCGATGGACACCGAGGCCGCGCGCCGCACCCGCAGCGTCATCATGTTCCTCGGACCGCTGCTGCACCGGATGGACCACTTCAAGCTTCCCTACGCGGGCGGTTGTGACCTGGGGACCCGTACGGTGACGCCGCATATGACGGCGCTGCGCCACTTCGGGCTGGAGATCACCGCGACCGACGGTACGTATCTGGCCGAGGTCGATCGCAGCGTCGAGCCCAAGCGCGCGATCGTGCTGACCGAGCGCGGGGACACCGTCACGGAGAACGCCCTGCTGGCCGCCGCCCGGCACGACGGCGTCACCGTCATCCGCAACGCCTCCTCCAATTACATGGTCCAGGATCTCTGCTTCTTCCTGGAGGAGTTGGGCGTCAAGGTCGAGGGCGTCGGCACCACCACGCTCACCGTCCACGGCGTCACGCACATCGACCGGGACGTGGACTACGCACCGTCCGAGGACCCGGTCGAGGCGATGAGCCTGCTGGCGGCGGCCGTGGTCACCGAGTCGGAGCTGACGATCCGCCGGGTGCCGGTGGAATTCCTGGAGATCGAGCTGGCGGTCCTGGAGGAGATGGGCCTCGACCACGAGCGCAGCACGGAGTACGCCGCCGACAACGGCCGCACCCGGCTGATCGATCTGACCGTCCGCCCCTCCAAGCTCCAGGCCCCGATCGACAAGATCCACCCGATGCCGTTCCCGGGCCTGAACATCGACAACGTCCCCTTCTTCGCGGCCATCGCGGCCAGCGCCCAGGGCCAGACCCTCATCCACGACTGGGTCTACGACAACCGCGCCATCTACCTGACCGACCTCAACCGCCTGGGCGCCCAGGTCAAACTGCTCGACCCGCACCGGGTGCTGGTCGACGGCCCCACCCGCTGGCGCTCCTCGGAGATGATGTGCCCGCCGGCACTGCGCCCGGCCGTCGTCGTCCTCCTCGCGATGATGGCCGCCGAGGGCACGTCCGTGCTGCGCAACGTCTATGTCATCAACCGGGGTTATGAGGATCTGGCGGAGCGGCTGAACTCCATCGGCGCGCAGATTGAGATCTTCCGGGATATCTGAGTTGCGGGTGCCAGTGCCGCCGCCCTCGTTCTGACCTGCACTCATGTGGGTCTTGAGGGGGTGCGGCGGCACGTCCCGGCGGCGTCACCGTCGAACCGATCGACCGCCCACGTCAACACTGGCGTTCGGCGGCCGGTTGGCGATATCGCTGACGGTGGTCTTGCCGGTCGCCTGGTCGTTCGCGGTGTAGGGCAGCAGGTCGTCGCGGATCTGGAAGGCCATGCCGAGTCGTTCTGCCTACTGGCGCAGGGAGTTGACCTGAGCGGGGGGCGCACCGCCCAGGATCGCTCCGGCCTGGCAGGCGGCGGCGGTCAGGGCGGCGGTCTTGCCGTGGATCACGTCGAGTACGGTCGGCACGCCGCAGGTCACGTCGCCGCGGATCTCGGTTTCGCGGAGGATGGCCCGGCACATGTGTCGCAGCGCGTCGGCCCGAGCCGCTCAGACCCGGAGGACCCGGGGCCCCAGGAGCGCGTAGCGGTGGGCCTCGGCGGCGGACAGGCCGGTGTCGGTGATGATCGTTTCGAAGTCGGAGATCTCGGCGAAGCGGCAGAAGCTGCTGGCGCCGAACTTTCCGTGGTGGCCCAGGAAGATGCGCCGCCGGGACACCTCCAGGGCCTTGGCCTTCACATCGGCGACGGTCGGGTCGGGGGTGGTCAGGCCGCACTCCCTCGAGATGCCGTTCGATCCGATATACGCGAGGTCGATGACGAAGCCCGCGAGCATCGAGCATGCCCAGGAGCCCACGCTCGCGAGGGTGCGGGCGCGTACCCGGCCGCCGAGCAGCAGGGTCGTGATGTGGGGGGACTCGGCGACCGCCGCGGCCGTCGGCAGCGATGCGGTCACCACCGTCAGCGGCCGGTCGGTGGGCAGCAGCCCGGCGAGGATCTGGGGTGTGTAGCCCTCGTCCACGAACACGGTCTCGGCGTCGCCGAGCAGCTTCGCGCCCTGGGCGGCGATCCGGCGTTTGTTCTCCACATGCAGGGTGACCCGCTGTGCGAGGTCCGTCTCGAATCCGGCGCTCTCCACCGGATAGGCGCCGCCGCGGGTACGGCGCACCAGGCCGCGGCGCGCCAGCTCGGCCAGATCGCGACGGATGGTTTCCGGTGCCACTCCGAAGTCGGCTGCGGCGTCGGCGACTTCGAGCCTGCCGTTCTTCCGCGCCAGGGTCAGTAATCGGTGGTGCCGTTCGTCCGGACGCATCCCCGCACCCCTCCCCACACCCCCTGCTCCCCGCAGGATGGCGGCAACCTAACAGGCGGGCCCGTAAAGGTTCTTGGGGCCACCGAGGGGGTGGCGCCAGGCCGCCGGTCTCTCACCCGCCGGCCGCCTCCCGCGTCTGCTCCTGGGGCCTGAGGACCACGAACTCCGCGCCCGCCGGGTCGGTGCACACGGCCAGGCGGCCGACGCCCTCGGCGGTCTCCGGGCCCATGGACACCGCGCCGCCGTGCCGGGTCACCAGACCGACGGTGGCATCGCAGTCCGCGGTGCCGAACACCGGGTGCCAGTACGGCTTTCCCCCGCCCTTGAAGAAGTCCTGGGGGACGCCCATGATGCCGCCGTGCATCCGCTCCTCGCCGGCGCCCCGGGGCGCTATCAGGGTGTAGGTGCCGCCCCCGCCCGGCAGCGCTATGTCCTGGGTGGTCCAGCCGAACAGCGAACGGTAGAAGGCCTGCGCGGCGGGCGAGTCGGTGGTGTAGAGCTCGACCCAGCCCAGGCTGCCGGGGGCGTCCGTCAGCTCCAGCCCCGGGTATCTGCCGGGCTGCCAGATCGCGAATTCCGCGCCCTGCGGGTCGGTGAGCTGGGCGAAGCGGCCCTCGGTGTCCCCGACCTCGGCGGGCTGCGTACGGACCGCGCCGCCGGCCTGCTCGGCCGCCTTGATCGTGGCGTCCGCATCCGGGGTGTTGAAGTAGATGGTCCAGGCGGGGCGGGCGCCGGGCTCGGTGAGCGGACCGACCGCGCCGACGACCTTGCCGTCGAGGCGGAAGAGGGTGTATCCGTCCGGCTCCTCGCTGTAGGGCGCGGCCTGCCAGTCGAACACGGCGCGGTAGAAGGCCGCCGCGGCGTCGGCATCGCGGGCGCCCAGATCGAGCCAGCAGGGGGAGCCGGGGACGAAGTCAGTGGTGATCATGGTCCTTCCCTTCGCAGTTCCCGGGAGCGTTTTTGCGGTACGGTGCCCGGCCGACCGCGTGCCCGGCTTCGTATCGGCTTCGTATGCGGGTGTGCATCGGCTTCGTTCCGGCTTCGGATCCCGGCCTGGTTTCCAGACTGACATCCGCCACTGACAATCGCCCGTCGGCCGCCCTTCGACGGCCCGTCGACCGCGGTCCGGGCCGCAGTTCGGGCCGGAATCCGGGCTGGAATCCGGGCTGGAATCCGGGTCCGGGTTCAGGCCCTCGTGCGGTACAGCTCCTTGGCGATGAGGGAGCGCTGCACCTCGGTGGCCCCCTCGTAGATGCGTGGTGCACGGACCTCCCGGTAGAGGTGTTCGAGCAGGTGGCCGCGGCGCAGGGCGCGGGCCCCGTGGATCTGGACGGCGGTGTCGACGGCGTACTGGGCGGTTTCCGTCGCCAGGAGTTTGGCCATGGCCGAGCGGCGGGCGATATCGCGCGCGCCGGTGTCGTACGCCGAGGCCGCCGCGTACACCAGCAGGCGCGCGGCCTCGATGCGGGTGGCCATCTCGGCGAGCTGGTGGCCGACGGACTGGAGGTCCCGCAGCGGGCCGCCGAACGCCGTGCGGGTCCCCGCATGCGCCAGCGCGGCGTCCAGCGCGGCCTGGGCCATGCCGACGGCGAAGGCGCCCACACTGGGACGGAAGAGATTCAGGGTGGCCATCGCGACCCGGAACCCGCCGCCGACCTCGCCCAGCACATCCGCCCGCGTCACCGGCACGCCGTCGAAGACCAGGGTGCCGAGCGGGTGCGGGCTGAGCATCTCCAGGGGAGCGCCGGTCAGGCCGGGGCGGTCGGCGGGGACCAGGAAGGCGGTGACGCCGCGGGCGCCCGGTGCGCCGCCGGTGCGGGCGAAGACGGTGGCGAAGTCGGCCTCGGGGGCGTTGGAGATCCAGCATTTCTCGCCGGTCAGCCGCCAGCCGTCGGGGCCGTCCGGTTCGGCGGCCAGGGACAGCGCCGCGGCGTCCGAGCCCGCACCGGGCTCGCTCAGCGCGAAGGACGCGACGGCCCGCCCCGCGGTCACCTCCGGCAGCCACCGGGCGCGCTGGGCGTCGGTCCCGGACTGCACGACCGGATAGGTGCCCAGCCCCTGGAGGGCGAGCGCGGTCTCGGCCTCCGTGCACTCCTGGGCAAGCGATTCCCGCAGCAGGCACAGGTCCAGGGCCCGCAGCCGTCCGTCGGCGGGGAACAGGCGCCGCAGCAGGCCGAGTTCGCCGAGCGCGGCGACCAACGGGCGGTTGATCCGGCCGGCTTCGCCTTGCTGCGCGAGCGGCCGCAGCCACTGTGCCGTCAGCTCCCTCAGCTCGGCGCACCATTGCTGTTCGTCCGGTCCCAGCGCAAAGGCGGTCACGCGGCGGCTCCCTGGTAGCGGCGGTGGCGGTCCGGCGGCGGTCGGCCGCCGCCGCGGCACACGTGGCCGCCGCATATCGCGGTCTGTTGACTGCCGTCACGAACACGTTACGCTGACGAAGGATCCGAACGGCAGCCCCCGAGCACCCAGCGAGCACCTCCCGTCCCGCACCAGCTCTGCACGGTCCCCCATCCCTCCCCGGCCGCCCGTCGGCCGCCTCGCCGTCAGGGGGCGCACCCGCCATGGAGCTACGGCCCTCGGCCCACGCCGACACCTTTGCGCGCGACCGGCTGCCGCCCCGCGAGCAGTGGCCGCAGCTGACCGATCTGGGCTATCCCGACCGGCTGAACTGCGGCGCCGAGCTGCTGGACGCCACCATCGCGCGGCTGGGGCCCGACCGTCCTGCGGTCCGCGATGCGGGCGGGGTGGTGTGGACCTACGGTCAGCTGCGCGAACAGGTCGATGCGATCGCCCAGGTGCTGACCGGGCGGCTGGGCGTGCTGCCCGGCAACCGCGTACTGCTGCGCGGCCCGACCACGCCGTGGCTGGCCGCCTGCTGGCTGGCGGTGATGAAGGCGGGCGCGGTGGCGGTGACGGTCCTGGCCTCGCAGCGCCCCGAGGAGCTGGCCACGATCTGCCGGCTCGCGCAGGTGCGCCATGCGCTGTGCGACCGGCGCGCGGTGGCCGATCTGGTGCGGGCCGAGGTCCCGGACCTGCGGATCACCACGTACGGCGGGGACGGCCCCGAGGACCTCCAGCGGCTCGCCAAGCCGGGATCCGGGCCGTACGAGGCCGTGGCGACCGCCTCGGACGATGTCGCGCTGATCGCCTTCACCTCCGGCACCACCGGCCGCCCCAAGGGCTGTCTGCACTTCCACCGGGACGTGCTGGCGATCGCCGACACGTTTTCGGCGCAGGTGCTGCGCCCGCGCCCGGACGACGTCTTCGCCGGCAGCCCGCCGCTCGGTTTCACCTTCGGCCTGGGGGGTCTGGTCGTCTTCCCGCTGCGGGCCGGCGCCTCGGCCTTCCTGGCCGACTGGGGCGGCCCCGACCGGCTGCTCTCCGATATCGCCGCCCACCGGATATCGGTCCTGTTCACCGCGCCGACCGCCTACCGCGCGATGCTGGCCCGCCTGCCGGGCCACGACCTGTCCTCGCTGCGCCGCTGTGTGGCGGCCGGCGAGAATCTGCCCGCCGCGACCTGGCAGTCCTGGTACGAGGCGACGGGCCTGCGGATCATCAACGGCCTCGGCGCCACGGAACTGCTGCACATCGTCCTCTCCGCGGCCGACGACGCGATCCGGCCGGGCACCACCGGGCTGCCGGTCCCCGGTTACGAGGCGCGGGTGGTGGACGCGGACGGGGCGCCGGTGCCGGACGGCACACCGGGACTGCTGGCCGTCCGCGGCCCGACGGGATGCCGCTATCTCGCCGACGCCCGGCAGACGGAGTACGTGCGGGACGGCTGGAACCACACCGGCGACACCTACGTCCGCGAGCCCGACGGCTACTTCCGCTACGTGGCCCGCGCGGACGACATGATCGTCTCGGCCGGCTACAACATCGCCGGCCCGGAGGTGGAGGACGCGCTGTCGGGGCACCCGGATGTGGTGGAGGCGGCGGTGGTGGGACGGCCCGATGCGGAACGCGGGGCGGTGGTCGTCGCGCATGTGGTGCTGCGCGCGGGCGTGGCCGCGGGAGAGGAGACCGTCGCGGCGCTGCGCGCCTTCACCAAGTCCCGGATAGCGCCGTACAAATGCCCGCGCGAGTTCGTCTTCCACACCGCGCTGCCGCGCACCCCCACCGGCAAGCTCCAGCGCTTCCGGCTGCGCGCCGGCGATCTACAGTGACCCGGTGAGCGACCAGCCAGCGCAGTCCACCCCACGGTCCCTGATCGTCACCTTCTACGGCGCCTACGGACGGGGCGGCCCCGACGACGCGGACGGTATCGCCGGGCCCGTGCCGATCGCCGCCCTGATCCGACTGCTGGGGGCGGTCGGTGTGGATGCGCCGTCGGTGCGCTCGGCGGTCTCCCGGCTCAAGCGCCGCGGACTGCTCGTCGCGGACCGTACCGCCTCCGGGGCGGCGGCCTACGGGCTGTCCGACGCCGCCCGCCAGCTGCTGGAGGACGGCGACCGGCGGATCTACGGGCGGCCCGCGGCGCGGCTGTCCGACGGCTGGGTGCTGGCCGTCTTCTCCGTCCCCGAGGAGGAGCGGCACAAGCGCCATCTGCTGCGCTCCCGGCTGGCCCGGCTCGGTTTCGGCACCGCCGCGCCTGGCGTCTGGATTGCGCCCGCGCATCTCCACGAGGAGACCCGGCACACCCTGGAGCGGCTTCAGCTCGCCTCGTACGTCGATCTGTTCACCGGCACCCACACCGGTTTCGAGCCCACCGCGCGGGCGGTCGCCAGGTGGTGGGACCTGGAGGCCGTCGCCGCGCAGCACCGCGCCTTCCTGGACGTCCATGAGCCGGTGCTGCGGCGCTGGTCGCGGCGGCGCGCGGTGGACCCGGAGGCGGCCTACCACGACTATCTGCCGGCGCTGGACGCCTGGCGCCGGCTGCCGTACGCGGATCCGGGGCTGCCCGCTCCCCTCCTGCCCGAGGACTGGCCGGGCGGGCGCGCGGCCGAGGTGTTCGACCTGCTGCACGCCACGCTCCGGTCGGCGGGCGCCCGTTACGTCCGCGAGACGGCGGCCTGAGTCACCGGGGGCTCAACGGCGGCGCGGCGGCCCGGCCATCGCGGCGGCCGAGCGCGGCCGGGCGGCGGCGATCACGGAGACCACGTCCTTGAAGGAGCTGCACATCCGGGTGCCGGCCACCCCGGCCAGTTCGCCGAACTTGCCCACGCCGTAGGTCACCGCCACCGGCTCCATGCGCGCGGTGACCGCCATCCGCATGTCCCCCACGGTGTCGCCCACGTAGGCACTCTCCCAGGCGGCGACCCCCAGCCGGCCGGCCGCGCGCAGCACCATCTCCGGGTGCGGTTTGCCGCGCCGGACCATGTCCTGGCCGATGACCGGGCCGACCAGATCGCGGATTCCCATGACGTCGAGCAGCGCCTCGGCGCTGCGGGTGCTCTTGGACGTGGCGACGGCCAGTTCGACGCCGTGGGCGCGCAGCGCGGACAGGCCGGCCGTGACGCCGGGGAAGAGCAACTGCGGGCCCTGGCAGAGCACTTCGTAGGAGAACAGCTCGCGATAGCGGCCTATCGCGGCCTGGACCCGGCCGTCGTCCTCGGGCCGCCCCAGCAGCCTGCCGAAGGCCGCGGAGGGGGGTTTGCCGATGGCGGCGGCCGCCTGCCGTGCCGTGACCGCACAGCCCTGTTCCGAAGCAACCTTGACCAGCAGTTTGCTGATCGCTGGGAGGGTGTTGGCCAGTGTCCCGTCGAGATCGAAGACAGCGGCCCTGATCGTCTCGCCGCCGGCGGTCCTCCGCACGCCTCTGACGGGACGTTCGCGGAGTTCCGTTGATACACGCATGGCTGGAGACCTTTCCGGGTTCCGGTGGATGCAGTGGCTCGGGTGACGTACTGGCTCGGCTGTTTCGAACGGCCCGCTGTCGACGGTGGATGGGCTGAGGCGGTCTCGCCATGACGCACCGCCGTCCCAGGCGGTGCGCGACAGTCGAGGCGGCTCGGCGGAACGAATTCGTCCCGTTTATCGCCTCGGCAAGATTTAAAAACCGTCCGCGCTGTTTGTCAATGTGCCCCTGTCACGGCTCCGGGGTCGACAGCGCCGCCCCTCAAGCCCCAGACTGTGCGGCATACGGCGCTCCCGGACGACTCCTTCACGGGCCCGCGCCCCAGCGATGGCTTCACGCCGCGGCAGGTAGTTCCGGCCAATTCTGCTCAAGAGATAGAACCGCATGGTCGGTTTTTTTGTAGACTACAACCAGCTTGCAGCCGTACTAGAGACGGGACGGACACCGTGCCCACGCAGCATCGCGCCATCCAGAGCCGCCAGGCGCTCATCCGCTCGGCCGCAGAGACTTTCCTGGAGAAGGGAGTGCCCGCCGCGGGCATGGTCGAAGTCAGCCGCCGCGCCCGACTGAGCAAGGGCGCCCTCTACTTCCACTTCACATCCAAGGACGACCTCACCCTCGCCGTCCACGACAGCGCCCTCGCCGCCCTTCAGGAGGTCGAGAGCACCCTCGCCCGCTCCCCGCAGCCGCTGATCCCCGCCGTACGCGACTTCGCCATCGCGCTCTTCGAGCGGGTCCAGTGCGACCCCGTGCTGCGCGCCGGACTACGGCTGCGCTCGGACACCGTCCCGGGGCTGGACCTCCCCGCCCTGGAGCAGCGCTGGTACGCGCTCTTCCTCGACAAGGCGCGGGCCGGCGGGGCGTACGGCGCCTACGCGGGCGACGACCCGGCGAGCGCCGCGGAAACCGACCGGGAACCCCACCGCACGGCGCGGCTGCTCACGACGGTCGTGACGGGGCTGCTGCACCTGGGCGGGGAGGACCGCACCTGGTGGGACAGGGCGGCCATCCTCGGGCTGTGGGACGGGCTCGTGGCCGCCCCGGGCGGGGAGGAGCGGGCCCGCGGCCACCTCCCGGCCGCAGAGCCGGGCCCGGCGGCCGGGGTCCCGCCGCACCCCGACGTGACGGCCCCGGGCGCCGCGGTCCGGCACGACGCCGCCGACGGCGGCCTCACAGCTCGATCAGCACGGATCCGGTGTGACGCCCCTGGATGAGCTCGCACAGGCCGCGCGGCGCCTGGTCGATGCCCCGTAGCAGGGTGTGCGGGAAGACCAGCGAACCGTCCCGCAGCCCCCGGCCGAATTCCCGATTCCACTCGCCGATCAGCTCGGGGTGGGCATACCGCCCGAAACCCCGCAGCGTGATCCGGCGCGTGATGATCAGGCCGGCGTCCAGACCGACCGGAGAGGCGATGCCGCCGTCCCCGGCCAGCTGGGTGGAGAGCGCGCCGACCAGCGCGAAGCGGGCGCCGGGGCGGGCATGGGCGAGCGCCGCGGTGAGCTGTTCGCCGGCCACGGTGTCCAGCAGGACGTCGATGCCGTCGGGCGCCGCCCGGCGCAGCTGGCTCTCCAGGGGGCCGGCGCCGCGCACGACCGTGTCGTCGTAGCCCAGTTCGGCGCGCAGCCGCTGGGCCTTGCGCTCGGAGCTGGTGCTGCCGATGACCCGGCCGGCGCCCAGCCGGCGGGCGATCTGCCCGGCGAGGCTGCCGACGCCGCCCGCCGCGCCGGTGACGAAGACGGTGTCCCCCGACCGTATCTCCGCCGCCCGGGTCAGGGCGCCCCAGGCGGTGGCACCTTGGGACAGCGCCGCGGCGGGCGTGGGCAGTACCTCCGGATCGATGCGCTGGAGCACGGACTCCTCGGCCACCGCGAACTCGCGCCACCCGTAAGGGTGGTGAACCAGCTCCCCCGGGGTGAATCCGCCATCGGGCGCCGAGACGACCTCGCCGACCGCGGAACCCCACAGCGCCCGGCCCGGTTCGAACGAGGGCATCGGCAGTGTGACGCCCGTCATCTGCGTCCGCATCGCCGCGGTGACCGCCATCAGACGGGTGCGTACCAGGACCTGACCGGGCCCTGGCCGCGGCACCGGCACCTCGGCGACCGTGAAGTGATGGAGTGTCAGCTCGCTGTCGACGTGGGAGGCCAGGCGCACCTCCCGGTGGGTGGCGGGTATGGCGTGGGGGGGCATCGATCGCTCCTTGGGTAGTGGGGCGCGGCGTCGGATCACTCCGGCGTGCGGCGTCGCGGTCCGATACCGCACGGCCTGCTTCTTTATCATGCGAAAGGAGTCCGGACGGCACGGGGTGAAGGTTTCTGCCCGGACACCACAACTCCAAGAAAGCATTCGGAGGATGGTCAGTGGCCAAGCAGGCACGCGCGGTGCGCACCCGGCGCGCCGTCCTCGAAGCGGCGGCCCACGTCATCGGCGCACACGGATACCAGGCGGCCACGATGGCCGAGATCATCCAGCGGGCCGGGGTCACCAAGGGCGCCGTCTACTTCCACTTCACCTCCAAGGACGCGCTGGCCCGCGCGGTCGTCACGGAGCAGAGCCGTCCCTTCCTCCCCCAGGTCAGCGAGTCCCGGCTCCAGGACGCCATCGACTTCACCCACCGGGTGGCGCTGGCGCTGCGCAGCGACGCCCTGTTGCAGGCCGGTACGCGGATCGCGGTGGAGACGACCTTCAGCGAGGACCCGCTGATGCCGTACCGCGCCTGGACCGACATCATCACGACGATGTTCACCGAGGCCCGCCGCAACGGGGAGTTGCTGCGCAGCGTGGTGCCGGACCGGGCCGCGGAGTTCTTCGTGGCCGCCTATATGGGTGTGCAGCTGTTCTCACGGGCCGCGACCAACCGGGCCGATCTGCCCGAACGTGTCACGGCCCTGTGGCGGCACACCCTGCCGGGGCTCGCCTCGCCCGGCGCGCTGGGCCATCTCGATCCGCAGGGGCGCAGTGTGCCGGCCGCGGTCTGAGCGTCAGCGCAGGGTGAGGCGGGGTTTGGGGGCGTCGGTGCGCCCGGTGGGCGGGGTGCGGCTGCCGGCCTGGTAGGGCAGCGGCCAGGGGGCGCCGGGGCCCGCGTAGCCCTGTTCGGCGGCGGCGTGCAGGGTCCAGTGCGGGTCGTACAGGTGCGGCCGGGCCAGTGCGCACAGGTCGGCGCGTCCGGCCAGTACGAGCGAGTTGACGTCGTCCCAGGAGGAGATGGCGCCGACCGCGATGACGGGGATGCCGAGGGTGTTGCGGATCCGGTCGGCGAACGGCGTCTGGTACGAGCGGCCGAAGTCGGGGCGTTCGTGGGAGACGACCTGTCCGGTGGAGACGTCGATCGCATCGGCGCCGTGTTCGGCGAAGGCCGCCGCGATGGCGAGGGAGTCGTCGGCGGTGGTGCCGCCGTCGGCCCAGTCGGTGGCCGAGATCCGGACCGTCATGGGCCGGTCGGCCGGCCATGCTTCGCGCACCGCGTCGAAGACCTCCAGGGGGAAACGCAGCCGGCCGGCCAGGGAACCTCCGTAGGCGTCCGTACGTTGGTTCGTCAGTGGGGAAAGGAAGCCGGACAGCAGATATCCGTGGGCGCAGTGGAGTTCGAGGAGGTCGAATCCGCAGCGGGCGGCGCGGGCCGCGGCGGCCGTGAACTGCTCGCGCAGGACGGCGAGTTCGGCCGCGGTCAGCTCCTGGGGGCGCTGGCTGCCGGGCCGGTACGGAAGGGGGGATGCGGCGACGAGCGGCCAGTTGCCGTCGTCGAGCGGCTGGTCGATGCCCTGCCACATCAGCTTGGTGGAGCCCTTGCGGCCCGCGTGGCCGAGCTGGACGCCGAGGGCCGTGCCGGGCGACTGGTCGTGCACGAAGTCGGTGACGCGGCGCCAGGCGTCGGCCTGGCCGGGGGTGTAGAGACCGGCGCAGCCGGGGGTGATCCGGCCCTGTTCGCTGACGCACACCATCTCGGTCATGATCAGCCCGGCGCCGCCCAGCGCCCGGGCTCCCAGGTGGACGAGGTGGAAGTCGCCGGGGACGCCGTCGTGCGCGGAGTACATGTCCATGGGGGAGACGACGACGCGGTTGCGCAGGGTCAGGCCGCGCAGCCGGAAGGGGGTGAACATCGGCGGAGTGTGCTCGGGGCAGCCGTACTCGCGCTCGACGGCCGTGGTGAAGCGGCGGTCGCGCAGGCGCAGATTGCCGTGGGTGACGCGGCGGCTGCGGGTGAGGAGGTTGCAGGCGAACTGGTACGGCGGCTGGTCGAGGTAGGTGGCCAGCTCCTCGAACCACTCCAGGCTGGCGCGGGCGGCGCGCTGGGTGGAGGCGACGACGGGGCGGCGCTCTTCCTCGTAGGCGGCCAGCGCGCTCGCGGTGTCGGGCTGTTCCTGGAGGCAGGCGGCCAGTGCGAGGGCGTCCTCGACGGCGAGTTTGGTGCCGGAGCCGATGGAGAAGTGCGCGGTGTGCGCGGCGTCGCCGAGCAGCACCGTGGTGCCGTGCGACCAGCGCGCGTTGACGACCGTACGGAACGCGGTCCAGGCGGAGTTGTTGGAGCGCAGCGGGCGGCCGCCCAGCGCCTCGGCGAAGGTCTTGGCGCACCACGCCGCCGACTCCCCCTCATCGGCCCGGTCGAGCCCGGCGGCCCGCCAGACCTCTTCCCGCATCTCGACGATGACGGTGCTGGCATCGCGCGAGAACGGGTAGGCGTGGAGCTGTACCACCCCGTGCTCCGTTTCCGCGATCTCGAACCGGAAGGCGTCGAAGGCGAAGTCGGCGGCGAGCCAGATGTAGCGGCAGCGGTGGGTGGTCAGCCGCGGGCCGAAGGCGGCGGCGTGGGCGGTGCGGGTGGTGCTGTGCACCCCGTCGGCGGCGATGACCAGGTCGTGGGTGCGGGCGAGTTCGGCGGCGGGCGGAGCCTCGGCGCGAAAGCGCAGGTCGATGCCGAGGTCGCGGCAGCGCCGGTGCAGGATGCCCAGCAGCCGGCGGCGGCCGAGCGCGGCGAAACCGTGGCCCCCGGAGGTCAGGGTGCGGCCCCGGTGGACGATGTCGATGTCGTCCCAGCGGACGAACTCCTCCTGGAGCGCGCGGTAGACCTCCGGGTCGGCGTGCTCGATGCCGCCGAGCGTCTCGTCGGAGAGCACGACGCCGAAACCGAAGGTGTCGTCGGGGGCGTTGCGCTCCCATACGGTGATCTCCCGCGTGGGGTCGAGGCGTTTGAGCAGGGCGGCGGCGTAGAGCCCGCCGGGCCCGCCGCCGATGACGGCGACCCGCATGGCTACTTCCCCTGCCACTTGGGCGTCCGCTTCTCGGTGAAGGCGGCGTGGAATTCGGCGTAGTCGGCGCTGTTCATCAGCAGTGCCTGCGTGGCGGCGTCCATCTCGACGGCGGCGGCCAGTGGCATGTCCAGCTCGGCGGTGAGCAGCGCCTTGGTCTGGGCGTGGGCGAGCGCGGGGCCCTGGGCGAGCCGCCGGGCGAGCGCCGCCGCCGCTTCGTCGGCACACCCTTCCTCGGCCGACTCGCTGATCAGCCCGATCCGTTCGGCCTCCGGGGCGCGGACCGTGTCGCCGAGCATCAGCAGGCGGGTGGCGTGACCGAGACCGACGACGCGGGGCAGCAGGTAGGCCGCGCCCATGTCGCCGCCGGACAGGCCGACCTTGGTGAAGAGGAACGCGAAACGGGCGGAGGGATCGGCGACCCGGAAGTCGGCGGCCAGCGCCAGCACCGCCCCCGCGCCCGCCGCGACGCCGTGCAGGGCCGCGATCACCGGGAACGGCGCCTCCCGCAGGGCCCGTACGACCTGCCCGGTCATCCGGTTGAAGTCCAGCAGCTGCCCGGTGTCCATGGCCAAGGTGGCGCCGATGATCTCCTCGACGTCCCCACCGGAACAGAAACCGCGCCCCTCACCCCCCAGGACCAGGGCGCGTACGGAACGCTCCCGCGACAACTCCGCCAGCAGATCCCGCAGATCCGCATAGGCCTCGAAGGTGAGCGCATTGAGCTTCTCGGGGCGGGCGAGGGTGACGGTGACGACGCCGTCGTTCCTGGTCACCCGGAGGTGCTCCCAGGCGCGGGTGGACTGGGCGGATCCTGCGAACGGACTCATCGGGCTGTCTGCCCCCTTTGGCCGGACGGCTGATACCTGCGGTCGGTCGCCGCGCCGGGTGGGCGCGGGTCGCGCTGGGGTGCTCGGGGTGCCGGGATGCTGCCTCTCGAAGTTATCACTCGTTCGTTACGGCCGTCACGGGCACGATATAAACCGAGGGCGGCTGAGGGGCCCCTCACGGGTCGGCGGGTGCGGGGCTGCGTTCCGACGAGCCGGGACAAACGGTCCGGCGCGGACGGGCCTAAAGTCCCGTCTCCGGGGGGACGCAGGTCCCGATGGTCCCGGCCGCCCGGCCCTGCCCGGCGGTCCGTGCGCTTTCTACCGTTGAGGCAGTCCCATCGGGCCCCAGCGAACGGAACAGCTCCATGACGGAGATCCTGGAACCGCTCCCGCCTGTCTGGCGGATCGCGCTGCCGCACGACCCGGTCGCCGTCCCCATGGCCCGTGCGCTGGTCCGCACGGCCCTGCACGATCTACGGGCCGCCGCCGACGGCGATGCGGCCGAGCTGCTGACCGCCGAACTGGTCACCCACGCCGTGGAGCACACCCAGGGAACCGGCCCCATTCACCTCGTGGTGGAACGGGTGACGGCCGGCTGCCGGGTCGAGGTGCACGACGGCGATAGGGGACGCGTCGACGTCAACGGGAACGGGGAAGCCAGTCACCGTGGGGGGAACGGCTCCCATGAGGCGGCCGGCACCCCTTCGGGCAACGGCTCCCGGCCGACGCCGGACGGCAAGGTCGTCTGGTTCACCCTTCCCGCGCTGCCATAGCCGGAGCCGTCGCAACCGCGCCCGCCGGGTCGCCGCCGTCCGGGGGCCGCACGACGTCCGGGGACTGCACGAGCCGCGACCGCCGCCGCCCGTAGCACGCGTACACCAGCGCACCGACGACCAGGAATCCGGCGAACTGGAGCCACGTCGCCAGGCCGGTCCCGTAGATCAGATAGCCGCAGAAGGCGATGCCGAGCAACGGGCTGGCCGGGAAGAGCGGCACCCGGAAGCGGCGCGGCAGATCGGGGCGGGTGCGGCGCAGGACCAGTACACAGACATTGACCACGGCCATGACCGCCAGCGTGCCGATGGTGGTCAGGTTCATCACCACATCGAGCGGAACCACCGCGGCCGGGACGGCGAAGAGCACCGCGACGATCCAGGTGCCCGCGACCGGGGTGGCGGTCCGGGGCGATATCCGCTCGAAGATCCGCGGGATCAGTCCGTCCCGGGACATCGACATCAGAATGCGCGTCTGGCCGTACATCACCGCCAGGACGACGGAGGCGATGGCGACGACCGCGCCGAAGGCGATCACCCCGCCGCCGAGGGTGGAGTGGGTGACCTTGTTGACGATCAAGGAGAGCGCCGCGGGCCGGCCTGCGACCTGGTCGGAGGAGAGCGCGCCGATGGCGGCGAGGGCGACCAGGCAGTACAGCGCGGTGACCACGCCGAGGCAGATCAGGATCGCGAGGGGGATGTTGCGCCGCGGGTTCTTCACCTCCTCGCCCGCCGTGGTGATCGCGTCGAAGCCGATGTACGAGAAGAACGCGACGGAGGCGCCGGAGGTGATCCCGGCGATGCTCTGGGGGGCGAACGGCGTCAGGTGCCCGGCCCGGAAGGCGCTGAAGCCGATCGCGCAGAACAGCACCAGGATCGCGAGCTTGAGGACGGCCATCGCGGCGGTCGCGCGGGCGCTCTCCCGGATGCCGCGTACGAGGAGCAGCGCGGCGAGCAGCATCACGACCACGGCCGGGATGTTGACGATGCCGCCGTCACCGGGCGGGTTGGAGAGCGCGGCGGGCAGCTGCCAGCCGGTCATGCTGCCGAGGAGTTCGTTGAGGTACTGCCCCCAGCCGACGGCGACCGCCGACACCGAGATGCCGTATTCGAGCAGCAGACACCAGCCGACGAGGAAGGCGGTGCGCTCGCCGAGGGTGGCGTAGGCGTAGGAGTACGAGCTGCCCGAGACCGGGATGGCGCCGCCCAGCTCGGCGAAGGAGAAGGCGGTGAAGACGCAGGTGACGGCCGCCAGGACGAAGGAGACCAGAACGGCGGGGCCGGCCTCGGCGACGGTGTCGGACAGGCCGACGAAGATGCCGGTGCCCACGATGGCGCCGATGCCGAAGCACACGAGCTGGAAGAGCCCCATGCTGCGCTTGAGGCCGTTGCCTTCGAGGTCCGCGCCGGATTCGGCGACCAGGAGGTCGGGGGACTTGATGCGCAGTCCGGACGGGCCTGGGAAGGGCGAGCGCATGGGTGGTTCTCTCTCTGGTGGTGCGATGCGCGCGGCGGGGTGGGCCACGCACGGATCGGGGTCCGGACCGGTGGGTCCGAACCCCGTGAGCGGCTCGATGGTAACCGCAGGAACTGCATGATCGCCCGTTGAGGCGTATGGCTATGCAGGTGGCGCCGAGAGTGCACCCCGGCCTCAGTCGGCGAGCGTCGCCACCAGCACGGCCTTGATCGTGTGCATCCGGTTCTCCGCCTCGTCGAAGACGACGGAGTGCGCGGACTCGAAGACCTCGTCGGTGACCTCCAGCGACTCCAGCCCGTGCCGCGCGTGGATCTCCCGGCCGACCGCCGTGCCCAGGTCGTGGTACGCGGGCAGGCAGTGGAGGAACTTCACCTCCGGCTTCCCGGTGGCGCGCAGGACGTCCATGGTGACGGCGTACGGGGCGAGCAGCGCGATCCGCTCGTCCCAGACCTCCTTGGGCTCCCCCATGGAGACCCAGACGTCCGTGGCGACGAAGTCCGCACCGCGCACCCCCTCGGCGACGTCCTCGGTGAGCGTGATCCGGGCGCCGCTCCCCTCGGCGAGCTGCCGCGCCTGGGCGATGACCGCCTCCTCGGGCCACAGCTGCTTCGGCGCCACGATCCGTACGTCCATGCCGAGCAGGGCGCCGGTGACCAGGTAGGAGTTGCCCATGTTGTTGCGGGCGTCGCCGAGGTAGGCGAAGGCGGTCTCCTCCAGGGGGCGGCCCTGGCCGTGCTCGACCATGGTCAGGACGTCGGCGAGCATCTGGGTGGGGTGCCAGTCGTCGGTCAGGCCGTTGAAGACCGGGACCCCGGCGTGCGCGGCGAGTTCCTCGACGTCCGCCTGGCCGCTGCCGCGGAATTCGATGCCGTCGAACATCCGGCCCAGCACCCGGGCGGTGTCCTTGACCGACTCCTTGTGCCCGATCTGCGAACCGGAGGGGTCGAGATAGGTGGTCGAGGCACCCTGGTCGGCGGCCGCGACCTCGAAGGAGCAGCGGGTCCTGGTCGAGGTCTTCTCGAAGATCAGGGCGATGTTGCGGCCCTTCAGGCGGGGAATCTCGGTCCCGGCGCGCTTCGCGGCCTTGAGTTCGGCCGCGAGGTCGATCAGCCGGCGGAATTCCTCGGCGCTGAAGTCCAGCTCCTTGAGGAAGTGGCGGCCGGTGAGGTCTATCGCCATGGTGGACTCCTGGTTCGCGGCAATCGGGGTGGACGGACTCGGACCGTGGAATTATATACGAGCATACGTATCTCTATACGCCCGCCCGGTCCACCCGGTCCGCGCCCTCCCTGCGTACCCCGATTCCCGGGGCCCCGCCACCGGGGCGCCCCCCGGCCGGTGGGTCCGTCACCGGCGGGCCCGCGCGCCGTCAGCCCGCTCAGCCCGCTCAGCCCGCTCAGCCCGCTCAGCCCGCAAGTCTCTACGTCCGTGCGCCCCGTGCTCCCGTCACCCCACCCCCGGTACCGCCTCCCGCGTCACCGGGCAGCTCATGCACCGCGGCCCGCCCCGTCCCCGTCCCAGCTCGCTCCCGGGGATGGTGATCACCTCGATGCCGCGCTTCCGCAGGAACGTGTTGGTCGTGACGTTCCGCTCGTACGCCACGACCACGCCCGGCTCGACCGCCAGCACATTGCAGCCGTCGTCCCACTGCTCGCGCTGC
This sequence comes from Streptomyces gilvosporeus, assembly GCF_002082195.1. GTDB lineage: Bacteria > Actinomycetota > Actinomycetes > Streptomycetales > Streptomycetaceae > Streptomyces > Streptomyces gilvosporeus. Next base: position 6,808,572 of record NZ_CP020569.1, on the reverse strand, counting down.
GCGGAGTGCACGTCCTGGGTCGGCGTCAGCACCCGGATGTCGTCCAGCCCCAGGGCGGCCGCTATGGCGCGGTGCATATGCTCCGGCGGATGGTCGGTGACCTTGAGGTCCTGCTCGCCGGAGCCGGCCTCGATGGTGTACGAGCGGAGCATGCCCAGGCCCGCGTACTGCGTGAAGGTGTCGCCGTCGATCATGGTCATGACGGTGTCCAGGTGCATGAAGGCCCGCCGCTTGGGCATGTCGAGGGCCACGATCGTGCGCGCGGAACCCGCCGCGAACAGCCCGCGCGCCAGGAGTTCCACCGCCTGCGGGGTGGTCCGCTCGCTCATGCCGATCAGGACCGCCCCGCTGCCCAGCACCAGGACGTCGCCGCCCTCGATCGTCGAGGGGTAGTCCGCCTGCCCCTCGGACCAGACGTGGAAGTTCTCGCTGCGGAAGAGCGGGTGGTGGCGGTAGATCGCCTCGTAGTGCACGGTTTCGCGCTGCCGGGCGGGCCAGCGCATGGAGTTGATCGAGACGCCGTCGTAGATCCAGGCGGAGGTGTCGCGGGTGAAGAGGTGGTTGGGCAGCGGATCGAGCAGGAAGTCGTCCATCTCCATGACGTGGAAGCGGACGGAGATCGGCTCTGGGTGCCGTTCCAGGAACTCCCGTTTGGTCATGCCGCCCACCAGCGCCTCGGCGAGTTCGGACACGGGCAGTTCGTCGAAGGCCGTCCGCAGGTGGTCGGTGGCCAGCGGCCCGTACTCCTTCTCGTCGAAGACCCGGTCCAGGACCAGCCTCCGCGCCTCGGGGATCTCCAGGCTCTCGGCCAGCAGATCCCCGAAGAGGTGGACGGCCACGCCCCGGTCCCGCAGCACATCGGCGAACCCGTCGTGCTCGGCCCGCGCCCGGCGCACCCACAGCACGTCGTCGAAGAGCAAGGCGTCCTTGTTCGACGGAGTGAGCCGCTTCAGCTCCAGATCAGGGCGATGCAAAATGACCCGGCGCAGCCGCCCGGCCTCGGAGTCGACATGGAATCCCATCTCCCCATCTTGGCCGCTCCACGGCCCCTGGGAACCTTTCGGGACGATGTCGGCCGATGTTGGGGGGTGACGGGGGGGGGCGGAGGGCGCCTGTGAAGGGGACAGGTATTCCGGGGTCCTCTCAGGGGCCACTCAGGGGCCACTCAGGGGCCACTCAGTGACTGCTCCGAGACTTCTCAGGGAGCGCTCCGGGTTCTCTCAGGGACCGCTCCGGGTCTCCTCAGGGGCCGCTCCGGGTTTTCTCAGGGACCGCCCGTCCGTCGCGGCCGCACCTTCTGGGGAGGCTTAGGAGTGGGGCCCGCATCCGAGGAGTCGGACCCGCACCCGGCCCGACGAGCCACAGCCCACCCCGCCCCCGCAGCCATCCCCCAAGCCCCGTCGACGCCCCCGCCCCGCCCACCTCCTCACCGGCCCCGCCCGCCCCCTCCCACTCGCAACGCCGCCCCCACGGCCACCACCGACATCGCCGCCGCCACCAGCCACCCGACCCTCAACTCCCCCATTCCCGGCGCCTGTTGGCCGCACGTCACGGCGATCAGTACGGCCACCCCCAGCGCCGTGCCCCCTTGCCGCGACACCATCAGCACGCCCGATCCGAGCGACAGTTGGCGGGCCGGCAGCAGTCCCGCGGCCGCGAACATCACCGGCTGGTAGAGCCCGGTGCCGAGGCCCGCGAGCATCAGACCGGGCAGGAAGTGCGCCGCGTACCCGGTGCCGCCCCCGCTGCCGTCCGCCGCGACCACCCACCACAGGTCGGCGGCCACGAAGGACAGCGCCCCGATCACCCCCGTCAGCCGCTCCCCGAGCGCCGCCACGATCCGGCCCGAGAGCGCCGACACCACCAGCACGGTCAGCGGCCACGGGGCCAGCGCGAGCCCGGCCGTACGGACCGAGTAGTGCCAGACCTCGGTGAACAGCAGGGTCGCGCCCAGCATCATGGCCGCATACGCCACGAAGTAGCCGAGCAGACCGAGCGTGGCGGCGGTGAAGCCGGGCGTACGGAAGAGCCCCGGGTCGACGACGGGCTCGGCGGCCCGGCGGACATGGCGTACGCCCAGCGCTCCCGCCAGTCCGCCGACGGCGAGGGTGACAAGCGTGGCCGGCGCGCCGTAGCCCCATTCGGGGGCCTGGACGCATGCGGTCACCAGGGCGCCGATGCACAGCAGCACCAGCGCGGTCCCCGGCAGGTCGAGCGCATGCCGTTCGCCGCGCGGGGTGCGGGGCAGCAGCCGGACGCCCGCGGCGACCGCGACCAGCACCACGGGCACGTTGACCAAGAAGACCAGCCGCCAGTCGGAGGCGGCGAGCAGGCCGCCGAGCACCGGGCCCGAGCTGGCCGCAACGGCGCTGACCGCCGTCCAGGCGCCGACCGCGCTCGCCCGCTCGTGCGGCGGAAAGGCGGGCAGCGCGAGGGAGAGGGACGTGGGGATCAGGACGGCGGCCGCCATGCCCTGGAGCACCCGGGCCGCGATCAGCAGCGTCAGCGTGGGTGCCGCGCCGCAGGCCGCCGAGGCCGCGCCGAAGAGCACCATGCCGATCAGGAAGCTGCGCCGCCGGCCGACCTCGTCGGCGATCCGGCCGGCCGGTACGAGCAGCGCGGCGAGCACCACGGTGTAGCCGTTCAGCACCCAGGACAGCGCGGCGGCGGGCGCCGGCGCGAAGTCCCGTCCGATCGCCGGGAAGGCGATGGTGACGGCGATCAGATCGAGTACGGCCAGGAACTGCGCGGCGGAGGCGATGGTGAGAATCAGCCAGCGTCGCGGGTCCGGCGCATCGGACACGCCACCGCGGGCACCGGCGTCCGCGGACGCACCCGTGCGGCGACGTCCGGAAAGAGAAGTGGTCATGGCGATAAAGCCTGGTCGCCGCGCACCGCCATCACGAGTGGCAGTTCTGACAACACCCGCTACATTACTGCCACTTGTCCTGGCATACTCGCCGTATGCCCACCCTCGCCGTCGCCGCCACCCACGGCATGCCGTTCTTCGAACTCGCCATCCCCTGCCACATCTTCGGCAGGGACCGGATGGACACTCCCCCGGACTGGTACGACCTGCGGGTCTGCGCGATCGGCACGGACGGCGAGGCGCCCCGCGCGCAGTCGTGGTTCACCACCCACACCCCGTACGGTGTCAAGGAGTTGATCGATGCCGACACCGTTCTCGTACCGGCCTCCTCCGATGTGCACGGCGATCCGCCGGCCGTCCTCGTGGCGGCGCTGCGCGAGGCCCACCGGCGCGGGGCGCGACTGGTCTCCCTCTGCTCGGGCGCCTTCACCCTGGCTGCGACCGGACTTCTCGACGGCCGGACGGCGGCCACGCACTGGATGTACGCCGATCTGCTCGCCGAACGCTATCCGGCGGTCACCGTGGACCCGGCGGTCCTGTACGTCGATCACGGCGATGTGCTCACCGGAGCGGGCGCCACCGCCTCCATCGACGTCTGTCTGCACCTGATACGCAAGGACTTCGGCACCGAGATCGCCAACTCCCGCGCCCGCCAGCTGGTCGCCCCCGCGCACCGGCCCGGCGGCCAGGCCCAGTACATCGAGACGCCGGTGCCCGAGCGCCGTGACGACTCCCTCGCCCCCCTGCTGCACTGGGCCGCCGAACGGCTGCGGCAGCCGCTCACCGTCGCCGACCTCGCCCGTCAGGCGAACACCAGCCCGCGCACCCTGGTCCGCCGCTTCCATGCGGCCACGGGCACCACTCCGATGCAGTGGTTGCAGGCCCAGCGCATCGCCCGCGCCCGCGAATTGCTCGAGGGCAGCGATCTCGCGGTGGAGCGGGTGGCGGAGATCAGCGGCCTGGGGACCGCCGCCAATCTCCGCCGGCACTTCACCCGCGCGATGGGCGTACCACCGGTCGACTACCGCCGGTCCTACGAGCCGAACGGACGGGCCCGGCGGCGTAACGGACCCCTCCTGCGGCCCGGCCGACTCGCTACAGCCGCGGGTCCACCGGCTCGGACTCCAGGGCGAGGACCGCGAAGACCGCCTCGTGGACGCGCCACAGCGGTTCGCCGTCGGCCAGCCGGTCGAGGGCCTCCAGGCCGAGCGCGTACTCGCGCAGCGCGAGCGAGCGCTTGTGGCCCAGGTGGCGGACGCGCAGCCGCCGCAGGTTCTCCGGGCGGGTGTACTCGGGCCCATATAGATCTGGAACGGGGCGAGCCGGATGCCCGCCAGCTCATCGCTACAGCTGGGCCGGGCCGCGCCGTCGCGCCAGCAGTAGCGCCGGTATGCCTCCGTGAACGCGGCGGCATCCGACGCCCGCTCCCGCTTGCCGGCCGAGCAGCTCCGTCACCTCGACACCGCGGGCGGCGGCCGCCTCGACAGCCCCGAGCGCCCCCGGGAACACCGCCCCGGAAGCCGCACCGACGGCCGCGTACTGTCTGCGCAGCAGACCGGCCGCCTTGAGGGACCACGGCATCAACTCGGAGTCCAGCAGCAGCCAGTCGGTCTCCAGATCCGCCGACAGCCCGGCCCGCGACTGAGTATCGCGTCCCCCGCTCCGCGGCCCCACCGGTTTTCCGGCGGCGCCCGCCCCCGGGAACGCCCGGAGACCGGCCTCACCCCAGCTGCGACTGCACCTGCGAGGAGATCAGCTCCAGGTGATCCAGGTCGTCGAGGTCCAGGATCTGCAGATAGATCCGCGACGTGCCGAGCGCGGCGTACCGTCCGATCTTGTCGACGACCTCGGCGGGCGAGCCCGCGAGGCCGTTGGCCTTCAGTTCCTCCACCTCCCGTCCGATGGCCGCGGCACGCCGCGCCACCTCGGCATCGTCCTTGCCGACACAGGCGACAAGGGCATTGGAATACACCAGGTCATCGCCCTTGCGCCCGGCGGCTTCGGCGGCCGCGCGCACCCGTCCGAACTGGCGCTCACTGTCCTCGAGCGAGGCGAAGGGGATGTTGAACTCGTCGGCGTACTGCGCCGCCAGCCGCGGGGTACGCGTCGCACCGTGCCCGCCGATCAGCACCGGCACCTTGCGCTGGGCGGGCTTGGGCAGTGCGGGCGACCTCTCCAGCTGGTAGTGCCTGCCGTCGTAGGAGAACTCCTTTCCTTCCTCGGTGGCCCACAGGCCGGTGATGATTGCCAACTGCTCTTCCAGGCGCGCGAACTTCTCCTTGGGGAACGGAATGCCGTACGCCCTGTGCTCTTCCTCGAACCACCCCGCACCGAGGCCGAGCTCGACCCGGCCACCGGACATCTGGTCGACCTGCGCCACCTGGATGGCCAGCACCCCCGGGAAGCGGAAGGTGCCCGCCGTCATCAGTGTGCCGAGGCGGATGCGCCGGGTCTCACGGGCCAGGCCGGCCAGGGTGATCCAGGCGTCCGTCGGGCCGGGCAGCCCGTCGGTGCTGCCCATCCGCAGGTAGTGATCCGACCGGAAGAACGCGTCGAATCCGAGGTCTTCGGTGGCTTTGGCGACGGTAAGAAGGGTGCCGTACGAAGCCCCCTGCTGGGGCTCTGTGAAGATTCGTAGGTCCATACCTCCATCCTGCACACTCGACGGCGGACCAACCGTCTGGGCGGTTCGATGCACCAGGTCGGGTCATCTGCGGCCGCCATGGGCTGCGGGCTGCGGTGATGCCGGTGCTCGGGGCGGGCGCAATGGCTGGGTGGCGGTCGTGGCGGCTGCGGTGGCGGGGAAGCGGGCGGGGCCGCCTCAGGCGTGGTGGCAGGCGTCAGGCAGAGCGTCCCCTGTCGAAGTGATCCACGGGATCCGGGCACTCCCGTCCCACGTCAGGCGAGATTCCGTTCACGCGCCTCCAGCTTCTCCAATATCCCGGACACGTGATCCCGCGACTCATCGGCCGTGTCCATGGCCTCGACGCAAGTCCAGTACATCCCCTCCTCATCGGCCGAACACACCACACCCACCAATGCCTCGCAGACCTCCTGCAGTAGCCGGGCCAGGCCGGTCAATGCGATTTTGACATCGCGTACTTCGGTCAGCTGCGCCGCGCGCAGCCCGCCGACGGCCGGCGCCTGGAAGAGCAGTCCCCCGCTGAACCGCCCGCCCGCGTCGCCCAGCCCCCGGGCCCTGGAGCGCAGCTCGTACGGCCCCACTATCGCGAGATGGCTGCCTATGGCTTCCGCCAAGGCTTGCGCCTGCCATGCCTCGACCACCACGTCCTGAACCGTGCTCGCCTGCGCCAGACCGCGCCGGCTGGCCGCGATGATCCGCACCGCATCCATCCGCGCCCCCTCCCTTCCTCATCCCTCGCCTTCGCCCTGCACTCTTTCCACTACCCAGAGTGAGGGTGAACACCCAAAAACGCCAGAGGATTTCGCAAATCTGTGGACAAGCAAGGCGCTGTGGAAAGATCCATGACTCCATAGAGTGATGAACGGTACGCCGATCCCCGTTCGTCCCCCACGGGTGTCACCCTGCTACCGCCAACAACACTGCCACCACGGGGCACTTGAAACTTCGACGACACTCCTGCCTCCCTGGACAACGTCAAACTCGTTGCTCGCGTTCCAGCACGCGATGGTGAGAGAGGGACGGGAGGGAAAGGCGAAAGGGGAGGGAGCGAAGACGACGAGGGAGGGAAGGGCGAAGGGAGGGGAAGAGGGAGTCGGCCGCGCCGGCCCCTATTCCCCTCCTCCCCGCCCCTCGCTCCCCCGCGGCCGGTCCGGCCGGGCCCGGCGGGCCGGCGGGAAGCGCGCCTCATTGCGCTCGATCTTTGCGGCGAGCGCGGTCAGCGCATCGATCCCCAGCGCCTCACAGAACTGCAGCAGATACGCCAGCACATCCGCGACCTCGTCCTCGACCCGGCCGGCCGCCTCCGGATCGGACATCACCGTCGACGATTCCTCCGGGGTCAACCACTGGAAGATCTCGACGAGTTCGGCGGCCTCGACGCTCAGCGCCGCGGCGAGGTTCTTGGGGGTGTGGTACTGCTGCCAGTCGCGGGCGGCCGCGAACTCGGCCAGCCGCCGCTGGAGGGCATGAAGATCGTCACTCATACCCCTAGATGTAGCACCTGCACACCGGGCAGCCCCTCGGCGACCGACGGATCCCGTACCGCCCCCAGCAGCCGGACATGACCGCGTTCGGTCATCCGTACCGCCAGCGACAGCAGTTCGCGCGCCTGTCGGCGGTCCAGGCAGCGGTCGAGACCGTCCGCCATGACCGTCAGCTGCTGGCAGGCCGACGGAATCTCCCCCGCCGGGTCCATCTCCAGCACTCCGGGCCCCGTCAACAGCACCAGCGCCAGCGCGAGAAACCGCAGTTCACCGTCGCCGAGCTGCTCGACGGGCATCATGCCCAGGGCACCCCGGTCGACCACGGCCCGCATCCCGTCCGTGGCAGGCGACGCTCTGACCGCGCCACGGACCGTACGCGTCGCCACGCCGCACTGGCCCGTGCCACCGTCACCCCACGCCGCAGCCGACGCCCCCGGTTCGGTCCGCTCCGCGCCGTCCCCGGGCACGACCCCGGTGGCGGCCGCTCCTGCGGCGGGCTTCACCTCCCGGGGCACCGCATGCAGCCCGTCAACCGGCCCCGCACACGCATCCCGTACCACCGCCACCAGGAGCGCATGCCGCCGGGTGCACTCGCGGCTCGTACGCTCCAGCACCGCAGGGAGGTTCTCGCACGACGACCGCAGTCTGCCTTCGTCGGCCTCCTCGTCCCGCCCCCAGCCACCGGCCGCACCGGGCCGGACGGCCGACCGCCCCCGAGTAGCCGCGCCCGCCGCCTTCGCGGTCCTGGCCGCCTTGGACACCTTCACCGTCTCGGTCGCCTCGGACCCCGGAGCGCCTCCCCGCCCCGCCGCCCGCATGACCTCGGGCCGGGGATCGCAGGCGAAGACCGACCGCAGCGCGACCACGACCTGCTCCGCAGCGGCCAGGACCAGCCGCTGCCCGGCAGTCTTGCCCGCGACGCGCAGCGGCAGCAGCGAGGTGGCCAACCGGTCGTCGGGCAGCGGTGCGCGGGTCACCGGTGTCGCGCCGGCCGTATGCCAGGCCGCCTGTACGGCGCGGCGGGCGGGATCGGTGAGCGCCGTGGTGAGCAGCGTCTCGCCGCCGCCGGTCAACCGCTCGCCGACGATGCGGAGTTCGGGTTCGGCCTGTACGGCGAGATCCAGGTGGACGAGGCCGACCGGACCGTCGACCGTGCAGCCGATACGGAAGCCGCGTCGACCCTGTTCGTCGGCTCGCGCGCCCGCCGGAATGCATGCCTCCGGGCCGCCCGCCACCTTCCCGACAGCGTGCGCCAACGGCTCCCCACTGCCGAGCCGGGAGAGGATCTCGTACGCCTGCAACGCGCTGGACTTGCCGCTGCCGCTCTCACCGGCCAGCAGGGTCAGCGGGCCGATCGGCAGGGTGACACCACGATGGATCTTGAAAGCGGAGAGCCGTAATTCGGTGACCGCCGGACGCACACTGTATGTATTCACACGGGGACGCTATGCAGCGACCGGTACGGAGAACCGTTACGCCCAACAGCTCTTCCTACGAATGAGGGACGGCCCCGGTGACCGGTTCGGCAACCTCCGTACCGAGGGGCGCAAGCAAGAAGACATTGGTGTCGACGCGGTGCATGCCGCTGCCGAGCCCGAAGACGACGCCGCTGGAAAAGTCGAGAATGCGCTTGGCGACGTCGGTGTCGGCGCTGCTGAGGTCCAGCAGGACCGGAATCTGCGCCATGAGGTACTCGGCGACCTCGCGCGCGTCCGCGAAGGTCTGCACGCGGATCACCATGAAACGCCGCTTCTCCTCGGCCGGTTCGTCGTCCGGGAGCGCGCGGTGGTCGGGCCAGGACGGCCACTCGCTGCTGCTGCGGAGCGGGACGACCTCGGCGAGCCCTTCCCACTGCTCGTCGGTGGCATCGGGGCCGTTCACCGAATCACCTCACTCAGAGGGGCACTGGCTTTCTGCGGTTCCTGCGGCATCTGCGATTTCTGCCGTGTCTGCGATTTCTGCGGTGTCTGCACCGCGCGAATCCTACCGATAAACATATAAACCTCGGCGGATGCGACACACGTGGCGTCACCTCCCTGTCCCATCCTGCACCATGGCCCTGACCTGTGCGGACACCCTTGGCAGATCGGGCGTCGCGTTTCTGCGGGGCGGGTCGTTCACCGTTACGGTCCACCCCTGTGGCGGCCGTTGCGAAGGGTGCGGGCATTCTCCGGGCCGCACCCCCCACCAGGCCGCCGGGCGCCATCGGCGGTCCTACTGCGCGGCGTCCTGCGGGTACCAGCGCAGCTCCACGGTGTTGCCATCGGGGTCGGCGACGTAGACCGACTGTGCGTCACCCCGGGCGCCGTACCGGGTGACCGGCCCCTCCAGCACCGTGAACGTGCCCGAGTCGATGACCTCCTGCCAGTCCAGCGGATCCACGACCAGGCAGATGTGGTCCACATTGGACTCGCCGCGGGGTCGGTCGACCAGGTCGATGATGGTCGTCGGGCTCACCCGAACCGACGGGAACGGGGCTTTGCCGGCCCGCCACTCCGCCACTCGTACCGGCTCCAGACCGAGCGGGCCGCAGTAGAAGTCCAGTGAGCGCTCCAGGTCCTGAACGTTGAGGACGAGGTGATCGAAGTCCTTGACTCGCATGTGAGGGTGGTCCTTTCTTGGAGGCGTGGGGGTGCTTGCCCGTTTGCGGCCACTCGGGTGGCGGCTGCCGTGTCCATCCTCGCCGGTCCGGCCGGTCCGCTGGGAATCGGCCCCTGGGGGCGGGGAGGCGGCACCGGGCGGGCGTGACCGGTGCCGCCTCCTGGTAAGCGGGCCTGTCAGGCGGTGGCGCCGTCGGCCGCTTCCCGTACGGGCGCCGTCGGCGGGAAGGGGATGTCGGCCAGTACGGGGATGAGCGCCTCCTCCTCAAAGTCGAGGTGGGCCCGCAGTTCCTCGGTCATCCGGTCCAGTTCGGCGCGGAAACGGGCGGGGTCGGCGGTGGCGATGTCGGAGAGCAGGGCGTGGAGTTCGCCCTTGATACGTGCGACGGTGCGGTGTTCGGCGCGGAGGCGGCGGAGCGCGTCGCGGAGGTGGGGGTGACGGCGCTCGAGGGCGGGGAAGATGTGCGCGTCCTCGCCGGTGTGATGGAACTCCAGGGACTCGCAGAACGCCAGGCAGTGCTGCCGCAGTTGCATGCTCAGCCCCGGTGCCGGCGGGGCGCCGGGTCCCTGGTGGGCGGCCCGTGCGGCGAAGTGGGCGTCGGCTTCCTCCCGTACCTGGTGCAGTTGCACACGCAGCCAGGAATGGACCTCGAGGAGCTTCTCCGCGAGGTTGGTGACCTCGCGCGGCCCCTCGCCCTCCTCCGGCTCCGAGCGTCGCAGGGTCACGACCGGCAGGCTGCGGGTCGTACGGCGCTGGTAGTCCGCGTATCCGGGTGCTGCCCGCACCACCTGCTCGAACAGCCGGTCCCGCCGGTCGCCCTCGGCAGGCACCGCAATGGCCGCAAACACTTCGGTGCCGACCTCCACCCGGACCATCGGGTGGGCAAGCAGGTTGTGGTACCACGCGGGGTGCTGGGGTGCGCCACCGGCGGATCCGACGATCAGCAGCAGATCGCCCTCGCGGAAGTAGGCCAGGGGCGTGGTGTGTTCCTCCCCCGATTTCGCACCGGTGGTGGTGAGCAGGAGCAGATCACCGCCCTCGAAGGGGCCGCCGACCCTTCCCTCGTTGGCGCGGAACTGCTCGATGACCCACTGGTTGAAGTCGAGGGGGGTGGGGGTTGAGGGGTTTGACTTGTCGGGTGTGTTGGCTGTTTTGGGTGTGGTGGGCTTGGTGGGTGTGGTGGGCGTGTTCGGTGCGTTCGTCATGCGGTGGCGGTTCTCTCCGGACAGGTTGATTACGGCGTGGTGCGCGGCGCGCTCGTGGTGAGAGAGGCGGTGCGCAGCGTGCGGTGGCCGCGGGGCCCTTCGTCCGGAAGCGGGTGGTCGAGCGCCGGTCAGCGGCAGGGTGAACCATCGCGCGTTGAGGGCGCGGCCAGGTGTGCGGTGATGGCATGCACCCATGGCAGTGGCTCCACCCGTGCCGTCGGGCACCGGTGATGTCGGACACCAAGGATCAAAGGGACGACGCGCGGACGCACTCGCGTCATATGCAGCTACTCAGGTGCATCTACGCGGTGACGGCAGCTCGCTCAGATGCGGCGTGCCCAGACGTAGTTGTTGAGTGCTGAGCACTGAGTGCAGAGCGCTGATTCCTCAAAGGCGGGATGCGGAGTATGAACTCATGGCGTGTCCCTCGAAATACGGTGGTCGCCCAATCACCGACCGGCCCACTTCTCTTTGGTCGGCGTCACGCGCCACGCGGCTCATTACAGTCACCGGCACGCCGTCTGTCAACGTGGAGCCTTGCGGCATCACCACTCCGACCTGCGTCGCTGCCTGGCCTTGACGTCGGCGTCAAGGTCTACCGTCCATGGCAACTTGTCCATCAGGACCGGCCATGGACCGACGCGGGGAGGCTCGTAGATGCGGATCGGCGATCTGGCGCAGCGGACGGGGACCACGACACGCGCCTTGCGCTATTACGAGTCGCGGGGACTGCTCACCGCTGGGCGTGACGGCAACGGCTATCGCGACTACGGCGAGGACGATCTGCGGGTGCTGCGGCAGATCCAGGTGCTGCAGGGCCTGGGGTTCGAGCTGGAGGACACCCGGCCGTTCGTGGAGTGTCTCCAGGCGGGACATCCGACGGGAGACGCCTGCCCCGCATCCCTCGATGCGTATCGCAGGAAGCTCGCGGAGCTGGACCGCTGCATCGCAGACCTTCAGCACGTACGGGATTCGCTGCAGCGGCAGTTGGGGCGGGCGGAGGCGGAGTCAGGAACCACTGCGATACCGGCGCCGCTCTGCGAGCTGTCCTCCCTCGGCGGACCGGCCGCGTCCGTACCCACCCAGCAGGAGAGCTGATGCCGCAGACATACAGCACCGATGTGCCGATCGTTACGGACGCGACATTCGACGAGGAGGTCCTGCGGTCCGAACTGCCCGTGCTGGTCGACTTCACCGCCGGCTGGTGCCCGCCGTGCCGGATGATCAAGCCGGTGCTGGCGGAGATGGCCAGGGAGGAGGCGGGTCGACTCAAGATCGTTCAGATTGACGTGGACAGCAATCCTCTGACCCAGCGTGCCTACGGCGTGCTGTCGATGCCGACGCTGATGGTCTTTCGCAAGGGCGAGCCGGTGAAGTCGCTGGTGGGTGCGCGCCCGAAGCGGCGATTGCAGCAAGATCTTGCCGACGTGATGTGACGCGGGCTGTGGGCCGCCATGAGCAGGGGCGGCGGGCGGGCGCCCTGACGGTCCCTCTTCCGGGGAGCCTGGGTATTGTGACGCCGTGTGGGGGACAGCACGATATGGACGGTGGCGATCGCGGCGCTGACCGGGGGTACCGCGGTACTCGCCAGTTGGGTCACCAGCCGTGGCAGTACCCAGGCTGCCCGGATCCAGGCGGAGACCGCCGCACGTTCACAGCGTGCCGAGCGGCTGCGGGAGAGCCGGCGTGCGGCCTATCTGGATCTGATCGAACGCACCCACCTCATGGGCGAGTTGTTCTGGGAGATATCGACCACGCTCCGCCTCCCCCACTCCGAGGAACGCACCGCCGCCCTCGGCGTGCTGTACGACCGCCAGATCTCCGAGTACGCGAAGATCCGCCGCTGCGCCCGCGTGGTCGAGCTGGAGGGCCCACCCGGGGCGGCCGCCGCGGCGCTGGCCGTGCAAAAGGCGACCGGGCCTTTCCACGCAGCCCTCAAGGCCGCTCTCGACGGTGATCGCGACAGCCCTGTTGCGTTCGATGACGCTTTCAGCCCTTTCTGGAAAGCGCTGGAAGACTTTGTGGACGCGGCCCGAGCCGCCCATCAGCTGGAGTGAGCGCCGCCCCTCGGGGTGGTCCCATCGCGCCACCGCGGCCGCAAAAACTTTCACAAACAGGCAGTTTTGGTGTCCGGGCGAATCCTCACTACGATCCGGCGATGATCATAAGAAAACGGCTGGCGGCCGGGGTGTGCGGGCTGCTCGCCGCCCTGGCCGTCGGGCTCCTGCCGGCACAAGCCGTCGCGGACGAACCCGACGCAAAGCCCACCCCCAAGGTCGAGTTGGTGCTCGACGTCAGCGGCTCGATGCGAGCCCGCGACATCGACGGACAGTCGCGGATGTCCGCGGCGAAGCAGGCGTTCAACGAGGTGCTGGATGCCGTACCACACGACGTACAGCTCGGCATCCGTACGCTCGGCGCCAACTACCGCGGTGACGACCGCAAGCTCGGCTGCAAGGACACCAAGCTGCTCTACCCGGTCGGCCCGCTCGACCGGACCGACGCCAAGACGGCGGTGGCGACGCTCGCCCCGACCGGCTGGACGCCGATCGGCCCGGCCCTGCTGGGTGCCGCCGATGACCTCAAGGGCGGCAACCAGGCCCGCCGGATCGTGCTGATCACGGACGGCGAGGACACCTGCGCCCCGCTCGACCCCTGCGTGGTGGCGCGCGATATCGCGGCGCGGGGCATCCATCTCACCGTCGACACACTCGGCCTGCTGCCGGACGCCAAAACGCGTAACCAGCTCAGCTGCATCGCGGAAGCCACCGGCGGCACGTACACCTCGGTGAAGCACACCGGTGAACTGCGCGACCGCGTCCATCAGTTGGTGGACAGAGCCGCCCATCCGGTCGTCACCCCGGTGGCGACCAAGGGAGCACAGCAGTGTGACGGTGCGCCCAAGCTCACGCCCGGTCTCTACAGCGACCGGGAGAAGTTCGCCGAGCACCGCTGGTACCGGGTGGATGTCCGGCCCGGACAGGAACTGCGGGCGTCGGTGAGCGTGGCCGCGGACCGTGCGGTCAACAACGACTACGGGGTGCTGTTGCAGGCCGCGACGGTCCACGGCCGGGAAATCGTGCGGGGGTCGGAGGCCGGCAGCGGACGGACCGATGTGATCTCCTCCGGGCTGCGCTACCCCAAGCCGCCGGCCGACGCCCCCGACGGGGCCGACGAGCCCGCGGCGGAGACGGTGTGCCTGCAGGTCAGCAACTCCTTCTCGGCACCCGCCTCGGTCAAGACCGAGCCGGGTCTGCCCGTCGAGCTGGCCGTCGACCTGGTGGACGCGCCGCACGACGCCGCCGACGCGGCCTCCTTCGGCCTGGGACGCGGCTGGTGGCTGCTGGGCGCACTGGTGCTGACCGGCCTGGTCGCCGGGCTGCTGTGGGGCTGGATCTCGCGCTGGCGCATTTCCGTCTGGAGGACCAACTGATGCGTATCGTGCGTGTGCTGACGGGACGTGGACCGGTGCGGCGTGCAGCGGGCCGGACCGCACGTGGGGGGCGTGGACCGGCACTGCGTGCCGTGACGTCCTGTCTGGTGGCGGGCACCGCGCTGTTCGGAGCGGCGGGTGTGTCCGCCGCCGACAGCCCCTCACCCAGTGCCTCGACGGATTCCGGCACGGACCCGAACGCGGATTCCAGCGCGAGTCCGGGTACCGACGGGCCCACCGAAGCCGGGACGTCGTTCCGTACGGCGACCGCCGTCAAACCGGGGCAGCGGGCGACGGCCAGCGCGTCGACCGGTGACTACCTCTACTGGGTGGTGCCGCTCGACCAGGGGCAGCGGGCCACCGTGAAGGCCAAGGTGTCGCTGCCCAAGGCCGCCCGGCACGGGGCCGCCACCTGGCAGCTCGATGTCTACGACGGGCTGCGGCGCCGGCAGGCGTGCCAATACGGGGCGCAGACCAGGACGGCGGCGCGGGACGCGGACTCCGTCGAGCTGTCCTGCACGCTGCGCACGGTCCGCGGCTGGGCGGAGCCGTGGGCGAACGATCCGCTGCCGGGCAGCTACTACGTGCGCCTGACGGTGGTCGATCTTCCGCAAGAGGATCTCGGTCTGCCGGTGCATGCCGAGGTCCGAACCGATACCGCCGACGCAGGCGGTGCGCAGGCCGTTGACGGTTCGCTCGCCGCACCCCTCGTGCCCGGTGCGGGCGTCACGACGCCGCAGGGCGACGCGACGCCCACGGAAGGGGCGACACCCACCGACGGGGCGACGCCGCAGGACGGGGCGAGCGCATCGCCGGACCGGGTGACGGCGGCCGCGCCGGACGGCGGTTGGTCCTCCGGCTGGTGGTCGGACCGCTGGATCTGGACCGCGGTCGGCGGACTGCTGGCGGCCCTGGCCGGGATCGGCGGCTACTCCCTGACCCGTGGCTCGGGCCGCCCCGCTCGGGTGCCGCAGCGCGACTGATCCCTGCGCAGGCTGTCGTGCCGTGCCCCTACAAACGTGATCGCGTCATTGGCTCGCGGTGACATTTGTAGGGGCTTTTCCCTTTCCATATGTGGGTGCGGATCGATGACTTTCTGCATCTCTCCGTGATCGCTGGGTGACCTACCGTCGAACCCATGAACAAGGACGCGGGAAACCCGCAGCAGACGCAACCGACGCAGCCGACGGCACTCACGGCCGCGAGGCGGCACAGCAGGGCGCAGTGGCCCGGCCCGCAGGGGCGGAGCAAGGTAGAGGGTGTGGAACGGAGCGAATCCATGAAGGACGTCATCACTGTCGGCCTGGACGGTACGCCCGAGTCGTTGTCCGCGGCGCGGTGGGCGGCGCACGAGGCGCGGCTGCGCAATGCCCGGCTGCGGCTGCTGCACTCCTGGGTGATGCTGGCGCCGGAGTCGTCAGCGCACCCCGTCGATGAACGGGACCAGAACTACTGGCCGCACCGGATCATGAACGAGGCGCGGGAGGCCGTACGGGCGCAGGAACCGGACCTGCCGCTGGAGGAGTCCCTGGCGACCAAGGACCCCTTGGAGGCTTTGGAGGAGGCCGCCGGGGAGTCGGATCTGATGGTCCTGGGGTCGCGGGATCTTGGTGCCGTATCGCGCTATGTGCTGGGCGAGATCGGGCTGCAGATAGTCGCGCACACCGAGACTCCGGTCGTGCTGGTACGGAACCGGCAGGAGCCGTCGGCAACCGAGAGCGACCGCGATGTGGTGGTCGGGCTGAGCCTGCACGAGCCCTGTGAGGCGCTGCTCGACTTCGCTTTCCACAGCGCTGCGCGCCGCCGTGTCACGCTGCGTGTCGTACACGGCCGGCATCTGCCGGCGCATGCGTACAACCGCGGTGGCGGGGTGGAGCCGTACGTCGCGGAGATGACGGCCAAGGACGCGCAGCGGGAGCTGGCCGAGGCACTGCGGCCCTGGCGGGAGAGGTTCCCCGAGGTGCGGGTGGCGGAGCGGGTGGAGCTGGAGAGTCCGGCGCCGGCACTGCTGCGCGATGCCGTTGAGGCGGGGCTGCTGATCGTCGGACGGCGGCACAAGCGCCGGATGCTGGCGGCGCGGATCGGACATGTGGTGCAGGCGGCCGTGCATCACGCGCCCTGTCCGGTGGCGGTGGTGCCGCACGAGTGAGGGGGTCACGGGGGCGTCTTGTCGAGCGGGCGGCAGGAGGAAGCGGAGGCAGATCATGGCGACGACAGCGGAGTGGGACATTCATCTGTACCTCTCCGAGGAGGACGGGACGACCAAGGCACGGGTGGAGCTGGACACCGGCACCATCGCACTCACCGGACACGGCGTCGCCCGCTGCAATCCCCAGGACGTCGACGTACCGGCCATCGGGGACGAGCTGGCGGCCGGGCGCGCGATGCACGACCTGGGATCGAAGCTGATACGCGTGGCCGACAACGACATGGCGGACGCGGGCGCAGCGCCGCCGGAGCCGGGACCGCGGCAGGTCTACGGCTGGATGAACGAGATGGCGTAATGGATGCGCGTGCCTCGCCTCCGCGCCCGACAGCCGGATCGGTGCCGAACGAGCCTGGCAGCCCCGCACGGGCGGTGCCCGTCGCCACCCCCGTAGGGCCGTTCGGCCCCTCCGCCCGGCCTCCCTGACATGCGACGGTCGGTACACGGGCGGAAGGCGGTGGTGTGTGATGCCGCTCGGGAGGTTCCTGGCGCGGTTCCGGCGCGGCCCGCTGTGGCGCGGCTGTGATGTGGCACAGGCGTGGTTGGTACTGGTCACGGCGCTGCTGATAGCGGTCGCGGCACCGGCCGCCGGGGTGACCGCGGGGCAGGCGGTGGCCGACGCCGCCGCCCGGCAGAGTCATGCCCGCCACGGAGTCGCGGCCGTGGTGACCGAGGATCCCCCGGTCCGCATCGGGGCGGATCCCACGGGCGGCGTCGGCGGCCGGGTGCATGCCACGGTGCGCTGGACCGCCGCCGATGGCACGGCCCGTACGGGAGTGACCACAGTGCCCGCGGATCTGCGGGCCGGCGACCGGACCACGGCCTGGCTCGACGGGCGCGGTGTGTTGGTGCGGAACCCGGTCACCGACGGCGAGGCCCGCATCCAGAGCATCGCCGTCGGCACCGTCGCGGCGGGCGGCACCTGCCTGCTGCTGCTCGCCACGGAACGGGCCGGCAGGGCGCTGATAGACCGCCGCCGCTATGCGCTGTGGGAACGGGAATGGGCGGCCGGCGATACGCAGTGGGGGCACCGCGAGGCGGGCTGGTGAGGGGGCTTCAGTCGGCTGGTCAAGTCGTGGCCTTTCAGGCCCTGTTGGGCTTGCTCACACTGTGAGCACTGCGACGCAGGCCCGCACGGGTGGGCTCTCGCTGCGGGTGAGCCAGGCGGCACGGATGTCGCGGCGTAGCGGTGGATGGGTGAGGAGGAACCGTACGGCGGGCGGAGCGGGGTAGCGGGACATGGCGGGGATGAGGGAGGTGGCCAGACCGCGGGCCACCAGGGCGAGCTGGGTGGGGTGTTCGGCCACGGCGTAGCGGATGTCGGGTTCGACGCCGCGGGCGCGCAGGGACTGGACCAGGGCTTCGTAGGGCTCGGTGCCTGGCGGGCAGCAGGCCCAGACCGTGTCCGCGAGCTCGGCGAGGTCGACGGTGTCGCGGTCGGCGAGGGGATGGCGTTCGGACAGGGCGACGTAGACCGCCTCGCTCACCAGTTGACGCTGCGTGACGCCCTCGGGGACGGGCAGCGGGCGGTTGGCCCAGCTCTCGATGAGCAGGAGGTCGAGTTCGCCGTTCAGCAGCAGGGGCAGCAGGTCGATGGCCTCGCCGTCGACGACGGTGGGGGCGAGCCGGGGATGTGCGGCAACGAGGGCGGCCAGCGCCTCGGGCAGCAGGGTGCGTACGGCGCTGCCCACGCCGCCGATGCGGAGCGGGCCGAGCACCTCGTCGCCGAGGTCGGCCAGATCTGCCTGGGCCGCGGCGAGTTGTGCGAGGAGGCGGTCGGCGTGGTCGGCCAGGATGCGGCCGGCGTGGGTGAGTCGGACGCTGCGGCCGTGCGGCTCCAGGAGCGGGTGGCCGGCCTCGCGCTCCAGTTTGGCCAGTTGCTGTGAGACGCCGGACGGCGTCATATGCATGCTCCGGGCGGCCTGTGCGATGGAGCCGTGGGCGGCTACGGCCGCGAGGGCGCGGAGCCGGTCGAGAGTGAACACATGAGAAATGCTACCGAGTACTGAAGATAAATCGTCGCTTTTTGTTCTGGGTTGGGGGCGGCACAGTGGGGACATGGCGTGGGAAAGGAAGCCGGAGGGGACGTTGTCGGCCGGGGAGATGGCGTCCGTACGGGGGCCGCGGGAGGGCGGGAGCACCCGCGCAGCGGGCGGCGGACCGCAGGACGGTGGGCAACGGGACGGCCGGCGTGGGAATCCGGTGGCTTCGGCCCTCGCGGGATCCGCCTGTATCTCGGCGTCGGCCGTGTTCATGAAACTGTCCGGCACGAACGCGGGGACGGCCGCGTTTCTGCGGTGTGCGCTCGCCTTGTTCGTGCTCGTGCCGCTCGCCTGGCGGGAGGTGCGTCGGGCCGGCGCGCGGCCGGCGCGCCGTCTGCTGATGGATGGCTGCGCCGGGGTGCTGTTGGGCGTGGACATGGTGTTCTGGGCGGCCGCCGTCCTCGATGTGGGCGCCTCGGTCGCGACGGTTCTGCTGAATGTGCAGGTGGTGGTCTTCCCGTTGCTGGCATGGCTGGTATCGGGGACGAGGCCGTCCCGACGGTTTGTGTTCATGGCCCCCCTGATGCTGGCCGGTGTCGCGTTGGCGAGCGGGGCGATCGGGCGGCCGGAGCCGGGCAGCCATCCGGTGGCCGGGGTGACGTTCGGAACGGCGGCGGGCGTGGCGTATGCGGGCTATCTGTTCCTGATGCGGCTCGGCGGCGGGCTGGGGCACACCGTGACTCCGGTGTGCGTGTCGACCGCGGCAGCGGCGGGCGCGGCCGCGGTGATGGGCGGGCTGTGGACCGGCGTCGACCTCGGGCCGGGCTGGCCCGCCTGGGGCTGGCTGATCGCGCTCGCCCTTGTGGGGCAGGTGCTGGCCTGGTTGCTGATTACCGGCGCGCTGCCGAGGCTGGCGCCGAATGTGGGCGCGGCGCTGTTGTTGCTTCAGCCGGTGATGGCGTTCGCCCTCGGCGTCGCCATCGGCGAGCGCCCGACGCCGCTCCAGGCGGGCGGTTGTGTGCTGGTGGTCGCGGCCGTGTGGCACAGCAGCCGGACGGGGCGGGGAGGGAGAGTCCGGAGGGGAGGGAGGGGCTCGGCCGGGGGCGAGTAGGGCCGGAGTACGCCGCCAGGGAGTGGCTCGGGTGAGTTCCCGGACCGCTTCTTCGTGGGCCATGAGCGGGGTATGCGCTCGACGAGAACGGCCTGCCGGAGGTCCTGGGGCCGGGCCTTCCTCGCCGCTGCGCGTCGCGGTGCTCGGCGGGCGTATGGCGCAGTCGGGCGATGGAGTTGCGCTCGTAGGTGGCGATAGGGACTCTGGCCCTGCGGACACCGGCCAGACGCGCTTCGGCTCTTAGGGCCTGTCCGACCCTGACCCATCGGACAGGCCCTAACCCCGACCAGGCCAGGCTCACCGGTTTGAGTAGCCCCGGTGCTCCGGTTGGCGTCGTTGCATATGCGGGCGGCCAAGGACAGTGCTGGGCTGACACCGCAAGCCGTACACCGGCGGCCCTTGGTGTGCCGTCGGTGTTGCCGCTGCGCGCTTCCCCCGAAAGCCCACGCCCCCCGCGAGCCAGGCCGGAACGCCCACGCTCGCAAGCCACTCCCCCACGCCCCTCCTCCACCCGTCCCCGCGCGTCCATCACCCACGCCCACTTCCCCCCCCCCACGCCCGTCCCCACCAGTCACTCCCGCCTCAGCCCACACCCCCTCAGTCCCCCTGCGCCCGAGCGGAATTCGCCTGCGCGCGCACTGCTTCCCGACAAGGAGAAAAGATCTGTGACCACCATCTCCGCGCGTCCCACAGCTGTACCGGACCTCGAGCAGATGCCCGTTCCCCCGTTGCGCCGGTCCAGGGAAATCCAGGGCAACGTCCTGGCCGCGTTCAACAAGGACTACATGGCCTTTCGTTATGTGCGCTTTCCCGACGACAAGGGTGTCGGCGGTCGTGGCTGGCTGTCCGTCATGCTCAACACCATCTCGGTGACCGCGACGGTCGAGGACTTCAACGAAGAGTTTTCGCTCTCCCGCCGGGCCTATGGCCAGGATCCCGCCCTCACCGCCACCTGGGTGGGGGTCTCCCTCACCTATGACGGCCTCCTCCAGGTCGCCCGCGAGCCCCAGAAAATCACCGATGACCTGAAGCAGCAGTCCCCTGAATTCGTGGAGGGCGCGGCCGCACGGGCGCCGGAACTCGGAGACGTCGACGAGAGTGCCCCCGCGCACTGGAAATTCGGCGCCGGCGACAAGACCGTACACGCGATCCTCATCGTCGCCTCAGACACCGAAACCGCGCTCAACGAGAAGCTCGCCAATATCGAGGCGGCGGATGCGGCGCACGGGGTCACGCTCGTCCACCAGGACGACGGCCGCACCCTGACCGGAGAGCTGCGCGGGCATGAGCACTTCGGCTACAAGGACGGTATTTCCCAGCCGGGGGTGAAGGATTTCCACCGCCCGGACCGCGACCATCCGGAATTTCGGGAGAACCGGCCAGGGGCCCGGCTGGTCGAGGCCGGCGAGTTCGTCTTCGGCTATCCGGACGAGAGCGGCAAGAAGATCGCCAAGCCGGAATGGCTCCGCAACGGTTCGCTCCAGGTCGTGCGCCGACTGCAGCAGGACGTCAAGGGCTGGAATGACGCGGTGATTCGCGAGGCGAAGAAGTTCAAGGGGAACGGCGACGGTATCGATGCGGCTCTGCTGGGTGCCTGTCTGGTCGGGCGTACGAAGCCCGGTAGGCCCCTCGACCCGGGCGACAACCCGCTGACGGGCGTCGGCTCCAGTGCCAACGACTTCACCTACAAGAACGACCCGAAGGGCGGGCACACCCCGTGCGCCGCGCATATCCGCCGGACGCATCCGCGTTTTTTCGAGAAGACCCAGCAGCACCGCATCATGCGGCGCGGCATTCCGTACGGGCCCGCGTTCACGGAGCAGACGTCGGACACCGACCGCGGTCTGATGTTCGTGTGCTACGGCACCTCGCTGGAGCGGCAGTTCGAGTTCGTGCAGCGGGCCTGGTCGAACAACCCGAACTTCGTGCCCGGTGCGGCGGACGCCCCCAACGGCATCGACAAGCTGACCGGGCTGACCAAGACGGGAAATCCGGACGCGCGCATCGAGCTGGCCAGTGGTGAGAAAGGCACCGTGTCGATGAACCGGTTCGTCCAGACCACCGGTGCCGTCTACGCCTTCACTCCCTCCGTCACCACTCTGCGGCGGCTGGCCGCGAACGCCTCGCTGCACGGGAAAGGCTGAACGCGCGTGGAGAACACCACCCCCCGCAATGGCAATGGCGTCGATCGCGCCAATGCGCGGGCCTATCAGCAACTCGCCCGGGAATTGCTGCTGGTCGGGCCCGAACCAGCCAACGAGGACCTCAAGCTGCGCTACCTCGACGTCCTCATCGACAAGGGCCTGGAGAAGCCCGCCGCACGCAAGAGCATTCTGATCGTGGGCGCGGGCATCGCCGGTCTGGTCGCCGGTTCGCTGCTCACCCGTGCCGGACACAATGTGACGATTCTGGAGGCCAATGCCAACCGGGTAGGCGGCCGCATCAAGACCTTCCACACCAAAAAAGGCAAGCCCTCGCCCTTCACCGACCCCGCGCAGTACGCGGAAGCCGGGGCGATGCGGCTGCCGAGCTTCCATCCGCTGACGCTGGCGCTGATCGACAAACTCGGGCTGAAGCGGCGGCTGTTCTTCAACGTCGACATCGATCCGAAGACCGGAAATCAGAACGCGCCCGTTCCACCGGTTGTCTACCGGTCCTTCAAGGACGACAAGATCTGGACGAACGGTGACCCCAGCCCCGATTTCCGGGAGCCGGCCAAACGCCATCACACCTGGATCCGCACCAACCGCCACCAGACCCGGCGCGCCCAGTACGCGCAGGACCCCTCCGTCATCAACGAGGGCTTCCATCTGACCGGTTGCGAATCCCGGATGACCGTCGCCGAGATGGTCAACCAGGCCCTGGAGCCGGTGCGCGACTACTACTCCGTGCTCCAGGACGACGGGACCCGGGTCAAAAAGCCCTTCAAGGAATGGCTGGACGGCTGGGCCGGGGTCATCCGGGACTTCGACGGCTATTCGATGGGGCGTTTCCTTCGCGAATACGCCGGATTCAGCGATGAGGCCATCGAGGCGATCGGCACGATCGAGAACATGACCTCGCGGCTGCATCTGGCGTTCTTCCACAGCTTCCTGGGCCGCAGCGACATCGATCCGGCCGCCACGTACTGGGAGATCGAGGGGGGCAGCCGCAAGCTGCCCGAGGCACTCGCCAAGGATCTGGGCGACCAACTCGTGATGGGCCAGCGGATGGTCCGGCTGGAGTACTACGACCCGGGCCGCGACGGTTCGCACGGCACGCTCGCCGGACCGGCCGGTCCCGCCGTCGCCATCCAGACCGTGCCCGAGGGTGACCCGTACGGCGAACCGGAGACCTGGACCGCCGATCTGGCCATCGTCACCATCCCGTTCTCCAGTCTGCGGTTCACCGCCGTCACCCCGCCGTTCTCGTACAAGAAGCGCCGTGCGGTCATCGAGACCCACTACGACCAGGCGACCAAGGTGCTGCTGGAGTTCTCGCGTCGCTGGTGGGAGTTCACCGAGGACGACTGGAAGCGGGAGCTGGAGGCCATCGCGCCCGGCCTGTACGCCTACTACCAGCGGGCGGGCGAGGATCCGGCCGAGGCCGCGGCCGTTCCGAAGGGCGCGCAGGATCTGCCCACCGGGCTGCTCGGCGCGCACCCGAGCGTGGACGAGGCGCGGATCAGCAAGAAGCAGGTGGACTACTACCGCAACTCCTGGCCGGGCGGAGGCGTACGGCCGGCGACCAACGCCTACGGCGGCGGCTCCACCACCGACAACCCCAACCGTTTCATGTACTACCCCTCGCACCCCG
Source organism: Streptomyces gilvosporeus (assembly GCF_002082195.1). Classification (GTDB taxonomy): domain Bacteria; phylum Actinomycetota; class Actinomycetes; order Streptomycetales; family Streptomycetaceae; genus Streptomyces; species Streptomyces gilvosporeus. The sequence continues at coordinate 6,785,242 of NZ_CP020569.1, read as the reverse complement.
TCCCGGGCAGTTCCGGAGGCGTCGTGCTGGCCGGCTACTCCTGGTCGGACGACGCCGCGCGGTGGGACTCCATGGAGGACCACGAGCGGTACGGGTATGCGCTGCGCAACCTCCAGTCGGTGCACGGCCGCCGGATCGAGGTCTTCTACACCGGCGCGGGCCAGACCCAGAGCTGGCTGCGCGACCCGTATGCCATGGGCGAGGCGGCGGTCTACACCCCGCACCAGATGACCAGTTTCCACCTGGACGCGGTCCGTGCCGAGGGACCGGTCCACTTCGCCGGCGAGCACGTCTCGCTCAAACACGCCTGGATCGAGGGTGCGGTGGAGACGGCCGTACGGGCCGCGATCGCCGTCAACGGGGCCCCCGCGGCGGTCGAGACCGCATCGGCGGCGTCCGAGGCACCCCGCGGGCGCCGGGCCGCCGCCGCACCGTCGGACACCCAGCGAGAGGACGTACTGACCTCATGAGCACCGCACAGACCTGCACCGTGGCCGAGTATCTGGCGATTCGGCTGGAGCAGCTCAGTATCACCCATCTGTTCGGCGTCCCGGGCGACCACCTCGGCCCGTTCCTGTCGACGCTGCACGAGAAGACCAAGGTGCGCTGGGTGGGCACCCCGACCGAGGGCGGCGCCGGACAGGCCGCCGACGGCTACGCCCGGGTGAAGGTCGCCGACGCGGAGATCGCGCTCGGCGAGCAGGGCATCGGCGCGGCCGCGGTCACCTACGGCGTGGGCGCGTTCAACCTGCTCAACGCCGTCGGCGGCGCGTACACCGAGTATGTGCCGCTGATCGCGATCAATGCGGCGCCGACCTACGAGCAGTGGCTCAACCAGCAGGCGATCGGCCTGCTGACCTCGCATATGTCGCAGCGCCCGGAGAGCAATCTGGACGTCTACCGCCAGGTGACGGTGGACGCCCAGGTTCTTTCCCACCCGGGCCTGGCGCCCGGTCAGATCGACGGCGCGCTCACCGCCTGCCTGTCGCACCGCCGGCCGGTCTATCTGGAGGTGCGGGAGGACCTCTGGGGGGCCCGCTGCCCCGCGCCGCGCGGCCGGCTGACCCGGCAGGAGCGGCCGCGGACGGCGAAGAACCAGCAGATGCTGGACGCGGCCGTCAAAGCCTGTGTGCAGCTGGTGAAGGACCACGACTGCAACCCGATCCTGTGGGCCGGCGAGGAGATCGACCGCTTCAACCTGGCCGCGGAGTTCGAGCGGCTGGTGCGGCGGACCGGGATTCCCTACTGCACCACCATCGGCGCCAAGTCTGTCATCTCCGAGGACACCCCGGGCTTCTCCGGCGTCTACAACGGCAAGGCCAGCAGCCCGGCCGTGGCCGACATGTTCCACAGCGCCGGGTGCCGCATCGGGCTGGGCTCCTGGGCGACGTCGAAGAACCTCGGCGGCATGCGGTCGATCGGCGAGGACTGGGCGGTCGCCGCCCATGAAGGGGTGCATGTCGGCGCCTCGTACTTCCCGGACGTGCAGCTCGCCCAGTTCATCCCCGCGCTGGAGAAACGCTTCGTCGAGGAGTTCGGCGTCGGCCACTTCACGGCCGACTACTTCGCCGAGGCGCGCAAGAGCGGTCTCGACGTCCCCGCCAGTACCGCGGCCTATCTGGATTCCCTGAGCGGCGGCCCGTACCCGGAGTCGGTGACGTACGACAGCTTCTTCCGGCACATCAGCGCCTTCCTCGCGTCGCAGACCGTCGAGGACGCCGGTGCGCGCACCACTCCGTTCACGGTGGTCAGCGATGCCGCGTTCGCACTGATCGGCTCGATGAATCTCCAGATGCCGGAGCGCGCTTCGTATGTGGCGCAGAACAGCTGGCTGTCCATCGGCTATTCGGTCGGCGCGGCCACCGGGGTGGCGCTCGGTCGGCAGCGCGCGGAGAAGCGCCCGCTGGTCTTCGTAGGCGACGGTTCGTTCCAGGAGACCTGCCAGGAGCTGTCCACGCACACCCGGCTCGGACTGCGCCCGGTGGTGTTCGTGCTGGACAACGAGGGGTTCTACGGCATCGAGCAGATGCTGGTGCACCCCTGCTACTACAAGGACGACGTACCGGATTCCGACGGCGGGGACTTCTACAACGAACTGCACCCCTGGCAGTACGAGAAGCTCGCGGACGTCTTCGGCTCCGCCAAGCACCCGATGCACGGCTTCGCCGTCCGCAAGCACAAAGACCTCGAAGCGCTGCTGAAGAAGATCGCCGAACCCATGGACCCGGTCAACCAGGGGCCCATCGTCGTACGGGTCCGGCTCGACCGGCGGGACTACCCCGAGGCGCTCAAGTACAAGATCCACGAAAACTGTCCGCCGGCCCCCGGCATCTCTGCGGAAGGGACCACACGATGACCCCGAAAGGCACGCAACCGGGCTCGCCGGCCGCCCCCGTGGGCGAGTCCGCGAAGGTGCTCCGGCAAGCCATGAGCGGCCTGTCCGGACCGCAGGCCACCGGCTGGACCGGCACCGTCGACGGCGGCGCGGCCCCGGCCAAGGGCGCGAAGGTGCTGATCCTGGGCGCCGGCGTCGCGGGGCTGACGGCCGCCTACGAGCTGAGCAGATGCGGCTACCAGGTCACCGTCCTGGAGGCGCAGAACCGCGTCGGCGGACGCAACCGCACCGCACGCAACGGCGACGAGCTCTACGAACTCGACGGCAAGGGCGGCGTCACCCGCACCCACACCTGCGCCTTCGACGACGGGCTCTATCTCAACCTCGGGCCCGGCCGGATCCCGTACCACCACCGCCGGGTGCTGCGCTACTGCCGCGACTTCGGTGTGGAGCTGGAGCCGTACGTCATGGAGACCACGGCCAACCGCGTCCGGCCGCCGGAGGCGAAGGTCGCCTGGCCCAACCGGCGGGTGGCGAACGACACCCGCGGCCACCTCGCCGCGCTGCTCGCCGAGACGCTGGTCGGCCTGGATGCCTTCACCGGTGAAGTGCGCGACCTGCTGCGGGTGTTCGGCGCACTGGACGCCAACGGCAAGTACAAGGGCTCCACCCGCTCCGGCTATCTGGACCGGCCGGAGATCGAGGAGTGGCCCGTACCGGCGCCGCCGCTGTCCTTCGAGGACCTGGTGAACTCGCATTTCTGGAAGGCACGTTTCTACCAGCCGGTCGACTATCTGTGGCAGGCCACGATGTTCCAGCCGGTCGGCGGCATGGACCACATCGTCAAGGCGCTGGCCCGCGAGGCCAAACGGGCCGGTGCGCGCTTCGTGCTCGGCGCCGAGGTGCGGTCCGTCGAGATCGCGGACATCGCCGCCGATGCGACTGTCACCGTCACCTATCGAAAGGACGATGAAGAGTTCTCCGCCCGCGCACGCCACTGCGTCAGCAACATCCCGTTCCCCGTGCTGCGCGATCTGTCCCTGGAAAACTTCTCGGACGAGTTCGAGGATGCGCTGGACAACGTGGAGTTCGAGGAGACCTGCAAGGTCGGCTGGCAGGCGAACCGCCGTTTCTGGGAAGGCGATGTCGACAGCCCCTGTGGCGACGACGACGGAATCTACGGCGGCATCAGCTGGACCGGCCACAACATCACCCAGCTGTGGTACCCGTCCAACGACTACTTCTCCGACAAGGGGACGCTGACGGGCGCCTACAACTTCCAGAAGGCGGCCGAGCACCTCGGCGGCCTCCCGCCCCAGAAGCGCCTCGACCTGGCCCGCAAGGGCGCCATCGAGCTGCACCCGGAATTCGCGGACAAGGAACTCGTCCCCGACGACAAGGGCGTCTCCATCGCCTGGCACAAGGTGCCGTACCAACTGGGCGGCTGGGCGGCCTGGGATCCGGGCAAGGAGGAACACAAGAAGGCCTACAAGCAGCTGCTCAAGCCGGAGGGCGGGGACGCGTTCTTCGTCACCGGCGACCAGATCTCACCGCTGCCCGGCTGGCAGGAGGGCGCCATGATGTCGGCGCACTACGTCATGCAGCAGATCCTGGGCGTGATGCCGCTGGCGGCACCGGAGGAGGTGGCGGTGCCGGACTCGGTGGCGCTGACTCAGGGTTTGTACTGAGGGTGGGGGTGGGGGCGGGGCTTGTGGTTCGGGCTTGTGGTCCGGGCTTCTGGTCCGGGCTTCTGGTCCGGGCTTGTTTGACGTCGGCTCGTTCCTGGGGTTCTCCCGGGGACGAGCCACGCCCTCATCTGGTGCCGATGACCACGGCGGGGCTCGGTGCATGATGGCGCCACCTTGGCGCCACGCTTGGGGCGGACGGCACCGATACATGACGCGCGGACCGGTGAAGAGACGGCGCATCGGCGGCCGGGCAGCTGCAACACAGGGCGACTGACGGGCCGGAGCGCCCCCTCGCCACCCCGGCGCCACATGACGCCATTTAGATGCCATCGAGGCTTGCCATGGCGCCACCGCGATGCCATCATCGAGTCATGGACCTCACCCCTTACGTCGACAACCTCCGTCACGAGCTCGCGGTCGCCGCGGACGCGGGCGGAGAAGAAGCCCGCGCCCTGGCCGAACGACTCACCACGCCACTCGAATCGGCGACCCGTCTCACGCTGCTGAACGCGCTCTCGATCGCCATGGAAGAGATCACCCGCGAGCTGGCGCCGGGCTCGGTCGACGTGCGACTACGGGGGCTCGACCCCGAGTTCGTGGTGACGGCGCCGCCGTGCCGGGAGGCGTACGAGGAGGCCGAGGGCCCGCCTGCGGTGGCGCACGACCCCCCGCCGCCCGTGTCACCCGTGCCACCCGGGGTGCCGGACGGCGAGGAGGGCGGTCCGGCGCGCATCAACTTCCGCCTCCCTGCCCACCTCAAGACCCGGATCGAGGACGCCGCCGGACAGGAGGCCCTCTCGATCAACACCTGGCTGATACGGGCCGTCGCCACCGCGCTGGAGCAGCCCGGCGCACAGGCCCGCCCGGCCGTTCGTCGCCACAACGGCCAGCAGGGCCTCAAGGATTGGGCCCGCTAGCCCGGCACCGCCCCGCCCCGCCTCTCCGGCTCCGGCTCCGGTTCCGGTTCCGGTTCCGGTTCCGGCCGCCCACGACTACACCACCGACATCAGCTCAGAACAAGGATGTATCTGGCATGCCCATGACGACTTCTACGACGACGACCGCGGCTTCGGCAACGCCCGCACCCATGCCCGCACCCCCGCCCACCGGCTCATCGGCGATCGATGTCACCGGACTGTCCAAGTCCTACGGCGACAAGGTGGTGCTCGACGGCATCGATCTGCGCATCCCCGAAGGCACGATCTTCGCGCTGCTCGGCCCCAACGGCGCCGGCAAGACCACCACCGTGCAGATCCTCTCCACACTCATCCCCGCCGACGCCGGTCAGGCCCGGCTCGCCGGCCACGATCTGGTCCGCGAGGCCGAAGCCGTACGCGCCGCTATCGGTGTCACCGGCCAGTTCGCCGCGGTGGACAATCTGCTCACCGCCGAGGAGAACCTGTTCCTCATGGCGGACCTGCTCCACCTGCCGCGCCGCGAAGGCAGGCGGCGCGCCGCCGAGTTGCTGCGCCGGTTCGAGCTCACCGACGCGGCGAAGAAGCCCGCCGCCACCTTCTCGGGCGGCATGCGGCGCAAACTCGACCTCGCGATGACCCTGGTCGGCACACCGCGCATCATCTTCCTCGACGAGCCGACGACCGGACTCGACCCGCGCAGCCGCCGCACCATGTGGGAGATCATCCGCGGCCTGGTGGCCGACGGCGTCACCCTCTTCCTGACCACTCAGTACCTGGAGGAGGCCGACCAACTTGCCGACCGTATCGCGGTGTTGGATCAGGGAAAGCTGGTTGCCGAGGGCACCGCGGAGGAACTGAAGCGCCTGATCCCCGGCAGCCATATCCGTCTCCGGTTCACCGATGCGCACGCACTCGAATCGGCCGCCGCGTTCTTCGGTTCCACCGCGTACGACGCCGAAGCGCTCACCCTGCAGATCCCCGGAGACGGCGGCATACCCGGCCTGCGGGCCGTCCTCGACGGCCTGGAACGCGCATCGATCGAGGCGGAGGCACTCACGGTGCACACCCCCGATCTCGACGATGTCTTCCTCACCCTCACCGGACAGCCGAAACGCCCCGGCGAGTCGCCCAACTCCCTTGAGGACAACGCGCAGATGGACAAAACCCGGAAGGACAACACCCGATGAGCACCATGACCTACGCCGCCAGAGACTCCCTGACGATGCTGCGGCGCAATCTCAAGCATGCGCTGCGCTACCCGTCCATGACAGTCACGGTCGTCGCCATGCCCCTCGTGATGCTGCTGCTCTTCACCTATGTCTTCGGCGGCGCGCTGGGCACCGGTATCGGCGGCACGCCCACCGGCGGCGGTGCGTATATCGACTATGTCGCGCCCGGCATCATCCTGATGGCCGCGACGTCCGGGTCGCTGTCGACGGCCATCAGTGTGTGCTCCGACATGACCGAGGGCATCGTCAACCGGTTCCGCACCATGTCGATCTCCCGCGCCGCATTCCTGACCGGACATGTCGTCGGCAGCGTGATCCAGACGCTGGCCAGCATCACGCTCGTCGTCGGCGTCGCCCTCCTCATGGGCTTCCGCCCCAGCGCCACTCCCGTGGACTGGATAGCGACCGCCGGCCTCCTCACCCTGCTCATCGTCGCCCTCACCTGGTTGGCGGCCGCGATGGGCCTGGTGGCCAAGAACGTCGAGACCGCCAGCAACATGCCCATGCCGCTGACGTTCCTGCCCTTCCTCGGCAGCGCCATCGTCCCGCCGGAGTCGATGCCCACCGGACTGCGCTGGTTCGCCGAGTACCAGCCCTTCACCCCCGTCATCGAGACGCTCCGCGGCCTGCTGATGGGCACCGACATCGGCAACAGCGGGCCGATAGCCGTCGCCTGGTGCCTCGGCCTCACCCTGGTCGGCTACCTGTGGGCGCGTCGGGCCTTCAACCGCGGCATCAAGCGTTAGTCGCTACGGCGACGACCGTCACCACAGCACGGCACCGGCCGACGGCCGCCAGCCCACTCCACACACCACACCGGAGGACACCATGCAGCAACACCCCTCGACCCCGCCCCCGACCGAGCCGACCATCCCGGCCGCGGCGCCGCTCTCCGAACCGGTGACGCTGCCGACGGCCCGCCCCACGGGCTGTCCCTTCGATCCGCCCGCCGAGCTGGCACAGCTGCGCGAGGAGCGGCCGCTGCGCCGGATGCAATACCCCGACGGCCACCAGGGATGGCTGGCCACCGGTCACTCCGTGGTCCGCTCGATACTGGCCGACTCCCGCTTCAGCTCGCGGTACGAGCTGATGCACCTCCCCCTGCCCGGTGGTCCCGCCGAACTGCCGCCGGCGCCGCCCGGCGACATGAGCGGGCTCGACGCACCCGAGCACACGCGCTACCGGCGGCTGCTCATGGGCAAGTTCACCGTCCGCCGGATGCGCGAACTCACCGCACGGGTCGAGGAGATCACCGCCGAACACCTCGACACCATGGAGCGCCACGGCGGCCCGGTGGACCTGGTGACGGCGTTCGCCCAACCCGTCCCCGCGCTGATGATCTGCGAACTGCTCGGTGTGCCCTCCGCCGACCGCGACATCTTCCAGCGCCATACCGCCACGGTGACCGACCAGAGCACCACCTTCAAAGACCAGATGGCCGCCTACACCGCGATCCAGGAGATCATTCACGGACTGGTCCTGGCCAAGCGCGCCCGGCCCACCGACGACCTGCTCAGCGACCTCGCACAGGACAGCGAGCTCACCGACGAGGAGCTCGCGGGCGTCGGGGCCTTCCTGCTGGGCGCCGGTCTCGACACCACCGCCAACATGCTGGCCCTCGGCACCTTCGCGCTGCTCAGCAATCCGGACCAACTCGCCGCCCTGCGCAGCGATTCCGGCCTCGTCGACCAGACCGTCGAGGAGCTGATGCGCTATCTGAGCATCGCCGACACGGGCATCCGGGCGGCGCTGGAGGACGTCGAGCTGGACGGTCACCTGATCAAGGCCGGCGAAACGGTCACCGTCTCGATCCAGGCCGCCAACCGCGACCCGAAACGGTTCCCCGAGCCCGACGCGCTCGATGTGCACCGGAAGGCCACCGGCCATCTGGGCTTCGGCCACGGCGCGCACCAGTGCCTGGGGCAGCAACTGGCCCGCGTGGAGATGCGCGTCGCCTTCCCCGCCCTGCTCACCCGCTTTCCGACCCTGCGCCTGGCCGTCCCGCCGGAAGACATACCGCTGCGCACCCGCTCGAACATCTACGGCGTGCACCGGCTCCCGGTCACCTGGGACCAGGAGTCGGGCCGATGAAACTCAGCGTCGACCGGGAGCGCTGCTGTGGCGCCGGCATGTGCGCACTGACCGCTCCGGAGGTGTTCGATCAGGACGGCGAAGACGGCCGGGTCCTGTTACGGGACCCCCAGCCGCCGCACCGGCACCATGCGGCCGCCCGCGAGGCGGCAGCGATATGTCCCGCTGCGGCGATCACCGTCATCGAAGCGCGACAGACCTGAGAACCCGTGGACCTGAGAACCCATCAACCTGAGGACCCATAGACCTAACAACCCATAGGCCTGAAAGCCGGGAGAGGACCTGAGAGCCGGGAGCGGACGGATAGACACCACGTCGTCGCCGCCGAACGGCCGCCCACCGCCTGTCGGTTGGGCGGCCGATTCAGTTCCCGATGTTGGTGAGTCCGCCGCCCGCTTCCACCACGTTCAGGACCGATCGCGAGATGACGTGATTCGCGGTTCCGGTCGGGGAATAGCGGATGGCGATCATGACGAATCCCTTGGGGATGCTGCTGTCGGCGGATCCGAAGAACGGCTCGACCAGGTAGCGGATGCTACAACCGGGTTGTTGCGCCAGGGCCGTGGCCACCTCGCGCTCGAATGCCGACATGCCGAGTGCGCCGTTGTTCGTCACACGCTGTCCGCAGGGGCTGAGGTTGGCGGCCAGGGTGTTCGAGCCGCCGAACCGTGCCGCGATGATGTGGCATCTCGCCAGGTCGTGCTCGGGGTTCAGGCCGAGGCTGCGCACCTGGGCCTGTGCCTCACTCCAGCCGGTCGGATCGGCCTTGCGCTCGTCGCTGCTGTTGTTGGGCGGGTTCTTCAGGCACGCCTGGCCGGTCTGGCTCCGGCCCTTGGCGCCAAGGGTGTTGAGGATCCAGCCGTCGCCGTTCCTGACGGCGTGTGCGGGGAGCGGGCGGGTGCAGTCCCGCGGCGTGTCCTCGTCGCCGTTCCGGGTCGGCGCCGTCCTGTCGGCCACGTCGGCCGGGGCCGGTGCCTCGTCGGTCAGCTGCTCCTCGTCCTGCTGTGCCTGTTCCAGCGCCGCCACGTCCACCTGCCCCAGGACACGGACAGAGGTGTCGGCGACGGCGTGGATGACGTAGGAGACCCGTCCCCCGCCCTGTGCCGGGGACCCGGCCTCCGCCTCCTGCTTCTTGAGCGCCTCCTGCTCCGCGAAGACCGGCCCGGCGTCCGCATCGGCGCACGCGATGTCGCCGGCGCTCTCCAGCGGCAGTTCCTTGGTGGCGGTACAGGTACCGGCCTGCTGGCCCTCGATCGTCACCGTCGCCGTCAGCTCGACCGTGACCCGTCCGCCCGTGATCCGCTTCTTGGCCTCGCGGCCCGGGACGACGCCGGTGATATGGGTCCCCACCTGGCATCCGGTGGCGGAGCAGTTCAGTTCCGGCTTCTCCTCGAAATGCGCCGTGATGCCGGCGTCGAGCGCGCCGGCCAGCTGCTTGGTGTCGTCCCGGATCTCTTTCCGCAGGGCTGTGCTCTCGGGGCGGGACAGCTCGGACAGGGTGAAGGCGCCCGCTGTCGGTGCGCCCGCCCAGGCGTGGAGGGCGGTGCGGCCGTCGGCGGCGGTCCGCTCGTGCAGGCCGGCCTGCACGGCGGTGACATGCGTACGGGCCGGACTCTCGCTCTCCGGTGCGGCACGCGGGACGAATTCCAGCACCCGGTGGGGGCGCGACGTCGAGACGAGCAGGTCGCCCGTCGGCGTGGTCGCCTTGAGGGCGGGCACCCCGTCGACGGCCACCGGCGGAGTGTGGGGGCCCGGGAGGGTCGTTTCCTTGCTGTTGAGCGCTTCGAGGAGCAGATTCGCGAGCGTTGCGGGGCGCTGCCCGGCCTGGGGAGTTCGCTCGGCAGCCGCCTCGGCGTTCTTGATGGCACCGGCGACCCACTTGCCCACGAGGTCCGTCCGGCCGTCCGAGCCACCGGGACCGGCGGGCGGAGTGTCGGGCATCTTGACGTACGTGGTGCCGCCCACGGTCAGCGTCTTGACGCGGCTGCCGGCGTAGGGCGCCTCACCGAGCGCCTCACCGGTGGCGGTGACCCGCGACTCGGACCAGGTGGAGCCGTCCGTGGACGTGCGGTACCGCACCCCGGGTTGCAGTGCCAGATCCACCAGCGCGGCGGCGAACGGTGCACGGCGATCCGGTTGCGGTTGTGCCTGTGGTGGTGGTTGTGGCTGTGGTGGTGGTTGTGGCTGTGGTTCCCCGGAGGTGTGCCCCCTGAGCAGTCCGGCGGCGAGGGCGACGACCACGCCGACGGCCAGGAACGCCCCCCACAGTCCTGCCCGGCGCGTGAGTACCACGGCGATTGACGCGGTGGCTCGGGGCGCCGGTCGCTGCGGCGTCGGCTGGTGCTGTGGGTGCCCGGGGCCCGGTACCGGCCCGGCAACGGATGGGCCCCCGGGCGACGCGGTCCCCGGCGGCCCCGTCCACGTCGATCCGTCCCCGGCGGCCGAAGACCCCCCGCCCGCACCGGCCGCCGACGCCCCGCCCGACACAGCAGATCCCCCCGCACCGGTTTCCCCCGCACCGGACCGGGCGGACGGCGGCTGCACAGACGACGGCCCTACGGGAGGCGGCGCGGGCTCCCCCTGTGGCGGGGGCACCGCCCGAGGGGTCTGCTGCCATGTCGGCAGCTTCGGCTCGTCGGATCCCGCACGCCAGTAGTGATCCCCCACCGAAGCTCGACCCCCGTATCACTTCCGTCAACCCCCGCCCACGGAACATACTTCAACTGTCGAGTCCCTCCTAGGGAGTTGACACTGTCGGCCGCGAATCCGACAGGACGCGCGGGACCGGAAACAGAACCGGAGCAGAACCGGAAACACCGCCGGAATCAGAACCACCAGCAGGACCACAAGCACGACCAGAAGCAGAACCGAAAGCAGAACTCAAACCAGAACCCAAAGCGGAACCAGAAGCGGCACCGGAACAGGACCAGGAACGGGGAGACGGATCCGGATGGCGGAGACCAAGGGCGTACTGCTGCCGGCCTATGTGGTGGCCGACGAGTCGGGGTCGATGGGGCCCTATCAACAGGAGTTGTCGCACGGCCTGGCGTCGTTGTGCGAGGGGCTGCGTGCCGAGCCGATGATCGCGGCCAAGCTGCGCCTGGCCGTGCTCGGCTTCTCCGACGATGTACAGGTCCGGCTGGCCGTCGCGGACATGCGTACGGAAACCACCCTGCCGCAGCTGACGATCCGGGGGCTGACCGCCTACGGGGCGGTGTTCGACGATCTGCTGAGCCGGATTCCGGCGGACGTCCAGTGGCTGCGGGACCAGGGCTACAAGGTGCACCGTCCGGTGGTGTTCTTCCTCAGCGACGGACAGCCCACGGACCGGGGCTCCTGGCAGCGGCCGCACGCCCGCCTGACCGACAAGTCCCAGACACCGACCGCGCCGAACATCATCGCCTGCGGCATCGGCGACGCCCAGGCCGCCACCATGGTGAAGGTGGCGACCCGTCCCGAGTTCGCCTTCGTCGCCAAGGCCGAAACCGACATCGGCCAGGCGATCTCCGAGTTCTTCCACTCGCTCACCGCCAGCCTGGTCGCCTCCGGGCACGCGCTGAACTCGGGCAGTCCGCAGCTCGTGGTGAACCGGCCCGACCAGTTCACCATGGCGATTGACGAGGTCTGACGGTGACGACACCCAGCCGGGGCGGCGCCGCGGGACCGCCCCCGCCGATGCACCCACAGGTGCATGCGCCGATGCCGCCCCCGCCCGAGTCCGCGCCCTGGCTCCGTATCCCGGTGGGCACGCCCGGCCCGGAGTTCGAAGCCCGGCCACCGGGCCAGTACGCCTACGACTACCCGGACACCGAGTGCGACGGCTGGTCGACGCCCGATCTGACCCTGCGCTTCGCCTCCGTCCGCGGGGCCAAGCACCGTTACTACCGGCAGCCGCGCCAGGATGCGGCGCGCGCCGCCGCGCACGAGCCGACCGGCGCGATCGTGTTCGCCGTCGCGGACGGCGTCTCCAGCGCCGCGAGTTCCGAACTCGGCGCAGTCGAGGCGTGCCGGGCCGCCCTGGAACGCCTCCTCCATCTGCTCTCCCGCGGTCCGGAGCGGGTGGACCTCCAGGACGTCGCCCACCACGCTGCGCAGCGGCTGCGGCAGATCACCCGGTGGCGGCTGAACGGGAAGGACCCCGAGCCCGGCGAGGTGGCGGCCCTGCACGCGACGACGCTGATCGCGGGCACGGTACGGCCCGACCGCGACGGCTGCCTGGTCGAGCTGTTCCGCATCGGAGATTCCGGCGCCTGGACGCTGGATGCCGGACGGGCGCGCTACGCCCCGTTGTTCGCGACGAAGACCGGATCGGATGCCGTGGTGGTGTCGAACGAGGTGGCGCCGTTGCCCCGGGTGCCCGATCCCCTGGAGCAGATCAGCGTGCGCCTGACGGAGCATCAGACGTTGCTGGTCGGCACCGACGGCTTCGCCGACCCGCTCGGCGACGGCGACGGCCAGGTCGGCGCGCTCTTCGCCGGGCAGCTCGCCGCGCCTCCCCCGCCGCTGTGGTTCGCGCACCTCCTGGACTTCTCCCGGGAGACCTTCGACGACGACCGGACGCTGCTGGCGGTCTGGCCCCGTACGGCAGTGCGGCCGCGATGACGTCGGAGCGCGTACCCACCGTGGACCACGGTGCGCTCACCCTGGGCCGTCGGCTCGGTCAGGGCGGGCAGGGCGCGGTCCACGAGGTGACCGACAGGAGAATCAACGAGGCCGACGACGGCGGCTGGGAGGTGGCCTACAAGGAGTACAACGCCGCCGTCCTGCCGCAGCTCGACGCCGCCGCCCTGGCCGCGAGCGTCGCGCTGCCGGGCGAACTGAGCGCCGCCGAGGGGCGGTGGCTGTGCGAGAAGACGGCCTGGCCCGCCGCGCTGGTCGAACGGCAGGGCAGCGTCAGCGGGTTCCTGATGCGCAGGGTGCCCGACCGCTTCCTGTTCACCTTGCAGAGCCTGGGCGGCACCACACCGGGGGCCCCGCGTCTGGCGAATCTGGAATACCTGCTCAACAGCGACGACTATGTCGCCCGGATCGGCCTGTCCGTCAGCGAACGCGACCGGCTGCTGCTGTTGACCGACCTGGCCGCGACGCTGACCCGGCTCCACCGGATCGGCATCACGGTCGGCGACCTCTCCCCGAAGAACCTGCTGTTCACCACCGGCACGCCGCCGGAGTGCTTCCTCATCGACTGCGACGCCATGCGGCTGCGCGGCACCGGCGTCCTGCCCCAGGCCGAGACGCCCGACTGGCAGATTCCCGACGGGGAGGAGAAGGCGACCCGCGCCAGTGACGTCTACAAACTCGCGCTGCTCGCCGTCCGGCTCTTCGCCCGGGACCAGACCTCCCGCGATCCCGCCGCGCTGGCCTCGGTCAGCCCGGAGCTGAGCGACCTGGCCCGCGCCGGTCTCGATCCGGACCCGGCGCGCCGGCCCTCACCAGCCCAGTGGGCCGAGCAGCTTGCGGCGGCCGCCACGACCGCCTCGACGGCGCCCGCCGTGGCCACCCCCGCGAACGGCGGCAACGGCACGCCCACGCCGCCCCGGCAGCGTGCCGGTACCCCGGGCCCGCCGGGGACCCCGGGCGGTCCGGGAAGCGCCCCCGCCCCCAACTGGTCCGCCGCCAAGGCGCTCGTCGCCGTCGCCGCCGTGATCTTGGTGATCATCGTCGCGGTGATCGGCGGTCACTCCGGCGGCGGGTCCGATCAGGCGACGGGCAGTTCCGCGACGCCCAGCGTCTCGCAGGACGACAGCGGCGGGCAGTCCCCGTACGACGGCTCCTCGGGCGGCTCGGACTCCACTCCCCCGGACGACCCGACCCCGACCGACAGTCCTTCCGACACCTCGCCGTCCCCCACGCCCGACCCCGTCGGGGACGCCGTGGTCGGCTCCTGCTTCGACGACAGGGGTACCGGCAGCCAGTCCGACCTGTCGCCGACCAGCTGTACCTCCGGCGCGTTCAAGGTGGTGCAGGTCAACTCCGCCACCACCGACCTGAACAGCTGCGACGGCGTGACCGACAGCGACCGGAGCGTGTCCTCGACGGCGCACGACCGGGTGCTGTGCCTGAGCTACCTCAGCCCGGGCGGCACCGCCTTCCACGCACGCAGCGGTGACTGCGTCTACGGACGCGGCCACGACACTTGGAGCGAGGTGTCGTGCCAGGCAGGGAACTTCAAGGTGCTGGCGACCTACCGCGGGACCTCCGACACCTCGAAGTGCAACTCGCTGACGCACTACAACGAGTCGCTGCACATGCCCGCCGGCAACTATTCCGGCCTGGACGTCCTGCTGTGCCTGTCGATGAACTACCCCGACGACGCGGGCTACGCCACCCAGCGCGAATGCCTGCTGAAATCGGGCGACGGCCCCAAGGCCCGGTTCACCAACGTCGGTTCCTGCGCCTCCTCGAACGTCTACGTCACCGGGCGCACCAGCACCTACGACGACGCCGGGTTCTGCAACCAGGACGGCTGGACGACCTGGGAGAACCCGGACTATCCGCGGCTCGCGTACACCGTGTGCTGGAGACCCAGATAGCGGGAGACCCAGACGGATTACCGGGCTCAGATCCCGGGCCCGCCCGTCAGGACGTCCCGGGACGCCGCGGGGGCCCCACCGCGGGGTCGTCCGCAACCTCCACCAGCGCGGCGATCTCCCGGTGCCGGTGGTCGAGCACGGTCCGCACCACCTCGCCACCGGGCTCCGTGAGACGCAGGACGACCTCTCGGCGGTTGTCCCGGTTGACCTTGCGGTCGACGAGGCCGCCGGTTTCCAGCCGCTCCACCATGCGCAGCGCCGTCGACGGGTTGACCCCGAGCGTGGCGGCCAGCTCGGCGAGCTTGACCGGCCCGCACCCGTCGAGGACCACCAGGGCGCGCAGCTGCGGCAGCGTCAGCGTGCTGCCGGCCTCGGCGAGCGCACGGGCCGACAGCGCGACCAGGAGGCATGAGGCCGCCATCAGCGCCTCGGTGACCTCCTCGGTGTCCTGGGCGAGACCGTCGGGGTGCCGGTCCGGCTCAGGCTCGGGGTCGACGCCCCTGCCCCGTACGGTCCGTGACGCCCGTTCATCATGCTGTTATCACCGTCAAATTTATTCTTGCACTCTGCAATGTTACTTTGGGGCCGGAGACCCGATCCTCGTCCGCACCACGACCAGCGCCGTCGGCCGAGCAGGCGGCGGTTTCTCCTGCCGCCGTTCTCTTTCCCACCGGGCAATGATGCCCGCCCCTTGCCGCTGTGTGATCACACAACGGCCCGCTGACGCCTGCCCGTCGCGGGAGCCGCCTGCCCGGTTCGCGCATCCGGCGAGGGATGTCCGGCTCCTTGCTGCCAGACGAAGCGGAGGTACCCCGTGGCCCGGCCCGACGCCGCCCGGAATCCGAAGAACGCAGAGCCCCCGCGGCCCGGCCGCCCCACCGGCGAGAAGATCGCGCACCTGGGGGACTTCCACGTCCTTCCCCGGGTCGCGGTGATCACCGCCCTGGCCGTCCCCGCCGGATGGCGGTACGGCGCGGCCGGTGTGCGCGAGCGGTAGACGACGTACGGGCGGACGAGGTACCCGACCGGTGCGGTGAAGGCGTGCACCAGACGGCTGAAGGGCCACAGCGTGAACAGCGTCACCGCTAGCAGTGCGTGCACCTGGTAGACGAGCGGCGCGTGGGCCATGGCGGAGACATCGGGGTCGAGGGCGAACAGGCTGCGGAACCAGATCGAGACACCGCGGCGGTAGTCGTACGCGTGGGCGGCCATGCCGGAGGCCGTGGCCGCCAGGCCCGCCAGCAGCACCGCCGTGAGAAGGGGATGGACGACCCGGTCACTGCGGCTGGTCGCGGCCCGCACCGCGGGCACCCGCAGCCGACGGTACAAGAGCACGGCCAGGCCCGTCGCCGTGGCCACGCCCGCGGCGCCCCCGACCAGCAGCGCGTTCTCGTGGTACAAGTGCTCGCTGACGTGCAGCCGGTCGGTCAGCCACTCCGGGACGAGCAGCCCCGCGACATGCCCGGCGACCACGAACAGCAGGCCGTAGTGGAAGAGCGGACCGCCGATCCGCAGCAGCCTGCTCTCGTACAGCTGACTGGAGCGGGTCGTGAAGCCGAACCGGTCGTAGTGGTAGCGCCAGGTCGTTCCCCCGGCGAGCAGGACCAGGGTGAGATAGGGCAGTACGCCCCACAGCGCGATGTGCAGATGCTTCATCTGCGGGCTCCTCGGTCGCTCGGTCGCGGCTGGGCGGGGAACGGATCCAGGCCGACGGTCTCGGTCGGCGGCCCGGTGCGGGCGAGCCTGAGGGCCTCCTCGCGACTGGCCGGCGCCGCCCCCGGAAGGCCCAGGCAGACGGCCTGGAGCACGTCGGCGTACGGACTGCGGTAGGCGGTCAGGGCGAGGCGCAGCACCTCCAGAGCGGGCCGGTACTCGGTCAGCAGCGGCAGGCCCGCTCCGGGCTGCGGGCGGCGAACTCCAGGACCACCGGCAGGAAGTCGGGCAGCTCCTCCTCCGGTGACAGCCAGCCGTGGTCGTGGTAGAGGGACTTGAGGCGGGCCAGGGAGGAGCCGCGGCGACGGGTGTCGCCGTCGGTGTAGTACGTGAGGTAGAGACAGCGCCGCCGGCTGCGGTCGAAGGTGGCGACGTACCGGGCCGCCGGGGCCGGCGGGGCGGGCGGGGCCGGCGGGGCGGGTCCGCGCGATCCACCGAAGGTCGCCTCGCACATTCGATTGCCCTATGCAAGGGTGGCGGCCCATTCCGGTGGCGGTGGCGTACGGCGGCACGAGCCGGCTCCCAGCACTCATGCCGCCGTATGCCCACCGAAACGACGCGGGCCGACGACCGGACGGGGGACTGCAGACGGCCCGCCGCATACCGCACCGGCCGGCGGGGCGAAACCATCAGGGAGTGCCCCCACCGGAAGCGGAAGCGAGCCAGCCCCCATGCGGACCTCGGTCGTCGTGTTCACCTGCGATCTGCGCCTGTCGGACCACCCGCCGCTGCGCGCGGCCCGGTACGGAGGAGGCCGGGTGGTGCCGCTGTTCGTGCGTGACCCGGCCGTGGACCGAGCGGGTTTCGCCGCGCCGAACCGGCTCGCGTTCCTCGCCGACTGCCTGCGGGACCTGGACGCCCGGCTGCGGGAGCGGGGCGGCCGGCTGGTGCTGCGCGAGGGCGACGCGGTCACGGAGGTGTGCCGGGTGGCCGCCGAGGCGGACACCGACGAGGTGCACATGGCGGACGACGTGAGCGCCTTCGCACGCGCGCGCGAGCAGCGGCTGCGCCGGGCGCTGGAGGCCGACGGACGGCGCCTGTACGTGCACGACGCGGTGAGCACCGCCGTCGCGCCGGGCGCGGTGACCCCGGCCTCCTCCGACCACTTCGCGGTGTTCACGCCGTACTACCGGCGCTGGTCCGCGCAGGGCCTGCGGGACGTACTGGACACGCCGCGCGCGATCACCGTGCCCGAGGAGGTGGGCTCCGCCCAGCTGCCGGAGCGCGGCGACGTGAGCGGGGTGTCGCCGGGTCTGTGCGCGGGCGGCGAGACGGCGGGACGGCGCAGGCTCACCGCGTGGCTGCGCTCCGGCGTGGACGCCTACGAGGAACGGCACGACGACCTGGCGGGCGACGGCACCTCCCGCCTCTCCCCTCACCTGCACTTCGGCACGCTGTCGCCGGTCGAGGCGGTGCACCGGGCCCGCAGGGTCGGCGGCGCGGGCGCGGAGGCGTTCGTACGTCAGATCGCCTGGCGCGACTTCCACCGCCAGGTGCTCGCCGCACGTCCCGACGCCGCCGCCCGCGACTACCGCACGCACCACGACCGGTGGCGCGGCGGGAAGAACGCGGCGGCGGACGCCGAGGCGTGGCGGGAGGGCCGCACCGGCTACCCGGTGGTGGACGCGGCGATGCGGCAGCTGCGCCACGAGGGCTGGATGCACAACCGGGGCCGGCTGCTGACCGCGAGCTTCCTCACCAAGACGCTGTACGTCGACTGGCGGGTGGGCGCCCGGCACTTCCTGGACCTACTGGTCGACGGTGACCTGGCGAACAACCAGCTGAACTGGCAGTGGATGGCCGGCACGGGCACCGACACCCGACCCAACCGAGTACTCAACCCCGTCACCCAGGGCAAGCGGTACGACCCGGACGGGGCATATGTGCGGCGCTGGGTGGAGGAACTGGCGGGCGTGCAGGGGGCGGTCGTGCACGAGCCGTGGAACCTTCCGGCGCAGGAGCGCGCGAGGACCGGTTACCCCAAGCCGGTGGTGTCCCTGGCGGAGGGCCTGGACCGCTTCAAACGGGCCCGGGGGCGCTCCTGAAGTCCGGCGGGAGGACAGCCGCCGGGCCGCCGGACAGCACACACAGCACCCGCACGACATCCTGGAGCAAGGAGGCACCATGGAGACGACGACGGACCGGCCCCTGTGCCTGGTGACCGGGGCCAGCGGCTACATCGGCGGACGGCTCGTACCCGAACTGCTGGCCGCCGGGTACCGGGTGCGCTGCCTGGCCCGCTCCCCCGGGAAACTGCGCGACCATCCTTGGGCCGCGGAGGTGGAGGTGGTCCGCGGGGACGTCACCGACCCCGCCTCGGTCGGTGCCGCGATGCGGGAGGTCGCCGTGGCCTACTACCTGGTGCACGCGCTCGGCACCGGACGCGGCTTCGAGGACACCGACCGCGAGGGCGCCCGCGTCTTCGGCGCGCAGGCCGCCCGCGCCGGCGTGCGCCACATCGTCTACCTCGGCGGGCTGACCCCCGCCGGGGTGCCGGAGCGGGAACTGTCCCCGCATCTGCGCTCCCGAACCGAGGTCGGGCGCATCCTGCTGGCGAGCGGGGTGCCCACGACGGTTCTGCGCGCCGCCGTGATCATCGGATCCGGTTCGGCGTCCTTCGAGATGCTGCGCTACCTGACCGAGCGGCTGCCGGTGATGGTCACACCGAGCTGGGTGCGCACCCGCATCCAGCCGATCGCGGTCCGGGACGTGCTGCGCCTGCTGGTGGGCAGCGCCCGGATGCCCGCGGACGTGAACCGCGCCTTCGACATCGGCGGGCCCGAGGTGCTGACGTACCGGGACATGATGCTGCGCTACGCGGCGGTCGCCGGACTGCCCCGGCGCGTGATCCTGCCGGTACCGGTGCTCACCCCCCGCCTGTCCAGCCTCTGGATCGGCCTGGTCACCCCCGTCCCCGCGGCCATCGCCCGGCCGCTGACGGAGTCGCTGCGGCACGAGGTGGTGTGCCGGGAGAACGACATCACCCACTACGTCCCCGACCCGCCCGGCCACCCCATCGGCTTCGACGAGGCAGTACGGCTGGCGCTCAGGCGCGTGCGGGACGCCGAGGTCACCACCCGCTGGTCCTCCGCCTCGGTACCCGGCGCCCCCAGCGACCCGCTGCCCACCGACCCCGCCTGGGCGGGCGGAAGCCTCTACACCGATCTGCGGGAACGCCCGGTCGACGCCCCGCCCGAGGCCCTGTGGCGGGTGATCGAGGGCATCGGCGGGGAGAACGGCTGGTACTCCTTCCCCCTGGCCTGGTCCGTGCGCGGCATCGTCGACCGGCTCGTGGGAGGCGTGGGACTGCGCCGCGGACGCCGGGACGCGCACCGGCTGCGCGTGGGCGACTCGGTCGACTTCTGGCGGGTGGAGGAGATCGAGCCGGGCCGACTGCTGCGGCTGCGCGCGGAAATGCGGCTGCCCGGACCGGCCTGGCTGGAGATGTACGCCGGCACCGACGACACGGGCCGCACCCGCTACCGCCAGCGCGCCCTGTTCCACCCGCACGGACTGCTCGGCCACGCCTACTGGTGGAGCGTCTCCCCCTTCCACGCCGTCGTCTTCGGCGGCATGGCCCGCAACATCGCCCGCACGGCTGAGCGGACGGGCAGCCACGGCCCGGGGAACGGGGCGCCGTCCGCCGACCGCACCGCCCCGCCGGCGGGCCGACGGACCGGGTGAGATCCGGCCGACGCGGAGCCTGGATGTTGCCCTACACCTACACCGAGACGGCCTGTTGTACGAACGACGGTCATTAGCAGCAGCCATCACAATCAATCCCCCTGAGATCTGAGCACGTCCGCCACAAGCCGGCTGTCAGCGGCCCGAGAAGCGGGCCGCGTCGAAGTTGGCGGCGGATATCTGCGAGCGGGCGTTGTCGCCCTGCTCCTGGTCGCCAAACCGAACGCCGACGCCACTCCCAACTGATCGCCCGATCGGCACTGATGAACATGGTCGGAAGCCGGACGGAAGACGTCACGCCCCCAACTGGTTCTTCGCAACTGCCTCCTGCATCCGGCCCCGCCGTTAGGATTTTCACGTCTTTCGCCGTCCCAGTGCCAGCACGGATGGGTGGGCGGTGGACCATCGTGCACGGGACTCAAGGGGCGGGGACAGTACATGCGGGAAGGCCGGTGGACGACGGTCACCGAGTCCGAGTTCGACCACGAGCGCCGCGGGCTGACGGCCATCCGCGAGAAATTGCCGGATGCCGATCCATGGCGGGCCTGGTCGAACTTCGTCTTCACCGCGAACAGCGGCCACGTCCGCGAGGTGGACCTCCTCGTCGTCGCCCCCGGCGGTGTGTGCCTGATCGAGTTAAAGAACTGGCACGGCTCCCTCGCCAGCGAGAACGGCACCTGGGTCCAGACCACGTCCAGGGGCCGCCGCATCACGCACGGCAATCCGCTGCACCTCGTCAACAAGAAGGCCAAGGAGCTGGCAGGTCGGCTCGGCCAGCACGGTAAACGGGTGTGGGTCGCCGAGGCCGTCTGCTTCACCGAGGGATCGCTGCGCATCCGTCTGCCGGCCCACGACCAGAACGGCGTGTACACCGTCGACGAACTCGTGGCGATGCTCAAGCAGCCGCCGCGCGACGAGCGTCACCGGATCACCGCGACCGGCTCACGCGAGGTCAAAGCCGCACTCGACCGCGCCGGCATCCGCAAGAGCGACGCCGAGTACAAGGTCGGCCCGTACGAACTGAAACGGAAGTCCTTCGACTCCGGCCCGACCTGGGCCGACTATCTGGCCGAGCACAGTGAACTGCCCGAGTCGGCCCGCGTCCGGATCTACCTCCGCGAACGCGGTTCGGACGCCACCATCCGCCAGTCGGTGGAGAACGCCGCCCGGCGTGAGGCCGCGGTCCTGCAGCGATTCAGTCACGTGGGCGCAGTGCAGCTCAAGCAGTACAACCCCTCGGGGCACACGGCAGGGCCCGCTCTGATCTTCGACTACCACCCCCAAACCCTGCGCCTGGACGAGTACTTGCTCCAGTACGGGGCGAAACTCGACATCCTCGGCCGGATGGCCCTTGTCCGGCAGCTCGCCGAGACCATGCGGTCCGCCCACTCGAGCCGCATCTACCACCGCGCGCTGGCCGCGCGCTCCGTGCACGTCATCCCGCGCGATCGAGGCAGGCGGGGTCAGGTGATCGGGGAAGAGGCCGCCTGGCTGACCCCGCATCTGCAGGTCTCCGACTGGCAGATCGCCACGCAGCGCAGTGGCTCGGGCGGCTCCGCGCCAGGCGCCGCCCGGCTCGCGCCGACGGCCCTGTCCACGACACATCTGGCCGAGGGTTCCGACGCCTACCTCGCACCTGAGCTGCGTGCCCCGAGTGCCGACCCGGTGTACCTGGACGTGTACGGCCTCGGCGTCCTCACCTATCTGCTGGTGACAGGGAAGCCACCGGCGGCAAGTCAGGCCGAACTGCTCGCCCGCCTGGAAGCAGAGGAGGGCCTGCGGCCGAGTTCTCTGGTGGACGGCCTGGCGGAGGACATCGACCAACTGGTGCAGCTGGCCACGGCCTACCGGCCCGAGCACCGCCTCTCCACAGTCGACGAGTTCTTGGAGATGCTGGAGCTGGTCGAAGACGCGCTCACCGCCCCGGCTGCCGCGCCCGCGCCCGCGGCTCCCGAGAAGGACCCTCTCGAAGCCGTGGCAGGGGATGTCCTCGACGGCCGCTGGGAGGTCCGCCGACGCCTCGGTACCGGGTCGACCAGTCGCGCCTTCCTCGTACGGGATCTGGAGGCCGAGGCGCGTAGAACGCGGCCCCTCGCCGTCCTCAAGGTGGCACTGTCGGACAGCCGGGGGGAGGTACTCGCCCGGGAGGCAGAGGTGATGGGGCGGCTGCGTCCCGACTCCCGGGTGATCCGGCTCGTCGAGCCGCAGCCGTTGCGCATAGCGGGTCGAACGCTCCTTGCCCTGGAGTACGTGGGCGACGAGCGCGAGGAGACCGGCGACGGCGTGGAGTCCAGCAGCGGACGCACCCGGCGGCGCGGCGAGACGGTCGCCCGTCAGCTGCGCGAGGGCGGACGTCTCCAGATCGACCAGCTCGAGGCGTACGGCGACTACCTCTTTGGCGCGGTCGATTTCCTCGAGGGCGAGAGCGTCTGGCACCGGGACATCAAGCCGGACAACATAGCGATCCGCGTCCGCCCCAACCGCACCCGAGAGCTCGTCCTCATCGACTTCTCCCTCGCCGGCTACCCGGCCAGGGAGTACGAGGCAGGTACGGACGGCTATCTCGACCCGTTCATCGGGACGTTGACCCGCACCGCCTACGACTCGCACGCCGAGCGATACGCGGTCGCGGTCACCCTGCACCAGATGGCTTCGGGCGAGCTGCCCAAATGGGGCGACGGCTCGGTCCTGCCCCGGCAGACGGACCAGAAGGAGTTCCCGTACCCGACCATTGCGGCCGACGCCTTCGAGCCCGCGGTGCGGGACGGCCTGGTCGATTTCTTCCGCAAGGCTCTGCACCGGGACGCCGCCCGGCGCTACCCCGAGCTGAAGCCGATGCGGGACGCTTGGAAGAAGATCTTCCTGGACGCCGCGCAGGCCGTGCCGTCCAGCCGGTCCCGCCAGCCCGAGGCACCCGCGGCGACCGCCGCCGACGGCCGGCCCGCCATCGCGGACGCCGAGCCCGTCACCGCTGAGCAGCAGCGCGATCAGCTGGCCAAGGACGTCACCCGCGAGACGCACCTTTCGACGGCGGGCCTCACCCCGGCCGCGGAGTCCTTCCTCTACGGCCTCGACATCACCACGGTCGGCGGCCTCCTCGACTAC
The DNA here is from genome assembly GCF_002082195.1 of Streptomyces gilvosporeus. Classification (GTDB taxonomy): domain Bacteria; phylum Actinomycetota; class Actinomycetes; order Streptomycetales; family Streptomycetaceae; genus Streptomyces; species Streptomyces gilvosporeus. The sequence goes on along the minus strand of NZ_CP020569.1, from coordinate 6,761,947 downwards.
AGCCGCCGCAAACTCGTCAACGCACCGGGCCTGGGCGCCAAGACCCGCGGGGAGGTGCAGCGCCGACAGCGCGAGTGGGGTGAGCTGCTGCGCGAGGCGCCCGTGTCCCCGCTCACGCCCCGGGGCAGGGCTGAGGCCAAGGAGGAGCTCGCGCAGCTGACCGCCAGTGAGTCGACCGTGCTCGACTCCCTCGCCGCCGGCGGAAAGACAGCCGGTCTCTCCCAGTCTGCACTTCGCTCGGTCAGCCTCGACACCCTCGCCACGATCCTGGTCCCGGAGCTGAACAACAACGGCTCCAACCAGAACAAGGTCGAGATGGTCCGGCTGCTGCTACGACTGCCGGACGACCGTGGCGTCCTTCCGCACATCGGGGTCTGGCCGAAGCAGAAGGATGTCGCCGACGCGCTGGGGCTGTCCGCGGGGCGCATCCCGCAAATGCTCAAGGAGGAACGAAAGCGCTGGAAGAAGGACCCTTCGGTGCAGGCGCTGCGCGAGGAGATCATGGATCTGCTTGCGGACCTGGGCCGGGTAGCCCCCGCCGCGGAGATCGCCGACGCCCTCGCCGTCCGCCGCGGCACCCAGCTGTCCGAGCGGGAGCAGCGGCGCGCACTGGCGCTCGCGGCGGTGCGGGCCGTGGTGGAAATGGAACAACTCGCCCCTGAATCAGCCCAGTTCCAGCACCAGCCGAACCGCAAGGCCACGGAGGAGTCCCTCGGCGCGGGCCTACTCGCCCTGGACGTGCGGGAGGCCGACGAGGCCGATGGGACAGAGGGCGACCCGCCGGACACCCCCACGGCTCCCGGTCTCCTCGACTATGCGACGCGGCTGGGCAAAACGGCCGACCGGCTCGCGAAGCTGGACACGCTGCCCACGGCGACGACGGTCCTCGGCGAGCTGGGAGCGCTCACCCCACCGCCGGGAGCGGTGGAGTGGGACGAACGTCGACTGGTCGAGCTGGCGGCCGCCGCGTCGGCGAACGCGGCGGCGACCCCGCGCCTGGAGATCTACCCGCGAGATCTGGACCTCGTACGCGCCCTGCGGCTCACCCAGGCCGGTCTGGTCCGGCTGATCCCGGGCGTGCCGGAGGAACGGCAGCCAGGGGTGACCGGCGAGGACGTGCACGAGCGGGTCCGGGCACGCTTCCCGGAGCTGGTCGTGCCGGACGGCCGCGGCGGCGGCACACACGATCTGCCGACGGCGGGCCCGCTGACGAAGGCGCTGCGGGAGGCCGGCTTCGACCTCATCCTCGCGACGCGCGAGGACACCGGAACGCTGCGCTATCTGCCCACGCGGATGGATACCGCATCCAGCTATCTGACGACCGGCGCCTGGCGGCGGTCCACACACGTGGGTGCGGTGACGCGCTACGCGGACGATCCCCTCCTCGCGGATGCGATACGCACCGAGGAACGCCTCACCGCCTCGGCCCGGCGTGACGGCTACCGAGTCCTGACGGTACGCCAGGGCATGTCCCGGGAGGCCGTGGAGGAACTGGGCGTTGAGGACGGTCGGTTCGGCGCACACGTAGTGTCGGTGACGGAGCTGTTCCTGGAGGCCCTGCACACGCTCGTCCCGCCGGGGACGAAGCCGACGTGGGAGACGCTGCTGAAGGCCGACGCGGCGGAGCCCGGCTCGCGGAACGCGATGAAGTTCGCGGAGTACGCACGGACGGCGTGGGGCACGGTGGAGCCCCGCATACGGGAGCTGCTGGGGGACGGCGGTCCCGGCACCGCCCCGGTGCTGCTGACGGAGGTGTCCGTCTTCGCCCGGTACGACGCGATGGGCGTCCTGGACCGGATCGCGCAGGCGGCCCGGCACGGCGGGCGAGGACTGTGGCTGCTGGTCCCGCAGAGCGACCCGGCGCGCGAACCGAAGCTCGGGCACGTCGCGGTGGCCCACCAAGCCGGCCTGGGCGAGTGGATCGAACTTCCGGACGCGTGGGTGCGCAACGCCCACCGGGCCGGCGCAGTGGCCGAGAACGGCCCCGAAGGCAACGAGGGAGACGTCAAGTGATCGACCGCAAGGCTCTGTTGGACGACCTGAAGCAGCAGGTCAAGGCGGTCGAGACCGATCTCGCACGGCAGGTGAAAATCGTCGACGAGGGCCCCCGCCTGCGCGCCGAGTACGAGCGGGCCCGCAAGCTGGGCCGTACGGCGGCGACATGGAACTCCTGGCTCGACGAGCGCGTCACGCAGGTCGCGGTGGCGTGGGTCCTGGGCACGGTCTTCGTCCGGTTCTGCGAGGACAACCGGCTGATCCCGGAGCCGTACCTGACGGCGCCGGAGGACGACCGCCGGGACCTGGCGCTCGCCCGATACGAGGAGTACGTGGCGACCTCCGACGACCCGACCTACCGGGGCTGGCTGGAGCATGCCTTCGACGAATTGGGTGCCGGGCAGGCCGGTCGGCTGCTGTTCGACCGCAGGCACAATCCGCTGTTCCAGATCCCGCTGTCGCACGACGGAGCGCGGGACCTGGTCGACTTCTGGCGGAGCCGGGACGAGGCGGGCGTGCTGGTGCACGACTTCACGGACCCGCTGGAGCAGGACGGCGACGGTACGAAGGGGTGGGACACGCGGTTCCTGGGCGATCTGTACCAGGACCTGAGCGAGGCGGCGCGGAAGACGTATGCACTGCTCCAAACCCCGGAATTTGTGGAGGAGTTCATCCTCGACCGGACGATGGATCCGGCGGTCCGGGAGTTCGGCTACGAGGAACTGAAGATGATCGACCCGACGTGCGGGTCGGGGCACTTTGTGCTGGGGGCGTTTCGGCGGTTGGTGAGGCTGTGGGCGGAGGGGCAGCCGGGGCGGGATGTGCATGAGCGGGTGCGGGCTGCGCTGGATTCGGTGCATGGGGTGGACCTGAATCCGTTCGCGGTGGCTATTGCTCGGTTCCGGTTGCTGGTGGCCGCTATGGCTGCAAGTGGGGTGCGGACCATGGCGGAGGCGGGGAAGTATAAGTGGCCGATTCACTTGGCGGTGGGGGACTCACTGATCAAGAACCGGCACAAGCAGGGAAACCTATTTGAGGAATCGGACGAAGAGGGCGCGGACGAACTCGCCGAGTTTAAGTATGCAACGGAGGACGTGCACGAGTATCCAGCGATGCTGCAGAGGGGGCGGTATCACGTGGTGGTGGGCAACCCCCCTTACATCACAGTGAAGGACAAGAAGCTCAATCAACTGTACCGGGACCTTTACGACGCTTGCACAGGGAAGTATGCGCTGTCGGTGCCTTTCGCTCAGCGGTTCTTCGAGCTGTCGAAAGCCGGGGATGCCGAGAGTGGGCGCGGGTACGGCATGGTGGGGCAGATCACGGCAAATTCCTTCATGAAGCGGGAGTTCGGCACGCAACTCATTGAGTCTTATTTCGGACACGAGGTGGAGCTGACTGAGGTCGTCGACACTTCGGGGGCTTACATTCCTGAGCATGGGACACCCACGGTCATCCTTGTAGGGAAACGTCGTGGGGGCCATGGCCGCGCCACAACGATCCTCACGGTACGTAGCGTTCAAGGTGAACCTTCAACTCCAGAGAGCCCAGAAAAGGGCCACGTCTGGCGGGCGATCGCCGAACAAATCGACAACCCCGGATCCGTAAGTCCATGGGTATCTGCCGATGACTTGGATCGACGAAGGTACTTCCGGAAGCAGCCCTGGATTCTAGCCGATGGCGGCCTCGAACTGGTTGAAAGAATCCACGATAACGCAACCACCTCGCTAAAACATAGAGCCACAAGGATTGGCCCGTACGGAATTATCGGCGCCGACGATGCAATGACAGCCCCTGCCGATACCTTCACCCGCATCAAGGCCGAAGAAATCTACATTAAACGCATCGTGGCCGGGACCGAAGTGCGGGACTATGTTTTCGATTCGGGCGACTATGCGATCCACCCGTACGGCCCAAAACGGAATCTCGTCGACCTCACAAAAGCACCAATAATCGCGCGCCGTCTTTGGCCTGTACGTACGGCGATGGGCAATCGTGCCACATTCTCCGGCGGAACATATTTCAGCGATAGACGCCCCTGGTGGGAGTGGCACCAGATCCCGAGGGACGAGGACGCTAATGAATGGTCAATTCTTTTCGCGTTCGTAGCTACTCACGCGAACTTCAGCCTCAATAGGGCTGAGCACGTTTCGAGCCGCACCGCCCCTGCCATCAAATTACCTAAATCAGAATCGGAAGAGGAACACCTGCGGCTGGTTGGGCTACTTAACAGCTCCACGGCTGGGTTTTGGCTCAAAATGGTTAGCCACAGCAAGGGCACCGAGGGGCATCAGTCCGGCATCAAGACGGAACTCTGGGAGCAGTTCTACGAGTTCACCGGCACTAAACTCCAGGGGTTCCCGCTCCCGTCTTCGTATCCCACCAGCCTCGGCACCGCCTTGGACTTCCTCGCGCAACGACTCACCGCTACCAGCCCCTCCGCTCTCGCGTCGAAAACCACCCCCGCAGCCCCCGCCCTCCGCAAGGCTCACGCAATCTGGCTGTCCACCCGCGCCAGCATGATCGCCCTTCAAGAGGAGCTGGACTGGCAGGTCTACTCGCTCTACGACCTGTACCCAGAAGACCTCCGCGTCTCCGAGAACCCCGACTCGCCTGACATTCCTGAACTCGCCCTCGGAGAGCGCGCCTTCGAGATCGTGCTCGCACGGCGGGTCGCTGCAGGCGAGGCGAGCGGAGAATGGTTCAAGCGGCACGGGTCCACGCCCATCACCGAGATCCCCGAGCACTGGCCCGCCGCCTACCGCGAGGTCGTGCAGAAGCGGATCGACGCCATCGAGTCGAGCCGGGCCATCGGCATGATCGAGCGGCCCGAGTACAAACGGCGTTGGGCCACCGAAGGTTGGGACGCCCTCCAGGAGAAGGCGCTCAAGTCCTGGCTGCTCGACCGGATCGAGAAGCGGGACCACTGGTTCGACGAGAACGACATGCCTGCTGTCGTCACCCTCGCCCGCCTCACCGACCTTCTCTCCCGTGACGACGACTTCATCTCTGTCGCCAAGATCTACGCACCTCACAAGGATCTTCCCAGCGTCGTCGCCGAGTTGATGACCGACGAGCACGTGCCGTTCCTCTCCGCCCTGCGCTACAGGCCCTCAGGACTCAAAAAGCGCGCGGACTGGGAGCACGTGTGGGATCTCCAGCGGCAGGAGGACGCCGCGCCGGACGAGCCCACCAAGCGCAAGATCCGGGACAGGATCCCCGTACCGCCGAAGTACGCCTCCGCTGACTTCCTGCGCCCCTCCTTCTGGCGGGCGCGCGGCAAGCTCGACGTACCCAAGGAACGCTTCATCTCGTACGGGCAGAGCAACGTCGCCACCCCCGACCTGTACGGCTGGGCCGGCTGGGACCACCGCGAGCAGGCATACGCCCTCGACGCCTACATCGCATCCCACGAGGCGCTGACCTCCGAGGAGTTGACGCCCTTCCTCGCGGGCCTGATGGAGCTCCAGCCCTGGCTGGACCAGTGGCACGACGAGTTCGACGCGGCCTTCGGCGCCTCGCCCGCCGCCTTCTTCCGAGGCGACCGGCTGATGGTCCAGGGCGAACACGGTCTCACGGATGATGATCTGCGTGAGTGGCGCCCGGTTCCTGTGAAGCGGGGCGCCAGGAAGAAGTAGCCCACGCCGCGAAGGCGCCGACGGCCTCCGCAGACCAGCAACTGGTCGGCGGAGGCCGTCTCGTGAAACCGGCGGCTCAGGCGCCCAGCGAACCATCCTTCACGGCCGATACGAACGACGACCAGCCGTCCGCAGTGAACGCGAGTATGGGACCATGCGGTTTCTTGCTGTCCCGTACTGGAATGACGGGGGCGAAACCGTCGGAGATCTCGATGCACTCGCCGCCATCTGGATTGCTGTAGCTGCTCTTGCGCCAGCTCTCGGCGCTCAGGTCGAAGGGTCGCACGGCACTTCCTCCAAGATGCGTTGGACGAACTTCCGGGACTCGGCAGGGGACAATGCCAGGTCGCGCACCACATCGTAGGCACGCTGCAAACGCTCAACTCGTGTGTTTTCCTCCACGAGTTCGCCCCGGTAGGTGTTCTCCGTATACGCAACAGGCCGCCCGTCCGGTAGCCGCAGGAACATCACTGCACTGCCCACCAGGCCATGCAACCCGGCACTCTGCGGCAACACCTGAATCGTCACCCCGTCCCGCTCCCCCACCTCCCCCAAATACTCCAACTGCCGCCGCCACTCCCCCGCATCCCGCAACGGCGTCCGCAGCACCGCCTCCGACAGGATCGTGCGGAACGGCGGCGCGTCCTCGCCCGCCAGCAGCTCCCGTCGCCCCATCCGGGCCTCAACCTGCTGGTCCAGTTCCTCCCCCTTGAGGCCTCCGGCCGCCAGCACTTCTCGCGCGTACCCCGGCGTCTGCAACAGACCCGGCAGGACGCTCACCGCGAAGTGCCACAGGCTGGTGGCCTCCGCCTCCAACGCCATGTACCGCCGGTACCGCTCGCGGAACTGAGTCTGGTCGCTGACCGCCAGCTCCCACAGGGCCAGGAGCAGCCCCGGTGTGCCGTAGTACTGGTCGAGGGCCTGGACCATCTCGGGGCCGCCCAGCGTCTCGCCTTTCTCCATCTTCCCGAACAACGACCAGTCCCAGCCCAGCCGTTCGCCGAGCTGCCGCAGGCTGTCGCCGCGCCGGGTACGCAGTGAACGCAGCTCCTCCGCGAACCGTGCGCGGGGTTCCTTGCTGCGGCCCGTAACCACTCGCCTCGTCGGCATGGTGCTGCCCTCCTTGGATGGTGTGGAACCGGTGTCGTCCTCCGAGGAAGCACAGCTGCCGTCGCTGTGCCTCACTGCCCCGAGCGGGCGCCCTGTCGTAATGAGCCCGCACGCAAGCTAATTCACGCCGCGCGGCCAGGGCGGAGAATCTCCGCAGGAACGACCGAAGGGGGACACGCGCGCCATGGCGAAGGGGCCCACATGGCACCGCACGGCGGAGGCCCTGACGGCTGACGGTCCCGCCATCCACACCCCTCGCAGCCCCCGAACTGGCGCAAATTCAAAGGCATTCGAGAAGGTGGTTTCGGGGTATGGGCGAACGGGATACGAGGCATGCCGGCGTTGCGGTTGCATCCGGTGCCCGCCGCGGAAGAACGAGCCGGCGGGTTGGCACAACATGGCAAAGGACCGACCCGAGAACCGACCGTGTACCGGACAATGTCCTGAGGGATCAGAGCGGTCCCGACGAGACACGCCCGCCCGTACGGATCGCGGCAGCGCGCAGCCACCAGAAGGAGAGCGAGACCCGCAATGGCCCTGGCCCAACAGCCGCCCCTGCTCCGCGATGTCATCGACATCAAGGAGTCGATCTCCACCTCGGACTTCGTCCTCCAGCTGTCCGAGGCGACAACCAAGGAGGGCGCCGAACACGCCCTACGGGACTACGTCGTCACGGAGCGGCTGCTGGAGAACTTCGACGAGGCGCTGGGCCTCATCAAGGCGGCGTTAGACGGGCGGACGTCCAAGGCCGCGTATCTGCACGGCTCGTTCGGTTCCGGTAAGTCGCACTTCATGGCGGTGCTGCACGCCCTGCTCAGCGGAAGCCCCGCCGCCCGGTCCCGCACCGACCTCGATCCGGTGCTGACCAAGCACGAGTGGCTCGGCACGGACGGGAAGAAGTTCCTGCTCGTGCCGTACCACATGCTCGGAGCCAAGGCCCTGGAGCAGCGCATCCTCGGCGGCTACGTCAGCCATGTGAAGAAGCTGCACGAGGACGCCCCGACACCGCAGGTGTACCGGACGGACGCGCTCTTCGAGAACATCCGGTCCCTGCGAGAGCGCCACGGAGACAGATTCATCATCGACGGGCTCGCGTCCACCGACGCCTCCGGCGGCGCCGACGAGGACGACGAGTGGGGCGAGGCGTTCGCCTGGCAGCCGGATCTCCTGGACACCGCGCTCACCGCAGAAGAGGTGCACGAGTCGGGTCAGCCCTTGAACCTGGTCAGCCCGTCTACGCCGGCCGAACTGCGGGCCCGGCTCGTTCAGGACGCGAGCACGAACCTGCTGCCGGGCTTCACGAAGAATGCGGCCGAGGACGAGCACGGTTTCGTCTCGCTGGACGCCGGGCTGTCCGTGATCGCCGAACACGCCAAGTCGCTCGGCTACGACGGGCTGATCCTCTTCATGGACGAGCTGATCCTGTGGCTCGCGACGCTGATCCACGACCAGAAGTTCGTGGCCCGCGAGGCCAGCAAGATCACGAACTTTGTGGAGGGCGGCGATGCGCGCCGCGCCATCCCGGTGGTGTCCTTCATAGCCCGTCAGCGGGACCTGCGGGAGCTCGTCGGCGAGGAGGTGTCGGGCGCGGCCGAGTCGTCCATCCAGGACACCCTCAACCTGGCATCCGGGCGGTTCGACAAGATCACGTTGGAGGATCGCAACCTCCCGCAGGTCGCCCACGCCCGCCTCCTTCAGCCCAAGGACGCTCAGGCAGCGGCGCTCGTCGCTGCCGAGTTCGAGAAGACCCGCAAGGTCCGCCAGGAAGTGTGGGACACGCTGCTGGGCTCCGACCGGGGCGCCGACGGGGTGGGCGCCGACGAGGAGAGCTTCCGGCTGACGTATCCCTTCTCGCCGGCCTTCATGGACACCCTCGTCCATGTCTCCTCCGCGCTCCAGCGCAACCGGACCGGTATGAAGCTGATGGGGCAGCTGCTCGCCGATCACCGCGACGAGCTGCGGCTCGGCGACCTGATCCCGGTCGGCGATCTGTACCCACTGATCACGGCCGGGGGCGACAAGCCGTTCACCGACAGCCTGAAGGTCGTTTTCGAGGCGGCCGACAAGCTCTACCGCACCAAGCTGCGTCCGTATCTCCTCGGCACGTACAACGTGTCGGAGGAGGACGTCGAGCAGTACACGCACCGCGGCCCGGACAGCATCACCGACCCGCACCTGCGGGGCCGGGTGAAGACGTTCATCGGCGACAACCGGATCATCGGCACCCTGCTGCTGTCCGCGCTCGCGCCCAGCGTGCCCGCACTCGCCGATCTCACCATCCGCCGGCTCTCCGCGCTCAACTACGGTTCCGTCGTCGCACCGATCCCCGGACGCGAGTACGGGGTCCTGAAGGACAAGGTCGCCGAATGGGCGGGCCGCTTCCCGGAGATCAAGGAAACCGGCACCAAGACCAACCCGGGTGTGCGTCTCGAACTGACCGGAGTGGACGTCGACTCCGTCATCGCCAACGCCAAGGTCAACGACAACCCCGGCAACCGGCAGGCCCTCGCCAAGCGGCTGCTGTCCGAGGAACTCGGTCTTGAAGAGGGGCAGTTGACGGCCCGGGTGAACTTTGCGTGGCGCGGCACGCAGCGCAGCGCCGAGGTGGTCTTCGGGAACGTGGCCGACGAGGAGGAGCTGCCCGACCACGACCTGGTGCCGCAGGAGGACGGCCTGTGGCGCATCGTCGTCGACTTCCCTTACGACGAGAGCGAATACGGGCCCGTCGAGGACGCCAACCGTATACAGCGGCTGCGCGAGAAGCAGCACCAGGGCGAGCGGTCGCGTACCGTCGCCTGGCTGCCGGCCCATCTCTCCGCACAGCGGTACACGGATTTCTGCCGCCTCGTGGTCATCGACAAGGCACTCGCCGACGAGCAGCGCTTCGACAGCCAATACGCCGGTCACCTCAACGCCGACAACCGCGCCCGGGCCAAGGGGCTCCTGGAGACCCAGCGCGAGTCCCTGCTCAACAACGTCAAGGCCGCCTTCAAGCAGGCGTACGGTCTGGCCGACAAGAAGGCCACCGATGTGGAGCTGGGCTTCGCCGACCATCTCCAGTCGCTGCGCGAGGTCGACGGGCTGACGCTGTCCTTCGGCCAGTCCCTGCGGGACGGTCTGCGGCACATCGCGGGCAGGCTGCTGGCCCATCAGTACCCGGACCACCCGGATCTGGATCCCGATGCCACCGGCACGACGGTGAAGGCGGCCGACGCCCGCAAGGTCTTCACCCACATCCAGGCCGCGGCGGAGGCCCGCGACGGCCGGACCGAGGTCCCGGCCGGCGACCGGAAACTCGTGCAGCGCATCGCGGGCCCACTCCGCCTGGGACAGCAGAAGGAGGCGTACTTCGAGCTGTCCCTGTACTGGGCCGACCACTTCCGGAAGCTGGTCCGCGACCGCGGCGTCACCAGTGACCTCTCCCTGATCACGCTCACCGACTGGACCGACCTGCCGCAGCCACGCGGGCTGCCCGACTTCCTCACCCGTCTGGTCGTCGCCGCGTTCGCCGAGATGGACGACCGGGTGTGGGTGCGCGGCGGCATGCCGCTCGACCCCGCTCCCGAGCTGTCGCAGATCAAGGACCTCGACGGGCTGCGCAGCCAGCCGCTCCCCTCGGAGGAGGCGTGGGCCGGCGCCCGGCACCGCTTCGCGACGATCTTCGGGGAGAACGCTCCGACGCTGCGGCGCGGACGCATGGTCAACCAGTTCGCCCGCCAGATCACGGAGCAGGCCCGCTCCCACCAAGAGCACGCGGCAGATCTCGTCCGGAAGCTGGAGGAGCACGCGGGCTTTCTCCGGCTCGACGGGACGGACGAAGCGGGGCGGCTCGCGCTCGCCCGTCGGTCCGTCGAACTGCTCAAGGCCCTCACCCAGGCCGCGGGGCAGGGCGCCGCCGGCGCGAAGAAGACCGTGGAGGCGCTCGCCTCCTTCGATCTCGGGCAGGTCAGCGCCGACCGTTTCGGTGCCTCGGTCAAGCAGGCCCGGACCGTCGCCCAGGCACTCGACGCCGCGTCCTGGACCACTCTCGACCTGGCATCGAACGAGGGCCCCGAGGGGCAGGCCCTGCTGGACTCGCTGCGGAACGTGGCCGGCAGCGACCAGCGGACCAGCGACCTGCGGGACGCCCTGGTCCGTACTCAGCGCGAGGTCCTCGCGCTGGTGAAGCGCAATCGCGCCGTCGCCACTCCCCCTCCGGCGCCCCCCGTCGCCCCGAGCGCGAACCAGGTGTCGCTGAACACGGCCACCAGTCACCCGCCCGTCGCCCAGGAGAGGACTCCGGTGTCCGCCTCCGGCCGTATTCCGGCGTCGCGGGCCGGCGGCACCCGCACCACCGCGGCTCGTGCCGTGGCCGAGCTCCAGGCGGAACTGGCCGACTTGGCGGCCAGCGAGCCCGGCGCCACGGTCGAGATCACCTGGCAGGTCGTCGAATCATGAGCGCCACGACCACGCCGGTGACGGTGGCCCGGCTGAACGTCGCGACCCTCACCCAGTACCTGGCATCCCAGACGTCGCTGGCCGACTCCCTCACGGGCAGTGGCCGGCGGCGGGCCGTCCTGCTGCGCTCCGCGCCCCAGTGGGACGGCCCGGCCGAGCCGGCGTGGGGCAACGGTTACACCGCCCGGGTCGCCGCGGCCCCCTCCCCGCTCGCCGTCCACGAACTGCTCCTGGACCACCTTGCGGAGCAGGACACGGAGGCGGCGGGCCCCGACGTCCTCGTCGTACTGACCGACCGCGAGCAGAGCGAACTGGACCCGGCGATCCTGGCCCGCGCTCACAAGAAGCGCATCGACACCGTCGACAGCTGGGAAGTAGTGCGCGAGGCGTTCGGGGCCACACAGGTCGACACCCGGCTCAAGAACGCGAACTGGGCCTCCGAGGCCCTGCTGGACGCCACCCCGCCGGGTGGCTGGCCCCCGCTCGCGGGCGGCGTACTGTCCCGGCAGAAGGCCCTTTCCGCCCTCGCGCTGCGACGGCTGCGGCTCGGGAGGTACGACAGCGATGTGGACGGACCGCACCACACCCGCACCGACGACGACCTGGACACGCACGCCTTGCTCGGCTGGTCCCTGAGTCCCGGCGGCCCTGAGCGGCTGCTGGAGCTGCGGGGGCCTGAACGGGCCGGCCTGCGGGAGTTCCTCGGCGAGGAGGACCAGGCCGGCCTGGCCGGGCAGGCGCTGCTGGCCCTCGTCGAGGCCGAGCACGGCGAGGAGGCAGTTGCGTTCGGGCTCGTGTGCGGGGCGCTGTGGCTGCACGCCGCGCCGGACGCCGACATCTACCGTGCGCGCGGTCGTGCCGAACGCTGGTTCGGTGAGCAGCCCCCGACGGCCGGCGATCAGCTCGACGCTCTCGCGTCCGCGTTTGGACGGGCCTGCGAGGAGTACGCGGGGGTACTGCTGACCACCGCCGCCCGGGACACGGGCGGCGAGACGGATGAGGCCCGTGAGGCGCGCCGGATCAGCGACACCGTCCTGGACCGGGCATCCGCCCTGGTCCGCCAGTTCGGGGCGGAGACCGCCGCCCAGGCCAGCCCGCTGCTGCCCATCGGGCTCGAGGCACGCTTCACAGCGGTGGGGCGAGCCCTGGAGACCGGCCGGCCCGGCCCTCTGGCGGATGCCGTCCGTGCCCTGGGCATGCACCGGCGAGCCCAGGGTCCAGATGCCTGGGCCCGTATCGAGCGGGCCCGCATGGGTCAGCGTCTGGCGCAATGGCTCGCCGGCGAACCCGACGTCGCATGCGAGTCGACGGGCGAAGCAGTAAAGCGCCACATCGAGGAGACGGGGTGGGTGGATCAGGCCCTGGAACACGTCGAGGCAGGCGGCGACCCGGACCCCGTCCTCAAAACCGCGTACGACAGGCTGGCCGCCCGTGTCCGGGAACGGCGGCACGAGATCGACCGGCACTTCGCGCAGGCCCTGGCGGCCTGGACCGCCGCGGGTACACCCCCGGGTTCGATGCTGACGGTGGAGTCCTTCCTCGACCGGGTCGTGAAACCGATCGTCCGCGGTGGAGACGGCCGACGCGTTCTGCTGCTCGTCCTGGACGGCATGAGCGCGGCGATCGCCACCGAACTGGGCGAGGAACTCCGCTCGTCCTGGGCCGAGTTCGATCCTGTGAAGGAAGACAAGCCGCACCGGCGGGCCATGGCGGCCGCCCTGCCGACCCTGACCGCCGTCTCCCGCACCTCGCTGTTCGCGGGTCGGCTGCTGACGGGGACGCAGGCCGACGAGAAGCGGCTCTTCCCCGCGCAGAAGCTGTGGGGCGGGGCCCCGGCCGCGGTGTTCCACAAGGACGACCTGCGCGCCCAGAGCGCCGGGGACACCTTCGGCCCGGCTCTCAGCGAGGCGCTCACCGACGGCCGCACCCATGTGGCGGTCGTCCTCAACGCCATCGACGACAGGCTGGCCAAGGAACAGAAGCTCGGCGACGGGGCGTGGCGGGCACACCACATCCCGGCGCTCGTCGACCTGCTGCGGGTGGCCGCAGCACAGGGCATGGCCGTACTGATCACCAGCGACCACGGGCACGTGGTGGACCGGCACGGCACCAAGGTCGCGGCCGGAACCCCCGAATCGGCCCGCCACCGCCTGCCCGACGAGGCTCCGGGCGCGACCGAGGTCGCGCTCAGCGGTCCGCGGGTGGTCTGGCCCGATCCCGGTGCGTCCATCGTCGCCCTGTGGGACGCGGACTCGCGCTACACCGCCCTCAAGGCCGGCTACCACGGCGGTGCCTCCCTAGCGGAGTTCACCATCCCCGTCCTCGCATTCCTGCCTTTCGGAGCATCACCCCCCAAGGAGTGGCGGGAGCTGGGTGACCAGCGGCCGACATGGTGGTTCCTGGACGAACGAGCGTCCCGGCCCGTGCCGGCACCGCCCGAGGCGGCGTCCCCGGCGAAGAACCAGCCCCGGCAGAAGCCGTCGAAGACGCAGGCCGAACTGGCCAGGACGCACGACTCCCTGTTCGACGTCGTCCTGGTCCCGGCGGACGCGGACGGGGATGCACTGATCACCCCGGAGCTGCTCACTCAGGCCGAGACCCTGGTTCGTGCGCTGTTCGCCTCGGCTCCGTTCCTTGACCAGGTCGAGCTGCTGGCCCGCAAGCCGCGCGAGCGCGACATGGACAAGTTCAAACAAGCGGTTCGTGCTCTCCTCGACGCGGGCGGCACGCTGCCCGTGACAGCCCTGGCGCAGCGCGTCGACTTCCCCCTCAGCCGCGCGGACGGCTTCGCCGCGGTCCTGCGTCAGCTCCTCAACTACGACGGAGTCCAGGTCCTGGAGACGCTGCCCGATGGGCGGACCCTGCGGCTGCACCAGGGACTTCTGCGGGAGCAGTTCGGGCTGGAATGAACCCGCACGGGGGGCAGCCGGTCAACAGGGCACCGTGCTAGCCTCGGCCGTAGGGACGTCCTCAAGAAACTGACGCCCGGTTCGCCTCAGGCCCCGCGGATGCGGGGCCTTTGTGCTGGTCAGCAGGTGGGCTGCGGCGGAGCCCAGCAGTGCTGATGGGCGACACGGGGCGCGACGAAGGACCACAGGGTCTCGTTGGCCTTGCGCGCTCGGGGGTCGGCGTCCTGGCCGCTGACCAGCCGGCGGTGCAGATAAGCGATAAGGTCCGCGGCCTGCAACAGCCGGCTCGCCTTCGACGGCGCGAAGTGAATGGTGTCGACGAGGCACGGAAGGGTGTTGCTGATGCTCTCGCCCGTACCGGCCTGTTGGTAGTCACGGAAATGGCGCCGGTGGTCGTCCGCTCCGTCGATCTCATCCGCGATCACCAGAGCCAGCTCGTCCCGCACCTGCACGTGGTCGCAGATCTGCTCCAGCAGGTGGCGCAGTACCACCTCGTGGGGAGGCCGGAACGGCCCGTCATCGGTGTGATGTGCCCAGTAGGCCCGTAGGTCGAGCCCCCGGACTATCACACGCACATCATGCGCACCGATCGCCTTCATGGCATCGCCGTAGACACCGATGCGGGCACGAATCATGTTGCGGCCCTTGTGACCCATCCGCTGCCAGTCGTCCCGGGCGTGCACCAGAGCGTGCCCATGGAGTTCGGCATGGCGGTCGACCGGGTATTCCTCTGCAGCCTTGGTCACGACGGAGTCGAGAGCGCGGTGCAGCGACCGCAGATGTTTCTCGGCCACCACGAGAGCAACCATCCAGTAGCGGTCGTTGTCGTATGACTCATCGACGTAGGTCAGCAACACCACGCGAGTGTTTCACACAGCAACCTTGCGACACATACGAGTTGGACGCCACCGAGGCGGCAGCGACAACCCCTGATCCCGGCCGCGCCGAGTGAGAGACTGAACCGGTGAGCTCCGCAATCCCGAATCCCGTGTCTCCCGCCTCCGCTGCCCGCAGACGGACGGTCATCGACGCGCTGCGACGCGGCGCTGTGCCCGACAGCGGACTCGATCTGCTGGCCACCGGCCTGGGCCGGTTCGAGGCAGCGCTCGACGCCGAGTTGGACGCGGTCGCGTCGGGCGGGTCGGTGTTCAAAGCCGTACGCGGCGAGTACGGATCGGGCAAGACGTTCTTCACCCGATGGCTGGGAGAGCGGGCGAAACGCCTCGGCTTCGCCGTGGCCGAGATCCAGGTCTCGGAGACCGAGACTCCGCTGCACAAGCTGGAGACCGTATACCGACGCCTCACCGAACGGCTGACCACCGCGAGCTTCCCTCCGAGCGCACTCAGGCCGATTGTGGACGCCTGGTTCTACGCACTTGAGGAGGACGCTCTCGCAGCCGGAGCGAGCGAGGAGGAGCTGACCGATGAGGTCGAAAGGCTGCTGACGGCCCGACTGGCCGAAGTCTCCCGGCATGCCCCCTCCTTCGCCACTGCGCTGCGCGGCTACCGGGCCGCACTCACCGAGGGCGACGAAGCAACGGCGGCGGCTGTTCTGGCCTGGCTGGGCGGCCAGCCGCACGTTGCCGCGGCGGCACGACGGTCCGCCGGAGTCCGCGGGGACCTCGACCATTTCGGAGCTCTGGGTTTTCTCCAGGGCCTGCTGACCGTGCTGCGCGACTCGGGACACAGGGGGCTGTTCGTCGTCCTCGACGAGGTGGAGACACTCCAGCGGGTGCGGTCCGACGCCCGTGACAAGGCGCTCAACGCCTTGCGTCAGCTCATCGACGAGGTTCATTCGGGCCGCTTCCCCGGCCTCTATCTGGTGATCACCGGTACCCCGGCTTTCTACGACGGTCAGCAGGGTGTGCAGCGCCTCGCCCCGCTCGCGCAGCGCCTCGCCACGGACTTCACCACCGACCCCCGGTTCGACAATCCACGCGCGGTGCAGCTGCGGCTGCCCGGGTTCACACCGGAATCGCTGGTGAGCCTCGGCGTGACCATCCGCGACCTTTACGCGGCGGGAGCCGCCGCCCCCGACCGGATCAGGGCTCTCGCAGATGACGCCTACGTCGCGGACCTCGCCGGCGCCGTCGGTGGAGCGCTGGGCGGCAAGGTGGGGGTAGCGCCACGGCTCTACCTGAAGAAGTTGGTGGGTGACGTCCTCGACCGTATCGATCAGTTCGATGACTTCGACCCGAGGCAGCACTACAAGTTGACGGTGATCAACAGCGAACTCACCGACGTGGAACGGAATTCGGCTGCCGCGACCTCGGCCGACGACATCGAACTGGACGTGTGATGGCAGGCGCCGAGGGCGCGAGCGCCGCTCCTCACCCGGGTTCCACTCTCCCCGCGCACGACGAGGACCCCGTAGAGCGGCTCGACCCGGTTGTCCTCCACCATGTGGTGAACACGCTCGGCTGGCCTGACCTGCGGCCGCTACAGCGGGCAGCGATCCATCCATTGATGGACGGCGAGGACGCGGTTCTTCTCGCTCCCACAGCAGGCGGAAAGACCGAGGCAGCCTGTCTGCCGATGCTGTCCGCCATGTCGGAGCAGGGCTGGACCGGCACCTCCGTGCTCTATCTGTGTCCGCTCAAGGCGCTGCTCAACAACCTCGTGACGCGCATCGACGCGTACGCTCAGTGGCTCGGGCGCCGGGCGGCGCTGTGGCACGGTGACACGAAGGAGTCGCAGCGGCAGCGCATCCGCACCGAACCCCCGGACATCCTGCTCACCACACCGGAGTCCCTGGAAGCCATGCTGATCGGCGTGAAAACCGATCACGCACACCTTCTGGGGCGCGTGCGGGCGGTCGTCGTGGACGAGGTGCACGCCTTCGCGGGGGACGATCGGGGCTGGCACCTGCTCGCGGTGCTGGAGCGCCTGGCAAGAGTCACAGGACATCCCATCCAGCGGATCGGGCTGTCGGCGACCGTCGGTAATCCGGGGCACCTGCTCACCTGGCTGCAGGGCTCGGGGGCCGGAAAGCGACCGGCACAGGTCATCGCACCGGACCTGACCCCCGTACCGGACGTGTCGTCGAACCACGGGGCGACCGCGGAGAGCGCCCGCCCTGCGGGTGAGGTGGAGCTGGACTACGTAGGTTCCCTCGACAATGCCGCCAAGCTCATCGCCGCACTGCACCGGGGCGAGAAGCGGTTGGTCTTCTGTGATTCCCGGCGGCAGGTCGAGCAGCTGGGTGCGGCGCTGCGCGAGCGTGAGGTGACGGTGTTTCTGTCGCACGCATCGCTGGCGGCTGAGGAGAGAGCTAGGTCCGAGCAAGCTTTCGCCGAGGCTCGGGACTGCGTGATCGTGTCCACTTCCACCCTGGAACTGGGCATCGACGTCGGCGACTTGGACCGCGTCGTTCAGATCGACTCTCCCAGCACTGTCGCCTCGTTCCTGCAACGCATCGGGCGTACGGGTCGGCGTCCAGGGAGCAGACGCAACTGTCTGTTCCTGGCAACCCGCAAAGACAGCCTCCTCCAGGCAGCGGCAATGCTTCTGCTCTGGGGAAGGGGCTGGGTCGAGCCGGTGACCGCGCCGCCCGAGCCGCGCCATCTGGTGGCTCAACAGCTCCTGGCCGCCACTCTCCAGCAGCAACGGCTCGGTGACCAGTTGTGGCACCAACAGTGGAACGGGCTGGCTCCCTTCGACCGCTCCGCGGCACCTGTCGTGCGCCATCTGATAGCGCAAGGTTTCCTCGACGAGGACGATGGCCTGCTCTTCGTCGGTCCCGAAGCCGAACGACGCTTCGGTCGCCGGCACTTCATCGAACTGACGGCGTCCTTCACCGCGCCCCCGCAGTTCACGGTCCTCTCCGGGCGCACCGAGATCGGGCAGATAGACCCTTCCGTACTCACGGAGGAACGTCCCGGGCCTCGCCGTCTCCTCCTCGGCGGGCGCAGCTGGCAGGTGACGTTCATCGACTGGACTCGCAAACGGGCCTTCGCCGAGCCGACCGAAGGCGGCGGCGTCGCCAAGTGGACCAGCGGCTCGCTCGCCGGACTCTCCTTTGCCCTCACGCGCGCGATGCGAGAAGTCCTCCTGGGAGCCGACCCCTCCGTCTCGCTCACACGACGAGCTGAGGTGTGCCTCGCCGCTTGGCGGGAGGAAGAAGCTCCTGACACCGTGCATCCAGGCGGCACGCTGGTGGCACGGCAGGGCAGCGACGTGCGCTGGTGGACCTGGGCGGGCTACCGCGCCAATGCGACACTCGCGGCAACGCTGCAGTCGATCGCCGATCCCGTGCAGCGGCCGACGGACTGCTATGTGCGCCTGAGGGAGGACCTGACCCCCGCCATGTGGCGTGCGAGCCATGATGCGGCCGACGGCGGTGCAGCACTCGTGCTTCCGGACGTCGACCGCCGCGCCGTGCACGGGCTCAAATTCTCCGCTGCGCTACCCGAGCGACTCGCGGTGGCGTCCGTCGCTGCCAGGCTCGCCGACTTCGACGGAGCGCGTGCGGCTCTTGAAGAAACGGTGCGGTTCCTCAGCAGCACCACCTGATACCCCGCCAAGAGTGCGCCACCTGGCGCCGCCCTATCGCCGGTATCGCCCACAACGCAGATCATGTTCGCGGCCTAAATCTGCAGGTCAGGACCGGTTGCCTACGAATTCAAGGATCGCCTCTCACTCCACACTATGCGTCGTCGAAAACGCTCTGAGAGATGGAGTATTCGGCGAAACCACGGCCAGAGCTCCCCATCATCAACGTGAAGAGGCCGCATGCGTCGGAGGAACATCACCAGTGCCGAGTACGAGACGGCTACCCAGCTCTGAGCGCGTGATCCACGTCCTGTCCTAGGATGACTATCACTATCTCAGCGGCCCGACGGGCTTCCGCTCCACGTCTGTGGAACTGAAGGACATGCCCCCACCCGCGCGAGCCGCTTCGTGCTGCCTGGGGGCATTTCCTTGCTGTTCCGTGAGTCCGCGGCGTCGTTGGCCACTCGCACACGCGTCGAAGGCCAGCTGGCGCAGCTTCTTATCGAGAACTTCCTGCACAAACACCGTCACGGGCCCCAGCCGGCGGAGGTTCGCTCCTGGGAGCGCAGCATCCCCGCGCTGACCAATGTGCTCATCGAAGCTGGGCTCGGTGAAGTCGAGATGCTGCTGGAGTACGGGCTGCCCCTGACCAGCAAGCGGGCAGACGTGATACTCGCCGGCGTTCATCCGAGCACCGGAGAGCCCTCGTACGTGGTGGTCGAGCTGAAGCAGTGGAGCGATGCCTACCCGGAGGAGGACGATCCGCTGCTGTGCCGCATCGACGCCTACCCCGATCCGGTCCTCAACCCGATCGAGCAGGTACGCGGGTACTGCGACTACTTGGTCTCGTTCAACGGAGCATTGGAACGGGTCCCGGAGTCGGTCGCGGGGGTCGCCTACCTGCACAACGCGACCAACTTCGGGGTGGCGGGGCTCCGCACAGTTACGGAGGACGATCGGGGCCGGATGTTCACCGGCGAGCAGCGTGGTGCCTTCCTCGGCTACCTGCGTTCCAGGCTGGCGGCGAAGCCGGGTGCCGAGGCAGCCGACGCCCTGCTGCAGGGCAAAGTCCGGCCGTCGCGGCAACTGATGGCCGTTGCCGCCGAAGAGGTTCGCGACCGGGAGCAGTTCGTGCTGCTGGACGAACAGCGACTTGCCTACGAAACGGTCATGTCGGCGGTCCGGCAGGCCCGGCGGTCCAACCGCAAGCAGGTCGTCGTCGTGGCCGGCGGCCCGGGCTCCGGCAAGAGCGTGATCGCCCTCTCCCTGTTGGGCGACCTCTACCGGCGCGGTGTGCCCACTCTGCACGCCACCGGTTCGCAGTCCTTCACCAAGACGATGCGCAAGGTCGCCGGTGCCCGCAAGCCCGAAGTCCAGCGGCTCTTCCGCTATTTCAACAGCTTCATGGAGGCCGAACCGAACGACCTCGACGTGCTGGTTTGCGATGAAGCCCACCGGCTCCGCAAGACCTCCGCCAACCGCTACACCAAGGCGACTCTGCGTACCGGCCGGCCACAGGTGGCAGAGCTGATGGACGCCGCTCGGGTTCCGGTGTTCCTGCTGGACCAACACCAGGTGGTGCGTCCGGGCGAGATGGGAACCGTGGAACAGATCCAGGCGGCTGCGGCCGAACAGGATCTGGACTGCACGGTAGTGAGGCTCGACAGCCAATTCCGATGTGGTGGCAGCGACGCCTACCTGCGATGGGTGGTCGATCTGCTGGGACTCGAAGGCAACGCACCCACCGAGTGGGAGCCGGACGGCAAGGTACGGCTTCTGACCGCCGAAAGCCCGCAGGAGCTCGAGGACCTCCTGGCCGCCCGACGGGCCCAAGGCTTCGGCGCACGCATGTCCGCGGGCTACTGCTGGAAGTGGACGACGAAGATCACTTCCAGCATGCACACCCTGCCCAGCGATGTGGTCATCGGCGACTGGGCCAGACCGTGGAACCTCTACGGCGACCGCGCCCTCCTCGGCGCGCCACCGGCGCCACTCTGGGCCACCGACCCCGCCGGGTTCGGGCAGATCGGGTGCGTCTACACCGCGCAGGGCTTCGAGTACGACTGGTCCGGCGTGATCATGGGCCCGGACCTCGTTTGGCGTACGGACCGATGGGTGGTGGACCGCAGTGCCTCCAGGGACCCATCCTTCACCAAGGCCACTCCGGACGATGACGTCGATCGCCTCGTCCGCAACACCTACAAGGTGCTGCTGACCCGGGGCATGATAGGCACGATCGTCTACTCGACGGACCCGGAAACCCGCGAGAAGCTCCGCTCACTGATCCCTCCAGTGCTCTAGCTCTCGGCAGCCACCCGAAGTCATGCCTACGCCCTCCAGCCGCGTGCCACCGCGAAATTCACGCCCCCGGAGCTAACTCACGAGATAGCATGATCGCGCTGCGCACCTTCCCGGAGGGTTCGAGGCTGCGGTTCCTGAGCTCGCTCCAATGAGCTGCGGGTGACGAATGGTTGTGCCCGTCGTGTGGTGACACGCGACGCGAGCGTGGATGCCCGGTAGGGCGTCCCCCTGCCATTCCGATCTCACTACTTTGGAGTGGCCATGAACTCGGTCGAGTACAAGCCTGCGCGTCGTGAACGGATCCGTTCGATCCTGATCGAGATCGTTGCCTCAGTCGTCTCCAACCTTCTGGTGACGGCGCTGGTAGCGGTGGCAAGTCTGCTCTTCTAGCGCAGACCGGTGGCGGGCCCGGTGAGCCCGCCACCTCACTCGTACAACAGCGCTACTCAGAACAGCCGCAGATCAGGTGCCTGCGACCCCGCACTCTTCTGACGTCTTCCCTT
Source organism: Streptomyces gilvosporeus (assembly GCF_002082195.1). GTDB lineage: Bacteria > Actinomycetota > Actinomycetes > Streptomycetales > Streptomycetaceae > Streptomyces > Streptomyces gilvosporeus. Next base: position 6,740,563 of record NZ_CP020569.1, on the reverse strand, counting down.
GCCCCGTCCTCTGCCCGGCCGGGGCAGATGCGGTTTGCGCGCCTCCACCGGCAAGTTCTCCCAGGTGGGACGCAATCCGTGGAGCTCGAGCTTGCCGACGAGTTCCTTGAGGTAGTCCCGGGTCTCCTTGTCCGTGGAATAGAGGACCGTGGCGCGGCTGGCCCGGGTCATCAGCACGTGATAGGCATGCCGGACGAGCCGTTCGAATTCCTCGTCGTCGACGCTGCCGGCCTTCACCTTCGGATCGAACGAACCCGGCTCAGCGACCCGCTTGATGCCCGGCTCGGCTGTCTTGCGTTCCTTACCCCGACGGAACACCCATCGGCCATTACGGCGCACCATGTCCTCACCCATGATCACACCGCACCAGTCCCATTCGAGGCCCTGCGCGGTGTACACACACCCGATCTGTCCGAGGCCGTTCTCATGCACGGACCAAATCCTCGACGGCGGCGCTTCGTCCTGGCAGAAGCTTTCGCTGTCCGCGTTCCACGGTCGGTGCCACTTACCGATGCGGACGTCGGCCTCTAGCCGTCGCTCGTCGCCGAGCGGCTTCGTCCACGGCCAGCAGTAGCCGGCGACCATGCGCGCGGACGCACCGGCAAGTGCTTCCGTTCGAATGATCCGTTCGAGCTCCTCCGGGGTGTCCGCTACTTCGACGTGCATCAGTCCGTCCGGTCGCCACTTACCGGGCTTCTCGTCCGTCACATCGAGCAATGCCTTTACCCAGCGAACGTAGGCGTCACTGCCACCGCATCGGAATTGTTCCCGCAGCTTGTACCGAACGATTCGGGCGTCGTGTCGTTCGGCCGCGTCCTTGATCAGATCGACGGTACCGACGTCGTTCGGTCGCACGGTCTGGCCCTCGTCCAGGAAGAACACCGTCAGGCGGGATGCCGCGAGGAGTTCGTCCACCTGCGGGCCCGTGCCCCAGTCCTCGGGCTTCCAGAATCGATTGGTCGACCGGTCCCGGAGACGATGCGCCTCGTCGCAGATCAGCACGTCCAAGAGCGGGTCAGGTGGGGTGACGAAGTTACTGAAGTACGTGAACGTCTCCCTGAACTGCCGATCTCCGTAGCCGACATGTTCTTGAAGGGCGCCATTGAAAGCCCGGCTGCCACTGGCGTAGTTGACCGTACGGCCTCGGGCCTCCAACTCTGCCTTGATCTGCAGGCCGATCGCGCTCTTCCCGGTTCCCGCGCCACCGGTCACGAGGAAGATCACACGCCGCTCGTCCGGCACCAAGGCGGGACGCCGGGGGTCCGGCAAGACCTTCGAAGCGGTCTTCAGCACTTGGTCGGCGACCTCCTTCTGCCGCCCGCGCAGGGTGAAGACCGTGTCAGCTCCGCGGGACCAGATCATGGCGTCGAGCAGCGGGGTGTTGCGCAGACCCATGCTCTGCAGCATTCTCTCGGCCTCGGAGGCTGCGCCTTCCTCGGCGAAGTTCTTCCTGAGGTCGGAAAGCAGCTGCTCGCGCCGATCATTCGTGTATATGCGGGCGTAGGAGCCTGTCGGTGCGTCAACGTCGATCAGTGTCCGCACGGAATCGTCGGTGGCGTTGTGTAGGTAGGCGAAGCCGCCGCACTCGAAGTCGGCACCCTGAAACGGGCCGCGGGCGCTCGTGAACGCCTCGTAATATGCGCCCAATTGAAGCGCCGGGTGCTTCTTCTCCTTTTTGGTACCCGGCACGTGCAACAAGTCTGCGGTCGCCCGTTCCACCCGGCTCACTGTCGACCAACGCTTCAACTCGACCAACTGCACGGAGGGAACGTGACGCTCTGGATGACGCCCCACCAGAACGACGTCGATGAGGCGGGGGTCGCCAGGGCAGACCGCCTCGTCGAGCGTGGCAGCACACTCGACGATCATCTCCACGTTCCCGCGTCCCGCTGCGACCAGGTCATTCGCGAGGCTCACCAAACTCTCCGCCCATGCGGAACGCTCCGACTCCGAGGCGTCTGCTCCCCGGAAGTACCGCCACCGGGCGGCAAGGTGCGGCACCATCCGATCACGTGAATCAAGAGTGAGCAGATCCTGCGCCGATAGTTTCAGCAGGAGCATGGACACGAGGTGGTTCCCCCAGGGCACGAGTGACTCGTGCGGGTGGGGGCATGTCCTGTGCAGGAAGCCCGTCGGGCCGCAATTCGGTTGTGGTGATCTTAGGTAAAGCCCGGCCTGACGAAAACGATCAACAAGGTGTCGACCGGAGCTGCCGTGCTCATGGCTGGATCACGCCGTATGGATCACAGGGAACCCCACGCACTTGCTCGAGGATCCCCATGCGCTCGAGGCGACGCGTCCTCGGAATGACGTGGACAGGAAACACGTCGAAGGAGCCTTCATGCCACCGCGTGCGGTATCGCTACCAAGCTGACCTCAGGAGTGCATCTGCTGGGCGCCCCTGGGTGCAAGTGCGTGAACCTGACGGAGGTTGTCGCCCGTCCAGGAGGTCAAGGACGACGCCAGGCCCCTCGGCCCGGCCACGCCCACACACCCACACCGGCCCGGCGCACCCAACAACCAGCACAGCGCAGCGACCCGCCCCACCCGACGCCACATCGTCCACACCCCCAACCCACATATCAACAACAGGCACGAGGGCGACGTACGGAGGGAAGTCGGAATCCCGCAGCCCTCTTACCAAGGCCAATGACCTGCGGTTATGTCGAGATGCGACGGTTAGTAATGTGTGCCCAAGGAGGTGCCCTATCGGGGGGCGTGTCGTGGGGTCTCATACGGTCCCCCCGCCAAGTCAGAGTCTCAGTCATCAGCGATCGTTGCCGGAGGGATAGACGCCCGCCAACGCAACCGTAGGGCGTTCGAGCGGCACAAGCAGAAGAATGGGGCCTCCTCACGGATTCGGCACTGTAGTACGGCGACCCATACGGCTGGAGTTCGATCAACGAGGCCGCGCAGCTGCCCCACTTCACGGGGCCGACGGTCATCCGCAGGTTTGGCAGCCGACCCAGGGTCCTTCCCCGACCCGGTCGGGGAGGTCGAGGGGCCCACCGGGACGCAGATTCGTGCCTTCCGCCACGGGGCCTGCGGGACTTCGACAATCACCGTGTGGGGGATAACCCGGGAGTCTTCGGGTGCAGCGGCCCTGCCCCGGCAGTACCCGGGCACCGGAGAGAGCGGAATGCGTCGCCACCGCCCGCCTGTTTGAGACGATCGGCAGGTGGCGAAGCGGCGTCGGTGCAGAGCTCGCGGCTCACAGCGGGAAGCCCATTGGATGTGAGAGCGCGTCGTCAAGGCCGCCTGGCAGGGCCTGGAGAACGGGGACGGCACCACGCCTTGATGCTCGCGCCGTCGCGTGGCTACCGAGGCTCTACCGAACACTGCAGAGCACGCCTAGGCGTTCCCAAGGGGGTTCCTGCGCGGGGCACATAGTGGCTGAAGAGCCCGCTTACCACGCGCACTTCCGGTGGTAAGCGGGCTTCTCACGTGATGTGTCCATTTCGAGATCGCTACAGGGTGTCGGCGGTAAGTGCGGTGGTAAGCCGCCTGGGTCCACTGGTGGTGAGGGCGCCCACCCGCCCTCCCCGCAGCAAAAGACGCCGCGGGCCCTCACCACCACGGAGCCCTCGATGCCGCCCGCCATCACATCGCACAGCCAACGAATCCCCGTGCGGGAGCAGATCTTGTCCGTGCTGGCCGTTCACCGCGCGGCCACGACCACCCAGCTCAACCAGCTACTGACGCCATCCCCTGACACCTACCACCTGCGCCACTGCCTGCGCGATCTACACAGCAAGGGGCTGGTCTACTCCCAGGCCCGGGCCCACCACCCCAGCATCTGGTCACTCACCGGTCCGGGACTCCAAACCGTTCTGACCTGGCCCCAATTCCAGGGACGCCGCCCCTATCGGGCCGGCGCCGCCATCTCAGCCATGCGCAGCAGCCACACGCTGACCGTGACCCGGACCGCGCTCGCCTTCCTCAACGACGCCCACGCTCGTGGCGATGAGTTCGGGGCGATGGACTGGATGACAGAGGTTGCGCACCCGATCCGGGACGGTTCGGCGGGCGGGGAACGCGCGCTGATCGCTGACGCACTGCTGCGGTACACACGCACCTCACCGACACGGGCCCTGCTGCGCGCCTTCGTCGAAGTCGACCGCGCGACGGAGTCATCCGAGCGGCTCGCATCCAAGGTCATCACCTACGCCCGGTTCCACAGCCATGTCCCTGTTGCCGGCCGGCGGGGAGCCGGCGGCGACCCGACGGGTCTTCGTCCGTGGCAGCGCAGCTATGCGGTCTTCCCGAGGCTGCTGTTCGTACTGACCGGTGCCGGCCCGCGGGCGCTCGCGCAGCGGGTAGCGGATCTGCGGGCGATGGTGTGCGAGCACCCACTGACCGAGCAGTTCGCGGAAGAGGTGGCGGTGGGCGCGGCGGTGCTGGAGGAGATGGAGGAACGCGGGCCCTCGGCTGCGGTGTGGTGGCCGCTGGACGGTAGGCCCGGTCGCTGCAGCTGGATGGAGCTGTGAGCACCGCTCGGCCGCCGAGCTCGGGGAGGCGACGCAGGCGGTCGAGTTGTACAGGCCGGACGACGGGGGCTGGTTCCGCACCACGGTGATGGACTGGATCACGCTTTGCACGGACCTTTTGCAAGAACCTGCGGGATGCGGATGTGCGCTGCCGCGGGCAAGGTCGTCGAGAGGCAGGTATGCGGGGCTTCCGCCCCTCCCGCGAGGGCACCGCGGCCGGGTCGTCTTTCCGACCCGGCGCCACAGCGGGTCGGAAAGACGACCCGCCTGGCCGGAAACCCGACCCTCGTGGTCGGAAATCCGACCCCCATTCGGTATCTGACCTGCGATAGCGCTGCTCTATCTTTCCTCTTTCTACTAACTCTTCTCTCTCCTGCAGCGCCGCGGCCGGACAGCAGCCGCTGGATCAGCAGCCGCCTGCCAGGAACAGTCAGCCGGGCATTACGGTGGGACACGAAGACCTTCGTGCGGTGTAGTCCTAGACACCTCCACCACACCGGAGGTCTTCGCCATGATCAAGGCCAGGCAGTGTTAACAACGCTCGTGATCAATACAACTAGCCCCTCATCGCAGCAGGTCACCGCAGTGGCTGGTCTCTTCCGGGATATCAGACCAGCAGGACTCAGTAGGTTGACGCTCAGCGTCGCGCTCTCTCCAAGCCCCATCGATATACGCCACCCTTGACAGGGCCTGGCCTGCCCAGCCGAGTGCCTGACACCCCATCAGAACGAGCGTCAAATGAGCGGCACGAGCGACATTTCAGCGTCAAGATATCGCCCATACCGAACATAGTGCGCACGCGCAAAACCGCGGGTCAGGATTGCTTCGCGGCGCGTTCGAGGATCGCCACGCACTCCACATGATGCGTCACAGGAAACAAATCAAACGCCCGCATCCGCCGCGGCACATACCCCGCCTCGCCGAAGTACTTCAGGTCGCGGGCGAGGGCGGCCGGGTCGCAGGCGACGTAGGCGATGCGGCGGGGGGTGAGGGAGGCGAGGTGGGTGACGGTCTTGTGGCCGGCGCCGGCGCGGGGTGGGTCGAGGACGACGAGGTCGACGTCGGTGATGCCGGTGCGGGGGAGGATCGACTCGACCTTGCCGTGTTCGATGCGGACGCGGTCGAGGTCGGCGAGGTTGTGGCGGGCGTCCTCGACGGCGCGCTTGCCGGACTCGATGCCGAGGACGGCGCCCTTGTCGCCGACGCGTTCGGCGAGGGCGCCGGCGAACAGGCCGACGCCGCAGTAGAGATCGAGGGCCATATCGCCCTTCTTCGGCATCAGGCCCTGCATGACGGCCTCGACGAGGAGGTCGGCGGCCTTCGGGTGGACCTGCCAGAAGCCGCCGTTGCCGACCCGCCAGGTGCGGCCGGCGGCGCGTTCGCGGACGAAGGGGCGGCCGTGGACGCGGTGGACCTGTTCGTCCTTCTCGCCGATGCGCAGGACGGAGACGGGCTTGTCGAGCTCGACGATCGGGAGGCGGCCGCCGGGCTTCGGCGTGAGGATGACCTGGCGGTCGTGCGAGCCGGTGGCGGCGATCGCCTCGATGGTGGCGATGGTGGGCCAGTCGCGCTGCTCGACGCCCAGTTCGCTGACGCCGGGGGCCGCGATCATGCAGTGGGTGACGGGCTCGACGTCGTGGGAGCGGTGCTTGCGCAGGCCGACGTGGCCGTCGGCGTCGACGGCGTACTGGACGCGGGTGCGCCAGGCCGGGACCTCGCCCTTGGCGACCTTGTCGCCGGGGGCGGGCTCGACGGTGCCGTCCCAGTGGGCGTGCTCGGGCGTCAGGCCGGCCAGCCGCTGGAGCTGTTCGGCGATGACCTGGCCCTTGAGCCGGCGCTGGGCACCGGGCGCGGCGTGCTGCCAGTCGCAGCCGCCGCATTTGCCGGGGCCGGAGAAGGGGCAGGGCGCCTCGACGCGGTCCTTGGAGGCAGAGAGGATCTCCACCGCGTCGGCGCGCAGGAAGCGGGCGCCCTCCTCGCCGTGGGTGACGCGGGCGACGACTCGCTCCCCGGGGAGGGTGTGGCGTACGAAGAGGACCTGGCCCTCCGGCGTACGGGCGATGCAGTGGCCGCCGTGGGCGACCGGGCCGACCTCGACCTCGTACTCCTCGCCGACCAGCGACGTCTTCGGTTCTGTCTGCATGGCGGGAGGGCTCCAATAGGTGACGGCGAGGAGGCGGGCGGCGGCAAGGCAACGGGCACGGCGGCGGGCGCATGGGACCGGCCGGCCCGGCCTCCGGGGCGGAGGCCAGCCGTCAAGTCTACGTCCCGCAGGGCGGTGCCCGTGCCCGAGCGGACCGGGCCTACTCCTCGACGGCCGCCGCCTTCTCCTTCTTGCGCTCCTTCTTCGGCTGCGCCGTGACCGGTCCGCGCCGTACCGCCCCGGGGGCGTTCCACTCGGCGCGCTTGCGGGCGCGCCGGCGGGCGGCCTCGGAGGAGTCCAGCTGCCAGGGGACCGAGGTGACCATCACGCCGGCGGTGAACAGGAGGCGGCCCTTGAGGCGCAGGGCGCTCTGGTTGTGCAGGAGGTGCTCGTACCAGTGGCCGACGACGTATTCGGGGATGAAGACGGAGACGACATCGCGCGGGCTCTCCCGGCGCAGCGATTTGACGTGGTCGATGAACGGGCGGGTGATCTCGCGGTAGGGGGAGGCGAGGACCTTGAGGGGGACCTCGATGCCGCGGCGGTCCCATTCCTCGCGCAGCGCCTTGGTGTCGGCCTGGTCGACGTCGACGCTGACGGCTTCGAGGGTGTCCGAGCGCATCAGCTTGGCGTAGTTCAGGGCGCGCAGGGTGGGCTTGTGGAGCTTGGAGACCAGGACGATGGAGTGCACGCGGGAGGGGGCCACCACGTCGTCGTCGGGGCTGTCGTCGGGCGCGATCTCCTCGGCGACGCTGTCGTAGTGGCGGCGTATCGCGCTCATGGTGACGAAGAAGACGCCCATGCCGAGCACGGCCACCCAGGCGCCGTGGGTGAACTTGGTCAGCAGGACGACGACGAGCACCAGGCCGGTGAGGCTGGCGCCGAAGGCGTTGATGGCGCGCGAGCGCTGCATGCGGCGGCGGGCGGCCGGGTCCTGCTCGGTCCGCAGATGGCGGTTCCAGTGGCGGACCATGCCGACCTGGCTGAGCGTGAAGGAGACGAAGACGCCGACGATGTAGAGCTGGATCAGGCGGGTGGAGTCCGCGCCGTAGATGTAGGTCAGGACGGCGGCGGCGCCGGCCAGGACGACGATGCCGTTGGAGAAGGCCAGGCGGTCGCCGCGGGTGTGCAGCTGGCGCGGCAGATAGCGGTCCTGGGCGAGGATCGAGCCGAGCAGCGGGAAGCCGTTGTAGGCGGTGTTCGCGGCGAGGAAGAGGACCAGGGCGGTGGCGGCGGCCAGGACGACGAAGAGGAACGAGCCGTTGCCGAACACCGCCTCGGCGACCTGGGAGATGACCGGGTTCTGGGTGTAGCCCGGGCCGAGCGGCTTGCCGTGGTCGAGGAGGTCCTTGGCCGGGGTCTCCGCCATCTTGACGTGGGTCGTCATGGCCAGCGCGATGATGCCGCAGAACATGGTGACCGCGAAGCCGCCCATCAGGGCCAGCGTGGTGGCGGCGTTCTTCGACTTCGGCTTGCGGAAGGCGGGCACGCCGTTGGAGATCGCCTCGACGCCGGTGAGCGCCGCGCAGCCGGAGGAGAAGGCGCGCAGGAGGAGGAAGAGCAGGGCGAAGCCGGCCAGGCCGCCCTGTTCGGCGTGGATGGTGTAGTCGGCGGTGGGGGCCTTCATGGTGTCGCCCATGACCAGGCCGCGGAAGGCGCCCCAGGCGATCATGATGAAGACGCCGGCGACGAAGACATAGGTCGGGATCGCGAAGAGCTTGCCCGATTCCTTGACCCCGCGCAGGTTCATCAGCGTCAGCAGGACGATGACGGCGACCGCGCAGAGGGTCTTGTGCTCGACGACGAAGGGGATCGCGGAGCCCAGGTTCTCGATGCCGGAGGCGATGGAGACCGCGACGGTCAGCACATAGTCGACCAGCAGGGCGCTGGCGACGGTCAGGCCGGCCTTGGGACCGAGGTTGGTGGTGGCCACCTCGTAGTCGCCGCCGCCGCTCGGATAGGCGTGCACATTCTGCCGGTACGACGCCACCACGGTGAACATCAGCACCACGACCGCGACGGCGATCCACGGGCTGAAGCTGTACGCGCTCGCACCTGCGATGGACAGGACGAGCAGCACCTCGCCCGGCGCGTAGGCCACGGAGGAGAGCGGGTCGGAGGCGAAGACGGGGAGTGCGATGCGCTTGGGGAGCAGGGTCTCGCCGAGCTTGTCGCTGCGCAGTGCGCGCCCGATCAGGATCCGTTTGGGCACGTCGGTCAGTTTGGACACGGAGAGGATGTTAAGGGTTCGTCAAGGGCCCTGCCCAGCGGTCACCGCCGCGGGTGACGAGTGATGCGCGCCGCGACCCGCGTGACCTGCGCGACGTCTTTCAGCAGGCACGGTGCCCGCACACGATCCACACGCGGTGGTCACGACTCGGCTGCATACGGCGTGTGGCGGCTGAGGTGTGTGGTATGTCTCACGGCCGCCGGGTCCGGTCGCCCTCGGCCCCGGCGCCGGCCGCCGCGCGCGGGCGGCGGGCCAGGAGATCGCCCAGGCCCTGGCGGGTGGCGGCGAGCAGCACCCGGTCCTGGGGGCGCAGGACGTAGCCGTCGCCCAGTTCGTGGACCAGGAGCGCGGGCGCGCGCTCGCCGTCCGGCGGGGGCGCCGCCGCGGCGGATGCCTCCGCCGTCTCGTCGGGCGCGGAGGTGTCGACGGCCAGGACCCGCAGCCGCCCGGGGCGCAGGACCTCGCCGATCGTCCGGCCCTCCAGGGCGGCATGGCCCCGCACGCCGACCCGAGCGACCAGCAGCACCCGCCGCTCGACGGGGATCGCCCCGAGGATCTGGCGGCCCATCATGGCGCCGGCGAAGGCGGGGGCCGCGAGGAAGGAGACGCTGCGGCTGCGGGTCAGGGCGCGGGGATGGGCGGCGCGCAGGGTGCGGTAGACGGCGGTGGCGAAGTGGTCGTCGAACAGCCGCAGGGTCACCCGCAGCCGGGGTTTGACCGAGCGGGCGTAGAGGGCGGCCTCCAGATTGGTGGTGTCCTCGCTGGTCAGGGCGAGGAGGGTGTGCGCCCGGTCGACCTTGGCGGCCTCCAGCACGCCCTCGTGGGTCACGTCCCCCACGACGGTGGGCACCCGCAGCCGGCGGGCCACGGAGATACCGCGCGCCTCCGGGTCGGCCTCGATGCACACCACCGGGATGCCCCGCTCGTGCAGCAGCGTCAGCACCCGGGTGCCCACCTTGCCCAGGCCGAGCAGCACCACGTGCCCGGACAGCCCGCGCGGCGGACGGCGCAGGGCGGATGCGCTGCGGAAGGTGCCCAGGCCCTCGAAGGCCGCGGCGACCAGCACCGGCAGCAGCAGCATCCCGGTGAGCGCGGACAGCAGCTGAATGATCTTGCGGGGCAGCGGCTCGTCGAGCGCCGGGTCGTCGATGGCGAACAGGTCGAGCAGGGTGAGGTAGGCGGCGTGCAGCGGCTGTTCGCCGGTGCTGAGGCTGGAGGCGACGGCCAGCGCGAGGACGGCGAGGACCACCCCGGCCAGGGACCAGCGCAGCCGCCGGGAGAAGAGGGAGGCCAGCGGAGCGCCGCGGCCGCGCAGGAGGCGGGGGCGCACCGTCCGCCCCGTATAGGAGACGGTCTCCAGGACGATGGTGCCGCGCCCCTCGGCGGCCGCGGTCGTCTCGTCGTCCGGCAGCAGTACGGGACCCTCGTCCCCGGCCGGCGGCAGGGTGGCGGCGGAGCCGACGGTGGCCGGGTCGGTGACGGCCGGGTCGGTGGCCGAGGCGGTGAGCACCGCCAGGGTGCACAGGCCGGGCTCGGCCGCTCGGCCCGGCGGCACCGGCGCGCGCTCCACGGCACGCAGCAGCAGCCCGTCCGCCTCGATGACCTTGCTGGTCCCGGCGACTGCGGTGGCGGCCAGTGCCGGGGCCACGGTGTCGGCGTCGGAGAGCACGGTCGTGGAGGCGTCGGCCTGGGCGGCCTCGTCGCCGCCCGGGGACGCGACGGTCGCCGCCTGGTCGAGCAACGCCTCCAGATGCTGGCCGAGTTTGCGGTTGTAGAGCCGGATCACCAGCCGCAGCCGGGGGTTGAGCCGGCGGGCGCGCAGCGCGGCGTGGATGTTGAGTTCGTCGTCGTCGTAGACCAGCGCCAGCGCGCCCGCCCCGGCGATGTCCGCCGCCGTCAGTACGGCGTCGTCGGCCTCCGCCGCCTCCAGGATCCGTACCGGCTCCTCGGGCAGGTCGTCGCCGTCGTCCGCCCCGTCCGCCGCGGCCGGCTCCGGCGGCAGCAGGGTCGTCCGCGCCATCGCCGCCGACATCCTTCCCAGCAGGGCCGTGGCCCGGCCCAGCGCACGGGCCGGCGGCGGGATCCGGGGCCGGTGCGGCTCCCGGGCGGACGGGACGACCAGCGTCACCCGTTCGCGGTAGACGTCCTTGAGTTCCGCGGCGAGCCGGTGCGCGAGCGCATCGTCGCCGCAGACCACCATGTGCGGTGCGATGGAGCCCTGTTGGGGCTGCTGAGGCAGATTGGGCACACGTCGTAGCGTGCCGTACGGGGGCCGCGCGGCGCAGCCGGGTGCGGTAAGCCGGTGCACCGCGTGGCCGGGCCCGCATCTGTCGGGTGGTGACCGCCCCCTTAACGGACGGCGTATTACGGCTACGGTTGTACCCGGACCACGCCGCGCCCAACGCGCCCGTTGACGCGTACGGGGTCCCGGTCGCGAGCAGTGGCCTTGCGACCGCGAGCCGTAGCCGCGCTTTGCCGGCACTCGGAGAAGGAAGAGTTGAGCAGGGTGTTTGGGCAGATCAGCGCGCTGAGTCAGGGCACGGGGTAATCGCATGCACATCGTCATCATGGGGTGCGGCCGGGTGGGCTCCGCGCTCGCGCAGACCCTGGAGAGCCAGGGCCACACCATTGCGGTGGTCGACCAGGACCCCACCGCCTTCCGCCGCCTGGGCTCGGCCTTCGGCGGCCGCCGCGTGACCGGCGTCGGCTTCGACCAGGACACGCTGCGGGAGGCCGGTATCGAGGAGGCGGGCGCCTTCGCCGCCGTCTCCAGCGGCGACAACTCCAACATCATCGCCGCCCGGGTGGCCCGCGAGATGTTCGGCGTCGAGAACGTCGCGGCAAGGATCTACGACCCGCGCCGCGCCGAGGTGTACCAGCGCCTGGGTATCCCCACCGTCGCCACCGTCCGCTGGACGGCCGACCAGATGCTGCGCCGGCTGCTGCCGTCGGGCTCCGAGCCGCTGTGGCGCGACCCCAGCGGCGGCGTCCAGCTCGCCGAGGTGGCCGCCTCCTCGGCCTGGGTCGGCCACAAGATCAGCAAGCTCCAGGACGAGACCGGCGTCCGCGTCGCCTTCCTCACCCGGCTGGGCGAGGCGATGCTGCCGACCTCGCAGACGGTGTTGCAGGAAGGCGATCTGGTGCACGTCATGATGCGCACCGACGAGGTCGAGAAGGTCGAGGCGGCGTTCGCCGCCGGTCCCGAGGAGGCGCACGCATGAGGGTCGCAATCGCGGGCGCGGGTGCGGTGGGTCGTTCCATCGCCGGTGAGCTGCTGGAAAACGGGCACGAGATCCTGCTGATCGACAAGGCGCCGACCGCCATTTCGGTCGAGCGGGTGCCGCTGGCGGAGTGGCTGTTGGCCGATGCGTGCGAGATCACCTCGCTCGACGAGGCGGCGCTCCAGCGCTGCAACGTCGTCATCGCCGCCACCGGTGACGACAAGGTCAATCTGGTGGTCTCGCTGCTCGCCAAGACCGAGTACGGCGTGCCCCGGGTGGTCGCCCGGGTCAACAACCCGAAGAACGAATGGCTGTTCAACGAGGCTTGGGGCGTGGACGTCGCGGTCTCGACGCCCCGCCTGATGTCGGCGCTGGTCGAGGAGGCCGTCAGCGTCGGCGACCTCGTACGGCTGCTGCGCTTCAGCCACGGCGACGCCAACCTCGTCGAGCTGACGCTGCCCCCGGAGGCGGCGCTGGCCGGCACCCGGGTCGGCGATGTGGAGTGGCCCGAGGACACCTCCCTGGTGACGATCATCCGCGGGACGCGGGTGCTCACACCGAACAAGGAGGACGCGCTGGAGGCGGGCGACGAGCTGCTGTTCGTGGCCGCCCAGTCGCGCGAGGAGCAGCTGGAGGACCTGCTGTCGATGCGGCGGACGGACGCCTAGCGGAGGCCGCCCGGCAACGCGGCGGGGCCCGGGAACCTTCGCGGTTCCCGGGCCCCGTTGCGTTGTCGGCGGGTGGGTCAGCGGCGGTGGCGCGGCCCCTGCGGGCGCTGCGCGACCTCGGCGGCGAGGCCCTGACCGAGATCGTCGGCGACCGCGTCCAGGACCTCCCCCTCGGCGCTTCGGCGCTCCGCGGCCGCCCGCTGCGCCTTCTCCCGCTCCTCCTCGGCCTCCATCTCCGCGAAGACATCGATCGGCGGCGGCGCCTTCGTCAGGAACACCCAGGTCAGCCACAGCGCGAGCAGGAACGGCGGCAGCTTGAGCGCCACCAGCACCCAGCCGAGCTGCGCGGTGTTCGCCCACCAGTACAGGGGGAAGAGGATCGCGCACTTCGCCAGCAGGATCAGGCCCCAGGCCCAGCTGGACTTGGCGTAGGCCTTCTTGCGGCCGGGGTTACGGGTGCGCCAGGAGAGGTTCTCCTTGAAGACCGGGCCCAGGATCAGGCCGAGCAGCGGGACACCGGCGAGCGTGGTGACGATGTACGCCAGGGCCAGGCCGAGGGTGTAGAGCATGCTCGGCAGGTAGAAGTCCTTGGCATTGCCGGTCATCATCGCGAAGACCACGCCGAAGGCCACGCCGAAGACGCCGCTGAAGGCGTGCTTGAGGGTGTCCCGGCGCACCAGGCGGACGGCGGTGAGCACCAAGGAGACGGCCAGGGCGGCGATCGCCGAGACGTGCAGGTCCTTGCTGACCGTGTAGATCGCGACGAACAGCAGGCCGGGGAGGATGGTCTCCACCGTGCCGCGGATGCCGCCGAAGGCCTCGAAGAGCGCCTGTTCGGTGACGGCTCTGCCGTCGGCGTCGGCGCCCGGGGCGGCGGGCGCGGGGGCATCCGCGCCGGTGGTCGGTCGTGGGTCGGTGGTCGGTCGGTCGTGAGACGGCACCGGCTACTCCTGTCCGAGCGGTCGGAGTTCGTACTTCGGGTTGAAGAGCACCCGGCGTCCGTGACTCATGGAGACCCGGCCCGAGGCGATGAGCTTACGGCCCGGCTCTATCCCGACGATGGAGCGGCGGCCCAGCCACACCACGTCGAGGGCGGCGGAACCGTCGAACAGCTCCGCCTCCAGCGCGGGCACACCGGCGCGCGGCCGCAGCGTGACATGCCGCAGGGTGCCGGTGACCTTGACTATCTGGCGGTCGTCGCAGTCGCAGATACGGGTACAGCCCGTGTCCTGCGCATCCTTCCGCAGCTCGGCGCTCTGCAGCTCCTCCTCGGAGGACGACAGCCGCTCGAGCATCCGGCGGAAACGACCGGCCGGCTTCTCGGATCGGGTCCCAGCACTCATAACCCCAGCGTACCGGTGCCCCCTGCCGGGGATCACGAGCCGCGACGCAAGGCGGCACCGGTCCGTACGGAGCCGCCGGGGCGCCGTCCGCCTCTCACTGCTCGAAGCGATACCCCATCCCAGGCTCGGTGATGCTGCATCCCCCGGGGGCAACCCCCGGCCCCCCGGCCGCAACACTCGCCCCTCACTGCTCGAAGCGATACCCCATCCCGGGCTCGGTGATGAAGTGCTGGGGATGCGACGGATCGCTCTCCAGCTTGCGGCGGAGCTGGGCCATGTAGACCCGCAGATAGTTGGTCTCGGTGCCGTACGAGGGTCCCCAGACCTCCTGGAGCAGCTGTTTCTGGCTGACCAGGCGGCCCTGGTTGCGCACCAGGACCTCCAGGAGGTGCCATTCGGTGGGGGTCAGCCGGATGTCGCGGCCGCTGCGGTTGACCTTCTTGGCGGCCAGGTCGACGGTGAAACCGTCCGTTTCGATGATCACCTCGTCCTCGGCCGGTCCGGTCGGCTCGGCCCGGCGCACCGCGGCGCGGAGCCTGGCCAGCAGCTCGTCCATGCCGAACGGTTTGGTGACGTAGTCGTCCGCCCCCGCGTCCAGCGCCTCGACCTTCTCGTCGGAGGTCTGCCGGGCGGAGAGCACCAGGATCGGCACCCGTGTCCAGCCGCGCAGCCCCTTGATCACTTCGACCCCGTCCATATCGGGCAGGCCCAGGTCGAGGACGATGACATCGGGGTGGCGGGCGGCGGCGAGCTTGAGGGCGGTGGCCCCGTCGGGGGCGGCATCGACCTCGTACTTCCGCGCCTTCAGGTTGATCACGAGGGCGCGGACGATCTGCGGCTCGTCATCGACCACAAGCACCCGGTTCACTGGCGTTCTCCCTCGTCGTCAAGGTTTCTCGGCGGCACGGATACCCGGCGGCGCGGTCTCTCCGCGTCGCGGTCCGCCGCCGTCATGGTCAGCGTGGTCACGCTTGTCGTGGTCATCGGGCTCATGTGACGGCCCGGGCCGGGAGGTCGGCGGGGACCTCTGGATGGCCGGCCGCCGCCCGGAGGGTGAGCACCATGGTCATGCCGCCGCCGGGGGTGTCCTCGGCGGCCAGGGTGCCGCCCATCGACTCCGCGAAGCCCCGGGCCACGGCCAGGCCCAGGCCCACGCCGGCGCCGCGCGGGGAGTCCCCGTAGCGCTGGAAGGGGGCGAAGATCCGGTCCTTGGCGCTGTCGGGGACGCCCGGCCCGCGGTCGACGATCCGCAGCTCCACCCGGTCGCCGAGCGCACTGGCCGAGACCAGCACCGTCCTCCCCTCCGGGCTGTACTTCACCGCGTTCTCGACGAGGTTGGCGACCGAACGTTCCAGCAGACCCGGATCGACGGCGACGATCGGCAGTTCCTCAGGGATGTCGAGGGTGACGCTGCCCTCCGGTACGCCGCCCAGCGCCATCGGGACCACCTCGTCGAGGTCGATCTCGCGGATCAGCGGGGTGACCGTGCCGGTCTGGAGCCGGGACATGTCCAGGAGGTTGCCGACCAGGTGGTCGAGCCGGTCCGCGCCCGCCTCGATGCCGGCCAGCAGCTCCTTCTCGTCCGCCTCGGACCAGGCGACGTCGTCGGAGCGCAGGGAGGTGACCGAGGCCTTGATGCTCGCCAGAGGGGTCCGCAGGTCGTGGCTGACCGCGGCCAGCAGCGCCGTACGGATGCGGTTGCCCTCCGCCAGCTCGCGGGCCCGCTCCGCCTCGCCCACCAGCCGCTGCCGGTCCAGGACGACGGCGGCCTGGGCGGCGAACGCGGCCAGCACCCGGCGGTCCTCCGCGGGCAGCACCCGCCCGGTCAGCGCCAGCGCCATGTGGTCGCCCACCGGCATGTCGACATCGGCGTCCTCGGGGCGCGCGGGCGGCCGGCTGTCACCGCTGCCCGCCCGGCCGGCGCAGGTCCACGGCTCCACCTCGCTGCCGCGCTCCAGGAGCACCACCGTGTCCATGGCGAAGGTCTCCCGAACCCGCTCCAGCAGCGCGTCCAGCGTCGTCTCGCCGCGCAGCACACTGCCCGCGAGGAAGGAGAGGATCTCCGACTCGGCGCGCAGCCGGGCGGCCTGGTGGGTGCGGCGGGCGGCGAGATCCACCACCGAGGCGACCGACACCGCAACCGCGAAGAAGATCGCGATGGCGACGATGTTCTTGGGGTCGCTGACCGTGAGGGTGTGGGTGGGTGGCGTGAAGTAGAAGTTCAGCAGCAGCGAACCGACGGCGGCGGAGGCCAGCGCCGGCAGCTGTCCGCCGAGCAGCGCCGCGACGACCGTCAGGAACAGGAAGAGCAGGACGTCGTTGGCCAGCCCCGGGCCGGTGTCGATGCCGGTCAGCAGCAGCGAGAGCAGCACCGGACCGGCCACTCCGACGAGCCAGCCGGCGATGATCCTCGCCCGCCCCAGCCGCGCCCCGCGCGCCACCGGCAGCCCCCGGCCCTTGGCGGCCTCTTCGTGGGTGACGATGTGGACGTCGAGGTCGGGTCCGGAGTCGCGGGCGACGGTGGCGCCCACGCCCGGGCCGAAGACGTACTGCCAAGCTTTGCGGCGGCTGGAGCCGAGCACGATCTGGGTGGCGTTGACCCCGCGGGCGAACTCCAGCAGGGCCGACGGGATGTCGTCGCCGATGACGTGGTGGAACGTACCGCCGAGGTCCTCCACCAGCGTGCGCTGGACGGCCAGTTCCTTGGGCGAGGCGGAGGTCAGCCCGTCGCTGCGGGCGATGTAGACGGCGAGCACCTCGCTGCCGGACCCCTTGGCCGCCATCCGGGCCGCGCGGCGGATCAGCGTACGGCCCTCGGGGCCGCCGGTCAGGCCGACGACGATGCGCTCGCGCGCCTGCCAGGTCGAACGGATCGAGTGCTCGGCGCGGTACGCCTGGAGGTACTCGTCCACCCGGTCGGCGACCCACAGCAGCGCCAGCTCGCGCAGCGCGGTGAGGTTGCCGGGCCGGAAGTAGTTGGACAGCGCGGCGTCGACCTTGTCGGAGGTGTAGATGTTGCCGTGTGCCATACGGCGGCGCAGCGCCTGGGGCGACATGTCGACAAGCTCGATCTGGTCGGCCCGGCGGACGACTTCGTCGGGCACGGTCTCCTGCTGGCGCACTCCCGTTATCGACTCGACGACGTCTCCGAGCGACTCCAGATGCTGGATGTTGACGGTCGAGATCACATCGACCCCGGCCTCCAGCAGCTCCTCGATGTCCTGCCAGCGCTTGCCGTTGCGCGAACCGGGGACGTTGGTGTGGGCCAGCTCGTCGACCAGCGCCACGGCCGGCCGCCGCGCCAGTACCGCATCGACGTCCATCTCGGTGAACGAGGTGCCGCGGTAGGCCAGCTCGCGGCGCGCGATGTGCTCCAGCCCGTGCAGCATCACCTCGGTACGGGGCCTGCCGTGGTGCTCGACGAAACCCACCACGAGATCCGTACCGCGCTCGATGCGCCGGTGCGCCTCGGACAGCATCGCGTACGTCTTGCCGACGCCCGGTGCCGCGCCGAGATATATCCGTAGCTTGCCGCGTGCCATGGCCCCATTGTCTTACGTGAAGGCCGCCCCCACCGGGCTGGGCCTGTTACGACCCTACAGACCCACAAGGGGAAAAAAGCCGCAGGTGACGGCTTTGCGTCCGGTCTTGACACGACTCTGATACGGCGGCCGGGCGGGCCCCGGGCGCGGGCCGGACGGGCCCGAGGCCGTCCGGAATGCCGCGGCCGGTCGGCCGAAAGAGCGTCGTGTG
Source organism: Streptomyces gilvosporeus (assembly GCF_002082195.1). GTDB lineage: Bacteria > Actinomycetota > Actinomycetes > Streptomycetales > Streptomycetaceae > Streptomyces > Streptomyces gilvosporeus. The sequence goes on along the minus strand of NZ_CP020569.1, from coordinate 6,722,718 downwards.
CCCGTGGACCGGCTGCGAGGATTTTCCGCATGACCCAGTTACGTACCGCCCATACGGCCGATCTGGACGCCGCCACCCTGGACGCGGCCCGTGCGCTGCTCGACGACGCCTTCGACGACCTGACCGAGGAGGACTGGGAACACGCGCTCGGCGGCATCCATGCGCTCCTCCACGCGGACGGCGCACTCATCGGGCACGCCGCCGTCGTCCAGCGCCGCCTGGTGCACGGCGGCCGGGCGCTGCGCTGCGGCTATGTGGAGGGCGTCGCCGTCCGCGCGGACCGCCGCGGCCGCGGCCACGGCGGGGCGCTGCTCGGCGCCCTCGAACGCGTGATACGCGGCGCCTACGACCTCGGCGCCCTGTCCGCCGGCGACGCCGCCGCGGGCTTCTACGCGGGGCGCGGCTGGCAGCGGTGGCGCGGCAGCTCCTGGACCCTGAGCCCGACCGGCATCCGCCGCACCCCCGAAGAGGACGGCGGTCTCTATGTCCTGCCGACGGCGGCGACCCCGCTCGACCTGGATGCGGCCCTCACCTGCGACTGGCGTGAGGGAGATGTCTGGTAGCCGCTCCCCCGCCGGCGACGCGGCGCCCGGCGACGGCATGCAGCGGCCCCCGGGGAGAAGCTCCCCGGGGGCCGCCACCGCTGCGCCGGCACTCAGCCGCGGCCGTGCACCAGGTCCTTGAGCGCGATGTTCAACTCCAGGACGTTCACCCGCGGTTCGCCCATGAAGCCGAGGGCGCGGCCGCTGATGTGATCCGCGACCAGCTTGCGCACCGTAGCCGCGGGAAGACCGTTCTCCTTGGCGATCCGGTCGGCCTGGAGCCGGGCGTACTCCGGCGAGATGTCGGGGTCCAGCCCGGAGCCGGAGGACGTGACGGCGTCCGCCGGGACCTTGGACTCGGGCACGCCGTAGGTCCTGGCGACCCATGCCTTGCGCTGCTTGACCGCCTTGACGAGGTCGGTGTTGGTGGCGCCCTGGTTGGACGCACCGGAGACCTGGAGGTCGTACTGGGTGTTGACCCCGTTGGTCTTGTTGCTGCCCAGTCCCGCCGAGGGGCGCGGCTGGAAGAACCGCAGGTCCGGTATGGGGTTGCCGGCCTTGTCCGTGCCCTTGTCGTAGCGCTGGCCGAGCAGCGAGGAGCCGACGACCTTGCCGTGGGAGCTCACCTCCGAGCCGTTGGCCTGGTCGGGGAATGCCGCCTGGGCCACTCCCGTGACGGCCAGCGGGTAGAGGACCCCGCACAGCACGGTCAGGACGAGCAGGGCGCGCAGTCCCGCGCCGAGCAACCGGGCGGTGTTGCTTACCGAGTTGTTCATAACGATCAGCACGTCCTAATTCAGTGCAGCCCGGGGATGAGGGAGATGAGCAGGTCGATGAGCTTGATGCCGATGAACGGCGCGATCAGGCCACCGAGCCCGTAGACGGCGAGGTTGCGACGCAGCATCTTGTCGGCGCTGACCGGCCGGTACTGCACGCCCCTGAGGGCGAGCGGCACCAGGGCGACGATGATCAGCGCATTGAAGATGATCGCCGAGAGGATCGCGGAGTTGGGGCTGGACAGCCGCATGATGTTGAGGGAGTCCAGGCCCGGGTAGGCCACCGCGAACATCGCCGGGATGATCGCGAAGTACTTCGCGACGTCGTTGGCGATCGAGAAGGTGGTCAGCGCGCCCCGGGTGATCAGCAGCTGCTTGCCGATCTCGACGATCTCGATGAGCTTGGTCGGGTTGGAGTCCAGGTCCACCATGTTCCCGGCCTCCTTGGCGGCCGAGGTACCGGTGTTCATCGCCACGCCGACGTCCGCCTGCGCGAGCGCGGGCGCGTCGTTCGTACCGTCACCGGTCATCGCGACCAGCTTGCCGCCGGCCTGCTCGCGCTTGATGAGCGCCATCTTGTCCTCGGGCGTGGCCTCCGCGAGGAAGTCGTCCACGCCCGCCTCGTCGGCGATGGCCTTGGCCGTCAGCGGGTTGTCACCCGTGATCATGACGGTCTTGATGCCCATCTTGCGCAGCTCGACGAACCGTTCGCGCATGCCCTCCTTGACGACGTCCTTGAGGTGGATGACGCCCAGGACGCGCGGGCCGCGCTCGTCCTCCAGCGCGACCAGCAGCGGGGTGCCGCCGGCCTGCGAGATGCTGTCGGTCAGCTGCTGGGCGTCCGCGGCGACCTCGCCGCCGCGCTCCTGCACCCAGGCGATGACCGAACCGGACGCGCCCTTGCGGACCTTGCGCCCGTCGACGTCCACCCCCGACATCCGGGTCTGGGCGGTGAACGGCACCCACTCCGCGTCCACCAGCTCGCCCTGGTGCCGTTCGCGCAGCCCGTACTTCTCCTTGGCCAGGACGACGATGGAGCGGCCCTCGGGCGTCTCGTCGGCCAGCGAGGAGAGCTGGGCGGCGTCGGCGACCTCGGCCTCGGTGGTGCCGCGGACGGGCACGAACTCGGCGGCCTGGCGGTTGCCGAGGGTGATGGTGCCGGTCTTGTCGAGCAGCAGCGTCGACACGTCACCGGCGGCCTCGACCGCCCGTCCCGACATGGCCAGGACGTTGCGCTGCACCAGCCGGTCCATACCGGCGATGCCGATGGCCGACAGCAGCGCACCGATCGTCGTCGGGATCAGGCAGACCAGCAGCGCGAGCAGCACGATCATCGGCTGCTCGGCGCCCGCGTAGATCGCGAACGGCTGGAGGGTGACGACCGCCAGCAGGAAGACGATGGTGAGCGAGGCGAGCAGGATGTTCAGCGCGATCTCGTTGGGGGTCTTCTGCCGTGCGGCGCCCTCGACGAGGTTGATCATCCGGTCGATGAAGGTCTCGCCGGGCTTCGTCGTGATCTTGATGACGATGCGGTCGGAGAGCACCTTCGTGCCACCGGTGACGGCACAGCGGTCGCCGCCGGACTCGCGGATGACCGGCGCCGACTCACCGGTGATCGCCGACTCGTCGACGGAGGCGACCCCTTCGACGACGTCACCGTCGCCGGGGATGATGTCGCCGGCCTCGCAGACGACCAGGTCGCCGATGCGCAGCTCGGTGCCGGGAACCTGCTCCTCCGCGTCGCCGTTCAGCCGGCGCGCGACAGTGTCGGTCTTGGCCTTGCGCAGGGTGTCGGCCTGCGCCTTGCCGCGGCCCTCGGCGACCGCCTCGGCGAGGTTGGCGAAGATCACGGTCAGCCACAGCCAGGCCGCGATCGCCCAGCCGAACCAGTCCGAGGGCTTCGTGACGGCGAAGACCGTGGTCAGCACGGAGCCGACCTCGACCACGAACATCACGGGGGACTTGACCATCACCCGCGGGTCGAGCTTGCGTATCGCGTCCGGGAAGGACTTGATCAGCTGCTTGGGATCGAAGAGACCGCCGCCCACGCGGCCGTCGCCGGGCTGGTGCCCGGTGGGGACGTCCTGGTGCGGAGCGCGCGTCGGAGTGGCTGTCGAACTGGAGGCCATGGAGCCGGGCCCTTCCGGTTTCACGGGGGCGGTCATGACAGACCCTCCGCCAGCGGCCCGAGGGCCAGCGCCGGGAAGTAGGTCAGACCGGTGATGATCAGGATCGTGCCGACGAGCAGCCCCGCGAAGAGCGGCTTCTCGGTACGCAGGGTGCCCGCGGTCTCCGGGACCGGCTGCTGCTCGGCGAGCGAGCCGGCCAGGGCGAGCACGAACACCATCGGCAGGAAGCGGCCGAGCAGCATCGCCAGACCGATCGTGGTGTTGTACCAGGGCGTGTTGGCGTTCAGTCCGGCGAAGGCGGAGCCGTTGTTGTTGCCGCCGGAGGTGAAGGCGTAGAGCACCTCGGAGAAGCCGTGCGCTCCGGCGCCCAGCGCCTTGGTGTTGAGCATCGAGCCCAGCGCGTCCGGCAGCACCATCGAGGCCGCGGAGAAGCCGAGCACCAGCGTCGGGGTGATGAGGATGTAGCAGGCCGCGAGCTTGATCTCACGGGTGCCGATCTTCTTGCCGAGGTACTCGGGCGTCCGGCCCACCATCAGGCCGGCGATGAACACCGCGATGATCGCCATGACGAGCATGCCGTAGAGGCCGGAGCCCACACCGCCGGGTGCGATCTCGCCGAGCATCATGCCGAGCAGCTGGATGCCGCCGCCGAAGGCCGTGAACGAGGAGTGGAAGGAGTCCACCGCACCGGTCGAGGTGAGCGTGGTCGACACCGAGAAGATCGCGGAGGAGCCGACGCCGAAGCGGGTCTCCTTGCCCTCCATCGCCGCGCCGGCCGCCTGGAGCGCCGGGCCGCCGTGGGCGAACTCGGTCCACATCATCAGCGCGACGAAACCGAGCCAGATGACGCCCATCGTGGCGAGGATCGCGTAGCCCTGCTTCACGTTCCCGACGAGCTTGCCGAAGGTGCGGGTCAGCGCGAACGGGATGACGAGGATCAGGAAGATCTCGAAGAGGTTGGTGAAGGCGGTGGGGTTCTCGAAGGGGTGGGCGGAGTTGGCGTTGAAGTAGCCGCCTCCGTTGGTGCCCAGTTCCTTGATGGCCTCCTGGGAGGCGATCGCACCGCCGTTGGTCTGCTGGTGGCCGCCCATGAACTGGCCGACCTCGTGGATGCCGGCGAAGTTCTGCACCGCACCGCAGGCGACCAGGACGACGGCGCCGACGACGGCGATCGGGACGAGCACGCGCACGGTGCCGCGCACCAGGTCGGCCCAGAAGTTGCCGAGGTCGCCCGTACGCGACCGGGCGAAGCCGCGGACCAGGGCGACGGCGACGGCCATGCCGGTGGCGGCGGACACGAAGTTCTGCACCGCGAGACCGGCGGTCTGGACGACATGGCCCATGGCCTGCTCGCCGCTGTAGGACTGCCAGTTGGTGTTGGCGACGAAGGACGCGGCGGTGTTGAACGCCTGGTCCGGGCTGATCGACGCGAAGCCCAGGGACAGCGGCATCCCGCCCTGGAGGCGCTGGAGCAGGTAGAGGAAGACCACACCCACCAGGGAGAACGCCAGGACGCCGCGCAGATAGGCGGGCCAGCGCATCTCGGCGTCGGCGTTGGCGCCGATGCAGCGGTAGATGACCTTCTCGATACGGAGGTGCTTGGGGGAGCTGTAGACGGCGGCCATGTAGTCGCCGAGGGGGCGGTACGCCAGGGCGAGCGCCGCGATGAGCGCTATCAGCTGGAGCACTCCTGCGAGGATGGGGCTCATAGTCGTGCTAGAACCTCTCCGGGAAAACGAGGGCAAGGACCAGGTATCCCAGCAGGGCGACGGCAACGATCAGGCCGACGATGTTCTCGATGGTCACAGCTTCGTCACCCCCTTGGCGACGAGTGCCACCACCGCGAAGACCGCGAGCGTGACGACGACGAAGGCCACGTCGGCCATCGTGTGCTCCTAGATGACGGGGAATGGGACCCCCAAAGCAAACCGTCCCCATGACCGGTTGTGAGCGCCGTTGACGCCTCCCTTACGGCCATTAGCGCCCCCTTGACGGAATCCCTACGCGTTCCGGCCTGACCTGCACAAACAGCGAGGGCCCGGACCCCTTCTCCAGGGGTACGGGCCCTCGCGGGCGTACGGCCCGGCCGTTGCGGTGGCGCGTTTGCAGCGCCCGGCCGGGGACGGACTAGCGGATCTCGGTGATCTCCGGTCCGCGCTCCAGGCGCTCGACGCCGCCGCCGAAGCGGGACGGCTCCGCGGCCTCCTGCTGGACGCCGTCGGGCACCATGTGGGCGTCGTCCGGCAGCTTGAGGACGATCGGGTCGCGCGGCGCCATCGGGCCCTCGCCGCGCACGATGACGGTGTCCCGGAAGATGTGCTCCAGCACCCCGGCGGCCTGCGGCTGCACCGCGCCCTGGCCGGAGATCACCCCGCGCAGGAACCACCGGGGACCGTCGACGCCGACGAAGCGCACGACCTGCACGCCGTTCGTCCCGTCGGGCAGCTGTACGGGCACCTGGGCGCGCAGCTCCCAGCCCAGCGGGCCCTCGGCCTCGTCGATGACCCCGCCCTGCTGGGTGATGCCGGCCGCGATCTCCTCGCGGACCTCGCCCCAGATGCCCTCGTTCTTGGGAGCGGCGAAGGCCTGCAACTGGATGGCGCTGTCCTGCAGCACCACGGTCGCGGCGACGATGGCGTCACCGGCGACCTCCACCCGCAGCTCCATGCCCTCGACACCGGGCACGAACAGACCGCCGAGGTCGACCCGGCCCTCGCCGGGGCTGGTGACCTCCGAAGAGTCCCAGGGACCGTCGGGGCGGGGCGCAGGCGGGAGACCGATCCGCCGCTCGCCCGCCTCGTCTTCCCCGGCCTCGTCGTCGCCGTCGCGCACAGTCGACTCCTCGGCGAACGCGGTGTCCTGCACCGGCTCTGGGTGAGCCTCGTTCTTCTTGCGACGTCCGAACACGTCACTGTCCTTCCCGGTCGGATCCGACCGATGCGTATCCATTCCCGCCCGTGGAGCCACCCACCGCCGCATGACCGCCGGTGGAACCGAATCCCCCCTCGGCCCGCGCGGAGCCGGGAAGTTCCGCCACCTCGTGGAAGCGCACCTTCTCGACCTGCTGGACGACCAGTTGGGCGATCCGGTCATACCTCTCGAACCGCACACTCTCGCGCGGGTCCAGATTGACCACGATCACCTTGATCTCCCCACGGTACCCGGCATCGACCGTCCCGGGGGCATTGACCAAGGCCAGTCCGCAGCGGGCGGCAAGCCCGGAGCGGGGGTGTACGAACGCGGCATACCCGTCCGGCAGCGCGATCGACACCCCGGTGGGCAGCACGGCGCGCTCCCCCGGCGCCAGCTCGGCGGCCTCGGTGGTCACCAGGTCCACGCCCGCGTCACCCGGATGCCCGTACGACGGCACGGGCACCTGCGCATCCAGCCGGCGCAGCAGCACATCCACCGGATTCCGTACCTGACTCACGGGTTCACCTCAAACGCACGTGCTCGCTTGACCTGGTCCGGGTCGGCCATCGCCGCCTGGATCTCCTCGGGCCTTCCGTTGTCGATGAAGTGGTCGACCTTCACCTCGATGAAGACGGCCTCCGCGCGCACCGCGACCGGGCCGTCCGGGCCGCCTATCCGCCCCTCGGCCGTGGAGTAGATCTTCCGGCCGTGCACCGCGGTGACCCGCGCGTCCAGGTGCAGCACGGTGCCCAGCGGGACGGGCCGCAGAAAGTCGGTCTCCAGCCGGCCGGTCACCGCGATCACCCGCAGCAGCCAGTTCAGCGAGCCGAGCGTCTCGTCCAGCGCGGTGGCCAGTACGCCACCGTGCGCCAGGCCCGGCGCACCCTGGTGGGCCTCCTTGACGGTGAACTCGGCCCGTACGCTCACGCCCTCGCCGGCCCGTGCCTCCAGGTGCAGGCCGTGGCTCTGCCCCGTGCCGCAGCCGAAGCACCGGTCGTAGTGCGCACCGAGGAGTTCTCCGGGTGCGGGCGCCTGCGGATGCCGCACCGGAGCGGCGGCGTCCTTCGGCGGCGTCAGCCGCGCCCTGGGTTCGTCAGTTCCACTCACGAGTGCAGACCCTACCCGCGCACGTAAGGGGCCTGCGCCGCCGTGCCAAGCTGGAGCCATGCAGTCGTACGAAGAACGTCTCACCGCACCCCGGTCCTGGTGGGCGATCGCCGCGCTGGTCGGCGTCTCCTGTGCCCTGATCCTCTTCCCACTGGGGACCCTGCCGATGCTCGGCGGGCTGATCGGCGGCGGGGCGCTGGCGGCGGTGGCGGTCAGCTCGTACGGCTCACCGCGGATCCGGGTGGTGGGCGGTGCGCTGCTCGCGGGGGACGCCAAGATCCCGCTCACGGCGCTGGGCGAGGCCCAGGCCCTGGACGCGGACGAGGCGGCGGCCTGGCGGACGTACAAGGCCGATGCACGGGCTTTCATGCTCTTGCGCGGCTATATCCGTACCGCGGTGCGGGTGGAGATCACCGATCCCGAGGATCCGACGCCGTACGCCTATCTCTCGACGCGGGACCCGGAGCGGCTGGTGGCGGCGCTGGCGGCGGCACGGGCCTGAGGCTCGGCCGGCGGGCGCGGGTCAGTCGCGGGGCGGCGGCCCGGACCGGAGGGCGTCCGGGAGGGCGTCCCAGGGGACCTGCCGGGACCGCAAGTCCTTACGGATCTTTTTCGCAAGCTTTCCGGTATCGCGGCGGTTCACTGCCGCGCCCACGGCGGCGCCCACCAGGAACGGCATGAGGTTGGGGAGATTGCGCAGGGTGCGCTTCATGACCTGCCGGCGCAGTTCCCGGCGCATCGGCCCGCCGAGCGCGGCATTGAGCGCGGCGGGGTCGGCGATCTCGACGCCCCGCTCCTCGGTCCACGCCGTCACGGTGGCCATCGCGCGCTGCCTGCGGCCGCCCGGGGGCCGCAGACCGTAGACCTCGTGCAGTTCGGCGATCAGCTTGAGCTCCACGGACGCGACGCCGATGATCTCGGCGGCCAGCTCGTAGGGCATCGCGGGCGGGACGGGCAGCATCGCGGCCGCGCCGATCCCCGCGCCGACGGTGGCGGTGGCCTTTCGGGCGCCCTCGACCAGCTCGTCGGCCAGTTCCTCGGGGGTCAGGCCGGGGAACTGCGCGCGCAAGGTCGCCAGGTCGCGGACCGGGATGCGCGGGGCGGTATCGATGATCCGGTCGGCGACCGCGGCGAGTCCTGCGCGCAGCCTGCCCCCGCGGACCACACCGTGGTCAGCCCCGGCCGCGAGCGAGGCCGTGCGGCCCCGCCCCTGCGGTGTGCCGGTCGTGCGTTCCGGGGGAAGGGCGGTCGGGTCGGCGGGCACGGGCGCGGATTCCTCGCGTGGTCGTGCGCCTGCCGCCGGTCCTTTCGCGCCCCTCGGGCCCTTACGGAACGGATTCACGCCTGGCACGGCGTCGGCCGTTCTCAGGCCGCGCAGTCGCGGCAGATCGGGTTGCCGTTCTTGTCCTCGGCGGCCAGCTGGCTGCGGTGGTGGACCAGGAAGCAGCTCATGCACGTGAACTCGTCCTGCTGCTTGGGCAGCACGCGCACGGCGAGCTCTTCGTTGGACAGGTCGGCGCCGGGCAGCTCCAGGCCCTCGGCCTGCTCGAACTCGTCGACGTCGACGGCAGAGGCGGACTTGTCGTTCCGCCGCGACTTCAGTTCCTCGATGCTGTCCTCGTTGAGGTCGTCATCGGTCTTGCGTGGGGTGTCGTAATCCGTAGCCATTTTCGCTCTCCCCCTCTGGGTGTCTGCGGTGTCTCAGCGCTCGTAACGCGTGAGAGGCCGGACTTGTGCCCGACCTGAGGCGGAGATTTTGCCTCACATCAAGGTCTGTTACTCAATCGACACCCAACCGCACCCCGGAAGGGGTGATCGGTTTGGATGGCGATCAGGACCGTACACGGTCCGAAAGTCGCACCTCGCGCAGCCCATCACGGGTACTTCCCGTGATCAGGCCCCCGGGAAACCCGGATTTTCCCGGCTTTCCACCAGGCGTTTTGATCACGCAGCGTAGATGGCCGGAAATTCTCGCCTGTGAGCGATCACACACCCTCAGGGCGCCGGAAGGACCGGCCGAATTCCGCGCAAAGCGAACTCGGGCGAAGGATCCATGGTGACCGGCCCTCCCGTCAAACCGGAGGCGAGGCGGTGTGCGGCCACCCGGCGGGCGATCTTACGCACGGACGTCCGAAACCTCGCGCGGGCCCGCGCAACGCCCACAGCGGCCGCACACGCCCTCGTACGGCCCCGCGGAGCGCCGCGCGGGGCCCGCCCGGCCACCGGGCCCCTCACGCCCGCCGTCCACGCAGCTCACAGCGGCAGCACGACCCGCATCACCAGCCCGCCGCCCTCGCGCGGCTCGGCGGTGATGCTGCCGTCGTGGGCACGCACCACCGAGCGCACGATGGACAGGCCCAGCCCCACGCCCTTGTCGCTCCCGGTGCGCTCGGTGCGCAGCCTGCGGAACGGCTCGAAGAGGTTCTCGATCTCGTAGGCGGGGACGACCGGGCCGGTGTTGGAGACCACCAGGACCGCGCAGCCGGGCTGCGGCTCCGTGGTGACCTCGACCCAACCGTCCTGGGGGACGTTGTAGCGCACGGCGTTCTGCACGAGGTTGAGCGCGATGCGCTCCAGGAGGACGCCGTTGCCCTGGACGAAGACCTGCCGGCGCACCCCGCGCAGCTCCACGCCCTTGGCATGCGCCTCCTCGCGGGTCTGGTCGACGGCCTGCGAGGCGACCTCGGCGAGATCGACGGGCTTCTTGGCGACCACCTTGTTCTCGCTGCGGGCGAGCAGCAGCAGGCCCTCCACCAGCTGCTCACTGCGTTCGTTCGTCGCCAGCAGCGTCTTTCCGAGCTGGGTGAGCTCGGGGGACGCGTCCGGGTCGGCGAGCTGGACCTCCAGCAGGGTGCGGTTGATCGCCAGAGGGGTGCGCAGCTCGTGTGAGGCGTTGGACACAAAGCGGCGCTGCGCGTCGAAGGCCCGGTCGAGCCGGTCGAGCATCTCGTCGAAGGTGTCGGCCAGCTCCTTGAGCTCGTCGTCCGGGCCGCCCAGCTCGATCCGCCGGTGCAGATCGGATCCGGCCACCCGCTGGGCGGTGCGCGTGATGCGGCCCAGAGGGGACAGCACCCGCCCGGCCATGGCGTAGCCGAAGGCGAAGGCGACGACGGTCAGGCCGAGGAGGGCGAGCAGCGAGCGGTTGAGGAGGGTGTTGAGGGCGAAGGTCCGCTGGTGCTGGAGGCACTCGGCGACCGCGCTGTTGAGCTGGGCCACGTTGCGTACGGCCGGGGTCAGCTCGGGGCAGGTGTCGCTGGTCACGTGCAGCTCGGACGCGCCCACGATCTTGAACGGGAGCTGGTTGCCCACGCTGAGCGTGTTCGCGGCCAGCATGTAGATGATCGTCAGCAGCACGATGCCGGCCATCAGGAACATGCCGCCGTACAGCAGCGTCAGCCGTATCCGGATCGTGGGCCGCAGCCAGGGGAACGGCCGGATGTTGACCTGCGGCCGGGGGTCCCAGGTCGGTTTGGGCGGGGCGGCGGGAGGCGGCGTGTGCGCCTTGGAGAAGGAGGGCAGGGAGGGCATCGCCGGTCAGATCCGGTATCCCGAGCCGGGGACGGTGACGATGACGGCGGGCTCGCCGAGCTTGCGGCGCAGCGTCATGACCGTGACCCGCACGACGTTGGTGAACGGGTCGGTGTTCTCGTCCCACGCCTTCTCCAGGAGCTGCTCGGCCGAGACCACCGTGCCCTCGCTGCGCATCAGCACCTCCAGCACCGCGAACTCCTTGGGTGCCAGCTGGACCTCCTTGCCGTCGCGGAAGACCTCGCGGCGGTTGGGGTCGAGCTTGATGCCGGCCCGCTCCAGGACGGGCGGCAGGGCGACGGTCGTACGGCGCCCCAGGGCCCGCACCCGGGCGGTCAGCTCGGTGAAGGCGAACGGCTTGGGAAGGTAGTCGTCCGCGCCGATCTCCAGGCCCTCCACGCGGTCGCTGACGTCACCGGAGGCGGTCAGCATCAGCACCCGGGTGGGCATGCCCAGTTCCACGATCTTGCGGCAGACGTCGTCGCCGTGCACCAGCGGCAGGTCGCGGTCGAGGACGACGACGTCGTAGTCGTTGACCGCGATCCGCTCCAGGGCGGCCGCGCCGTCGTAGACCACGTCGACCGCCATGGCCTCCCGGCGCAGTCCGGTGGCCACCGCATCGGCGAGCAGCTGCTCGTCCTCGACGACGAGTACACGCACGTCGCTAGTCCTTCCTCAGGGCCCTGTCGATCAGGGCACAACAATCACTCGGAGCCCTTCCATCCTGCCCCGAAGAGCCATAAACCGGCGGTAAGACGGGTGCAGCGGGGTGGAGGGCGGATGACAGCCAGGTGGTGAGCAGATGCCGGGCCGGTGGCGCACCGGCGGCAGGCGGGTGCCGGTGCGCCATTGCCGGATTCCCGGGCAGATGGAGGTTTCCCTGAGGTTTTGGGTGGGGAGGACGACTGCACACCCGCGATCACGCCCTGTTGGCGTCTTACGACGCGTGATCCACCGCAGGGACCACGCCGTGATCGACCCACCCGTCGGCACACCCCCGTGCCACCGACCCACGACGAGGGGGCGCACCATGGACGCGTTCACCGCAGGCATTCGCCAGCGCATAAAGAGCACCGAAGCCGATCTGGACCGAGCCCGCGCCGCGGGCGACGACTTCCTCGCCGAGGTTGAACTGGCCGAGCTGGAGGACCTCCAGCGGCTGGCGACCGAGCACGGTGTGGAGGTCGGTGCGGTCGGCTGACCCCGGCCCCGCCCCTCACGAGCAGGGCGCCCCGGCACCGCAGGGCTGGTGCCGGGGCGCTCTTGTGCGTCCGTGCTCAGGGGGCCCGTTCGGCCGGGTCCCCGGTGCTCTCAGTCGTGCCAGGCGCCGAGCTCGTCCAGGAGCGGCTGGAGCTTCCCGAAGAGCTCCGGAGAGGCGGCCACGGTCAGCTCTCCGGAGGCGGGCTGCCCCGGGCGGCCTCCCGTGCGGGCGCCGGCCTCCTCGGCGATCAGCACGCCGGCCGCCAGGTCCCAGGGGTTCAGCCCGCGCTCGTAGTACGCGTCCAGCCGGCCGCAGGCCACATCGCACAGGTCGATCGCGGCCGAGCCGCCGCGCCGGATGTCGCGGACCTGCGGCAGCAGGGTGCGCACCACCTCCGCCTGGGCGGCCCGGCGCTCGGCCAGATATCCGAAGCCGGTGCCGAGCAGCGCCTGGGAGAGCGGCGGCGCGGGCCGGTGCCCGACCGGCTCGCCGTTGCGGAAGGCGCCACGGCCCCGTACGGCGTGGCAGGTCTCGCCGCGCATCGGGGCGGCGACCACGCCGACGACGGTCTCGCCGTCCTTTTCGGCCGCGATGGACACCGCCCAGGACGGCAGGTCGTAGAGGTAGTTGACGGTGCCGTCGACGGGGTCGATGACCCAGCGGACGCCGCTGCTGCCCTCGATGCTGACGCCCTCCTCCCCCAGGAAGCCGTCGTCGGGGCGGCGCTCGGCCAGGAAGCCGGTGATCAGCTTCTCGGAGGCGAGGTCCATCTCGGTGACGACGTCGATGGGGCTGGTCTTGGTGGCGGCGACCCCCAGATCGGCGGGCCGGCCGTCGCGCAGCAGCGCCCCGGCGCGGCGGGCGGCCTCCAGGGCCAGCTCCAGGAGTTCGTCGTAGAGGGCGGCGGTCGGGTCGGCCTGGCGGGCCTGCGGGGCGTCGGAGTGCAGCGGGTCGGGCACGGTGCTCCTTGCTCGGGCGAGCGGTGGTCGGGGGTGTACGGGTCTACGCCGGGGCTTCGGCGGCCGGGCCCGCCCAGTCGGCGCCGGCGGCGGCCGGGCGCGCCGTACGAGCCGGGCAGCAGCCGACCGGGCACAGGTCGTGGGAGGGGCCCAGGGCGCCCAGGGCGCAGCGCTCCGGGGCGCGGCCCCGTTCGGTGGCCGCGCGCTCCAGGAGGAGGTCGCGGACGGCCGCGGCGAACCGCGGGTCGGCGCCGACGGTGGCGGACCGGGCGACCGGCAGCCCCAGCTCGGCGGCCTTTGCGGTGGCCTCGGTGTCCAGGTCGTACTTGACCTCCATGTGGTCCGAGACGAACCCGATGGGGGCCATGACGACGGCCGGGGCGCCCTCGGCGTGCAGCGCCTCCAGGTGGTCGCAGATGTCCGGTTCCAGCCAGGGGATGTGCGGGGCGCCGCTGCGCGACTGGTAGACGAGCCGCCAGGGGTGCTGCACGCCGGTCTCCGCGTGCACGGCGGCGGCGATCTCGCGGGCGACGTCCAGATGCTGGGCCACGTAGGCGCCGCCCTCGCCGTCCTGGGTGTGGTCCGCGGGCGTGCCGGAGGTGTCGGCGGCGGCCGTGGGGATGGAGTGCGTGGTGAAGGCGAGGTGCGCGCCCTCGCGGGCGTCCTGCGGCAGTCCGGCGAGCGAGGCCAGAACGCCGTCGACCATGGGGCGCACGAAGCCGGGGTGGTTGAAGTAGTGCCGCAGCTTGTCGACCCGCGGCACCGGCAGGCCCTCGGCCTTCAGAGCGGCGAGCGCATCGGCGAGGTTCTCGCGGTACTGGCGGCAGCCGGAGTACGAGGCATAGGCACTGGTCGCCAGGACGGCGATCCGGCGGTGGCCGTCGCCGACCATGGTGCGCAGGGTGTCGGTCAGATAGGGCGCCCAGTTGCGGTTGCCCCAGTAGACCGGCAGGTCCAGTCCGTGGTCGGCGAAGTCCTTGCGCAGCGCGTCGAGCAGCTCGCGGTTCTGGGCGTTGATCGGGCTGACGCCGCCGAACAGGAAGTAGTGCTGCCCGACCTCCTTGAGGCGCTCGCGGGGGATGCCGCGGCCGCGGGTGACGTTCTCCAGGAACGGGACGACGTCCTCGGGGCCTTCGGGGCCTCCGAAGGACAGCAGCAGCAGGGCGTCGTACGGATGCGGGTCGCACTGTTCGGGCATGCCGTCGATCCTCCCACCCTTCGCCCCGGCACGACGGGCAGGCCCCTGCGCGCCCGGTGGCGAGGCGGCGCCCGCGCCGGTGTGGCGGACAGCGGAAAACCGGGGCGGAAAAACCGGAGGCGTCCGGCACCCCGCCGACCGTAAGCTGTATCGCCCTCAGTCGTTCCTTACCGATCTTCGGTTCTCTCCGGCGGAGCCCCCGTGCCCAGTCCCTACCGCGCCCTGTTCGGTCGCCCCGGCACCAAAGCGTTCTCCGCCGCGGGGCTGCTGGGTCGTATGCCGCTGTCGATGATGAGCATCGGCGTCGTCACGATGGTGTCCCAGCTGACCGGCCGCTACGGCCTGGCGGGCGCCTTGTCCGCGACGCTCGCGCTGTCCGTCGCGGTGCTCGGCCCGCAGATATCCCGGCTGGTCGACCGGCACGGCCAGCGCCGGGTGCTGCGCCCGGCCACCCTGGTGTCGGTCACCGCCGTCGCCGGTCTGCTGGTGAGCGCGCAGCAGCGCTGGCCGGACTGGACGCTGTTCGTCTTCGCGGCCTGCGTGGGCTGTGTGCCGAGTATCAGCTCGATGATCCGGGCCCGCTGGGCGGAGCTCTACCGGGACTCCCCGCGCGCCTTGCACACCGCGTACTCGTGGGAGTCGATCGTCGAGGAGACGTGCTTCATCGTCGGCCCGATCCTGTCCATCGGGCTGTCCACCGCCTGGTTCCCGGAGGCGGGGCCGCTGCTCGCCGCCGGTTTCCTGACCGCCGGCGTCTTCTGGCTGACGGCGCAGCGCGCCACGGAGCCGGTGCCGCATCCGCGCGAGCAGCACGCCAGGGGTTCCGCGCTGCGATCCCCCGGCCTCCGGGTGCTGGTCCTGACGTTCGCGGCGACCGGCGCGATCTTCGGGGCGGTCGATGTGGTGACCGTCGCGTTCGCCGAGGAGGCGGGCCACAAGGCCGCTGCCAGCCTGGTGCTCGCGGCGTACGCACTCGGCTCCTGTGCGGCCGGTGCCGTCTTCGGCCTGCTGCACTTCACGGGGCACGCATCGCGACGCTGGCTGACCGGCGTCTGCGCGATGGCCGTGAGCATGGTGCCGCTCCCACTGGTCGGTTCGCTGCCGGCGCTGGGGGTGGCGCTGTTCGTCGCGGGGCTGACCGTGGCCCCGACAGGGGTGACCACCATGGCGCTGGTCGCGGAGCATGTGCCACGCGCGCAGCTCACCGAGGGCATGACATGGACGAGCACCGGGATCACGGTGGGCGTCGCGCTCGGGTCGTCGGCAGCCGGCCGGGTCGTCGACGCCGCCGGGGCGGAGCGCGGCTATCTGGTGGCGTGCGCGGCCGGGGCGCTCGCGGCGCTGATCGCCCTCGCCGGTTACCGGAGACTGCGGCCGGGGGCGTCCACGGTGACCGCGGGAGGGGCCGCGTCGCCGGTACCGGTCGCGGAGGGCGGCCCGGCCGCGCAGGACTCGCCCAGCGCATCGCCGCACTGACGCTCGCCCGACAGCTACGGGCTTCGCTGACCCCGCGGCCCGCCGCCAGAGTTACCGCCGGTACGACATGTCCCGGAGGCTGGCGATTCCGGCCGATTCCTTGATCGTGTGATTCCCGTCACCCCTCCTGGATGACGCGTCAGTGACTGACATCATGCGCTGACATCAACGGAGGCCGAAGCCGGTCTGCCCGCGTGGAGGGAGGGGACGTCACCATGGCAGCCAACAACGCCGTCGGCGGCTCGGGAGGGCGCGGTCCCGGGGGGACGTGGCGCAACTGGGCGGGCAATGTCACCGCCCGCCCCACCCGGACGGTGGCCCCGGCCGGTACCGAGGAGCTGGCGGCGGCCGTACGCGCCGCCGCCGAGGACGGGCTGACGGTGAAGGCGGCCGGCACCGGCCACTCCTTCACCCCGGCGGCCGCCACCGAGGGCCTGCTGATCCGCCCCGAGCGGCTGACCGGCGTCCGCGCGGTCGACCGCGAGGCCCACACCGTCACGGTGGCCGCCGGTACGCCCCTCAAGCATCTGAACGAAACCCTGGCCGCCCACGGACTGTCGCTGACCAACATGGGCGACATCATGGAGCAGACCGTCTCCGGGGCCACCAGCACCGGCACCCACGGCACCGGCCGCGACTCGGCCTCCCTCGCCGCCCAGATCACCGCCCTGGAACTGGTCACCGCCGACGGCTCGGTGCTGACCTGCTCCCCCACGGAGAACCCGGAGATCTTCGACGCCGCGCGGCTGGGGCTGGGCGCCCTGGGCGTGATCACCGAGCTCACCTTCGCCGTGGAGCCGGAGTTCCTGCTGACCGCCCGCGAGGAGCCGATGCCCTTCGACGAGGTGACGGAGCGGTTCGACGAACTGGTCGCCGAGAACGAGCACTTCGAGTTCTACTGGTTCCCGCACACCGGCAACTGCAACACCAAACGCAACAACCGCAGCCAGGGCCCCGCCGCACCGCCCGGAAAACTCAGCGGCTGGGTAGAGGACGAGCTGCTGTCCAACGGGGTCTTCCAGATCGCGTGCAGCGTCGGGCGGGCGATACCGGCCGCCATACCGGGCATCGCCACGATCTCCAGCCGCGCGCTGTCGGCCCGTACGTACACCGACATCCCGTACAAGGTGTTCACCTCCCCGCGGCGGGTGCGCTTCGTGGAGATGGAGTACGCGCTGCCCCGCGAGGCCGCCGTCGCCGCGCTGGGCGAGCTCAAGGCGATGGTGGACCGCTCGGACTTCAAGGTGAGCTTCCCGGTGGAGGTGCGTACGGCCCCGGGGGACGACATCCCGCTGTCGACCGCGTCCGGCCGGGACACCGCGTACATCGCGGTCCACATGTACCGCGGCACCCCGCATCAGGCGTACTTCGCGGCCACCGAGCGGATCATGACGGCGCACGGCGGGCGCCCGCACTGGGGGAAGCTGCACACCCGCGACGCCGGTCAGCTGGCCGACGCCTATCCGCGGTTCGGCGAGTTCACCGCGCTGCGCGACCGGCTGGATCCCGAGCGCCGGTTCGCCAACGCCTATCTGCGGCGTGTCCTGGGCGACTGACGACATCGGCCGCGGCCGGACGCCCCGCGCGGGGGTGCCGGGCCACGACCGTGCACGGGCGGGGTCCACGCCGGGCTACGAGGGGGCCGGCTGCGGCGCCCGCTGCTGTTCGGCGTCCGGGGGATTCGACTGACCGCCCTGGTCCCGGCCGTCGGCCGAACCGCCGCCGGTGTCGCCGCCGCTGCCGGAGGAGTGGTCCGGTGACGGCCCGGTCGACGGGGAGGACCCGGTGTCCGGCGAGCCGCTGCCGCCGTCGGACGGGGTCGGCGCCGGGGACTGCCGATCGCCGCCGGAGCCGCCGGGCTGCGGGGACGGCTTCCCCGTGCCGCCGTGGGTGCCGTTGCCGGCGGAGCGGCCCGGGTCCGGCGAGGCGGGGCGGCCGGGGTGGTGACGGCCGGCGCCGCCGACGCTGGTGAGGTTGCTCAGCGTCGTGCCCTTCTGGCCGCTGGGGGTCTGCCCCGTGAGCAGCTCGGTGGCGGTCACGCCGCCCATGGCGAGGACGAAAACCGCGAGCGCACCGAGCGCCGGGCGCTTCCAGCCGCGCAGCCGGGTGCCGTAGGTCGCGGTGCTGATCTCCTCCGGGCGCGCGACACGCCCGGCGTGCCCGTCGTTCCCGGCGCCGGGAAGTACGGCCGTGGCCTCGGCGGCGTCCTCATCGGTACGCGGTTCCGCCCGGCCGAGCGCCATGGTCCGCGCGTCCAGCCGCGGCACCAGCTGCCTCCGGTCGGCGGCCCGGTCGCGGCGGTAGGGCCGCGTGGCATGAGTGGCCTGGGGGAGCACCCGGGTGCGGTCCGTGTCGGGAGCGGTGTTCTTGGCGGCGACGGCGGTGACGTCGTCCGGCGCGCCGTGCCTGTCGAAGGTCGGCAGCACCATCGTGCGCGGGGCGTGCGCGCCCGCGCCGGTTGTGGATCGGGGGTCGGTGGAAGGGGAGCGGCGCGGCTTCGGCCGGGTGGTGACCGTGGCTTCCTTGATCTGCTCGCCGGTGCGCCGGAAGAGGTGCTGGAATATCGTGCCGCCGGTCGTGGCCACGACACTGACCAGACCCGCGCCGATGATGGTTCCGTAAACGCCGAGCTGACCGGCCAGATAGGCGGCCGCCGCGGCGGCGAGCGCACTGCCCGCGACCTGGGCAACGCTCAGGTCTATCCGCTTCTCCTTCTTCTTCCTGTCTGTTTCGTTTGGTTCGTCCATCTCCAACCTTTGATAGCCCCTTCCTTCCACCTTGCACGGAGAGGGGACCTTTTAGCGAAGGGGATAGTTCCGAATCTGGAGATTATGTGAATCTCGCCACCGGTCACGGCGGCGGCGAGAGGGTGGCGGGACGGTAGAGAGATCGACAAGGCGACCCAACTCCAGTACCGCACCACAACTTCAGCGGCGCGGCGGTCCACTTCAGTGGCCCAAATGGAGTACTGTGGCGAGCCCTGGCCCGGGATCCCGTCCGGCTGCCCGGATCCGCGGGAGGGGGCCCTGAAGACGGCACCCGACCCGGGGCGCCGTCGCTCGGCACGGGTGACCGGATCACAGGTCATGTGACATGGTCACCGCGGATGGCAAACCGGTAACCGTGTCATGTACGGCGTTTCTGGGCCAAGCCTCGACACGCCGGGCAACTCGGCAATGTTGTGGCAGGCTGCACCCGGGCAGGCCACACTCGACTAGCGGAAGCAGCGACGCACGTGACGTCGGCAGGCACCACCCGGGAGGTCCCCATGCCCGAACTGCGTGTCGTGGCCGTCTCCAACGACGGCACACGGCTGGTGCTCAAGGCTGCGGACAGCACCGAGTACACGCTTCCGATCGACGAGCGGCTGCGCGCCGCGGTCCGCAACGACCGCGCCCGTCTGGGCCAGATCGAGATCGAGGTCGAGAGCCACCTGCGGCCACGGGACATCCAGGCGCGGATACGTGCCGGAGCCTCCGCGGAGGAGGTCGCCCAGCTCGCCGGTATCCCCGTCGAGCGGGTGCGCCGCTTCGAGGGGCCGGTCCTGGCGGAGCGCGCCTTCATGGCCGAGCGGGCCCGGAAGACTCCCGTCCGCCGCCCCGGCGAGAACACCGGACCGCAGCTCGGCGAGGCGGTCGCGGAGCGGCTGCTGCTGCGCGGCGCCGACAAGGACAGCATCCAGTGGGACTCCTGGCGCCGGGACGACGGCACCTGGGAGGTGCTGCTGGTCTACCGCGTCGTCGCCGAGCCGCGCTCGGCGACCTGGACGTACGACCCGCCGCGGCGGCTGGTGCAGGCCGTGGACGACGAGGCGCGGGCGCTGATCGGCGAGAGCGACGACACGCCCGAGCCGAGCTTCCCGTTCGTCCCGCGCATCGCACGGCTGCCGCGCGACCGGCCGCTGGACCGCGCCCTGGACCGCCAGATGCCCGACCGCGGCGAACGGGCGGCGCAGGCGGGCGGCGAGGACGCCGCGCCGCGGGTCGCCGAGGAGGCCACCGGTGAGCGCGAACGCGAGCGGGACTCGCTGACCAGCCTGCTGGAGGCGGTGCCGAGCTTCCGGGGCGACATGGTCGTACCGGAGACCGCCAAGGCGGCGCCGCAGGAGGACGAAGCGGTCGAGGAAGAGCTGGAGGAGCCGGCCGCACCGGCGGCGAGCGCGGGTGCCGGTTCCGCGTACGCCGATGTGCTGATGCCGCGGGCGGTGGCCGGGCATCGCGACCGGCTGACCGGGACGACGGACCGGCAGGCGGAGGCGGACGGCGTACGGCCGGGCCGCCGCGCCGCGGTGCCGAGCTGGGACGAGATCGTCTTCGGCACCCGGCGCAAGAAGCCGGAGTAACGCCCCGCGACCGTGATACCGCGCCCGTCCCTGGCTGCCAGGGGCGGGCGCGGTGCTGTCGGGCCGGCTTGCGGTCCGACGGCGGGCTCAGCCCGGGTGCGCGCCGGTGGACACCGGGCGGGACGGGTCGTTGGACCACTCGCTCCAGGAGCCGACGTACAGCGCGGCGGGAATTCCGGCCACGGCCAGGGCGAGCACCTGGTGGGCGGCGGACACACCGGAGCCGCAGTACACCCCGACCTCGGCATCCTCGGTGGCACCCAGTGCGGCGAACCGCTTGGCCAGTTCGGACGCGTCGCGGAAGGTGGTGCCGCCGTCGACGACGTTCTCGGTCGTCGGCGCGGACACCGCACCGGGGATGTGCCCGGCGACGCGGTCGATGGGTTCGACCTCGCCCCGGTAGCGCTCGGCGGCCCGCGCGTCCAGGAGGACGCCCCGGCGCGCGAGGGAGCCCGCGTCGTCCGCGGTCAGCAGCGGCAGCGACCCCGGTACGGGGGTGAAGTCACCGCGCTGCGGAGTCACTTTGTCGACACTCAGGGATCGCCCGGACGCCTGCCAGGCGGCCAGGCCGCCGTCGAGCACCCGGACGTCCGGATGACCCGACCAGCGCAACAGCCACCAGGCGCGCGCCGCGGCCCACCCCTGGCCGCCGTCATAGGTGACCACCGGGCGGTCCGCGCGGACCCCAGCGGCCCGCATGGCCTCCGCGAAGACGGACAGGTCGGGCAGCGGATGGCGGCCGGCCGGGCCGGGTGGCGAGGCCAGCTCGGCGTCGAGGTCGACATAGACCGCGTGGGGCAGGTGTCCGGCCTCATACTGGGGGCGACCGGGCGGGCCGCCGAGCTGGTAGCGGACGTCGAGGAGCACCGGGGCGGCGGAGGACGTCAACTCGCTCGCGAGTTCGGTAGCGGTGATGATGGCGTTCATGGCACTCATCCTTGCGTAGCGATGGCTACGTACAGAAGGCGGCGGCCCACCCTCCGTATGACGGAGTTGGGTGAGGTGACACCGCCACCAAAACGGATGCCGACCAGCAAAACGGGCATTCTCCCTCGCGAACGCGCCAAGGACGGCGCGGCCGGGGCGCACAGCAGGTCACCGGGTGCGAGCATCTGCTCGGGCCCCGCGCCCGTCCCCCCATGGCCAGCACCCCGATGCCCCGAGGAGTAAATGACGATGACGACCGAGGCAGCGACCCGGCGGATGCCCGGCGCGCCCTGCTGGGTGAGCCTTCTGGCGCACAGTCTGTCCGCGACGCAGGAGTTCTACGGCGCGCTCTTCGGCTGGGAGTTCCGCCCCGGGCCACAGCACTTCGGTCCCTACGCCCGCGCCTACCTGGACGGCCAGGAGGTGGCCGGGGTCGGCGAACTGGCACCCGACCGCCATCTGCCCGTCGCCTGGACCACCTATCTGGCGAGCGAGGACGCCGATGCCACCGCCGACCAGATCCGCTCCTGCGGCGGAACGGTGGCCGTCGGACCGTTGGACGCCGACGACGCCGGCCGGATGGCGATCGGCTCCGACCCCCAGGGCGCGATCTTCGGCATCTGGCAGGGCAGGTCGATGCGGGGCACCGCACTCAGCGGCGAACCGGGCACCCCGGTGTGGAACGAACTGGTCACCCAGGAGACCGGCGTGGTCGAACCGTTCTACGAACGGGTCTTCGGGTTCGAGTCCGAGCCCGTGGGCGCCGCCGACTTCGACTATCTGACGCTGCACATCAAGGGGCATCCGGTGGCGGGCATTCACGGCGTGGGCACCGCCCCGCTGCGCGACCGCGGCCCGTACTGGATGACGTACTTCGCCGTCCCGGACACCGACGCGGCGGCGCGGCGGGTCACCGAACTGGGCGGACGGGTGCTGCGGCCGGCGCAGGACAGCCCGCACGGCAGGCTGGCAGCGGTCGCCGACTGCGAGGGCGCCGCGTTCACGATCATCCAGACACCCTGACGGACCGCGCCGAACGGACCGCACCGGGCGGCCTTGACCAGCGAGGATGCGGTCCCCGTACGAGGGGCTGCGCCAGCTGCTCGTCCAGGGTGAACTCACCACTGTCGAGGGCGCCTTGCCCTTCACCGCCGACCTCGGCGGACGAGGCGAACCCCGTTACGGCGACTGCCTCGGGGGCTCCCTGCCGGTTTCGGCTGTCGCCTCACCGGGCCGTTCGTCTCCTCAGGGCCTCGACGGACCAGCCGATCACCGGCTCCAGGGGTTCCGGGGCCGGCCAGCCGTTGATCACCGCGACCAGGGCGACGTACCGGTCCTTGCGGGGGTCGTTCGCGGCTTCCAGGCGTTGCAGCAGCCAGTCCTTCAGCAGGGCGTCGTCGGGACGGCCGACGGCGCGCGCACACCCTGCGGCACGGCGACCTGGCTCAGCGTGCGTTTCCGATCGGTGACATGCCGGATCACGTCGAGGCCGAGGCCCAGCTCGCGCAGCGTCCGGACGAGGGCCAGGCGGGCGACGGCGTCCGGACCGTAGCGGCGGTATCCAGCAGGGGTGCGATGGGCCGGCGCCACGATGCCGCGGTCGGAAGAGAACCGGATTTTCTTGACCGTCAGCCCGGTACGCCGGGCCAGTTCGCCGATCGAGTAGAGGGTGTCGCCGTCCATGGCCCTACCTTCATGTCTCCCTCCAGGGGAGAGTCAAGTCCGGGAACATGCTGTGGAGAGCATCGGTGCCCATGGCCCTGACGAAGCGGTGGACTTCCCGTGTTCTCCTGATGTGCGTCCGTCTTCCCGTTGAGCGGTTGGGGCTCGTTGTCTGGATGCGGCAGACGCTCTTCAGTGTGGACGGCCAAGCCTTCGACCAGTACGAGGAATACCGTCCTGTCCGTGTCACGGACGACGAAGTCCGCGGGATGAACATCCGGACGGAGGAGGCCCGTTACGGACATCGTTGGTGGTCGACGGCCGAACTGGCCACCACCGCGGAGGTCGTTCGCCCGAAGAGGATGGCTTCTCTCCTGTCCGACGTGCCGGCGAACGTCGATGCGGGCCGAGCCCGGTGTATCTGGGCCACTTCAACGAGGACACCGATCCGGAACAACGCACCCGTGCGGTTCACACGGTTGGTTGACTGAACGCATGACATCCTCCGCGTTCGAGACGGCCAAACCCGATTCCGTCACCTATCTCGACCGGCTCGCCACGAGCGATCTCGGCCGCTCCTACAAGCGGCGCATGCTCGACGTACTCGATCTGCATCCCGGACACACGGTGCTCGACCTCGGCTGCGGTCCCGGTACCGACCTGGAGGCTCTCGCCCAGGCAGTCACCCCTGCCGGCACGGTCATCGGCATCGACCACGACCAGGACATGGTGGACGCCGCCCGGACACGCGCCACCGGTCAGGCCGTGGTGGACGTCCGGCACGCAGACATCCACGACCTGTCGATGGCCGACGGCACCGCCGACCGCGCCCGCACCGACCGGGTCCTCCAGCATGTGGCCGATCCACCGGCGGCGCTCGACGAGATCCGCCGGGTCCTGCGGCCGGGCGGGCGGCTCGTCATGGGCGAGCCCGACTGGGAGACCCTGGCCGTCGACCACCCCGACAGCAACCTGACCCGCGCCTACACCCGCCATGTGGCCGAACGCGTGGTGCGCAACGCGGGTATCGGCAGGCAGCTCGCACGCCTGGCGACCGAGAGCGGCTTCACCGTGCCCGAGGTCATCCCGGTCACTCCGGTCTTCCGGGACCTCCGGGTCGCGGACAAGATCCTCGGCCTGGAACGCACCACCCGGCGAGCTGTCGAGGCCGGGTACTTCAGCGACCAGGAGGCGGAAGCCTGGCTGAGCCGGCTCAGCCAGGGCCCGTTCTTCGCGGCGGTGACGTTCTACATCGTCGTGGCCGAGGCGTAGTCGCGCGTCACGGGCGCCGCGGTCGAAGCGGGGAGCACCGTCCCCCACCACGACCTGCTCGCCCTCGACCACCATCTCGCCGCCCACCGTACGAGCGTTGTGCGTGCCCCGCTCACCGCACCAGCACATCGCCTCGACCTGCAACGCCTCGATCCGGTCGACCAGCAGGAACTGGGCCTCGTCCACGATCACATAGTCGACCCTGCCGCCCCGCGACATCCGCTCCACCACATACGCGCGGGGCCACGGCGAGCCGCCACGGTCATCGCATCGTCCGCGGCCGGGTGGCGGCGCTGCAATGCGACGCCCGTGGCGCCGAGTTGCTGTGCGGCCTGTCCACCCACTTGGCGGGGACGTCCGGTGCGACACTCGGGTCGGACACGCTGATACGGCATGTCACCAGCGGTTCGATGCTGTGGCGGTCCCTGCATGAGCTGGATGAGTTGGGAGGCTGTGCGGAGACATGGGTGAGGATCCGCTCATAGCGGCAGTACGGAGCGGGGACGCCAAGGCGGTGGCAGCCCTGCTGGCGGCGGGGGCCGACTCCAACGCCGTTGACGAGCACGGCACTCCGGCACTGTGTCTGGCCGTGGACGCCTTCGACCTCCCGGTTGTCGAAGAGCTGAGGATGTCCGACCCCCCGGTCCGGCTGAACTGCACCGCCGCTGACGGCCGTACGCCTCTGCTGCGAGCCATCGACCGTGGCGCCTGTGAGATCACGTCCGTGCTCATCAGCGGCGGAGCAGATCTGTGGCGCACTGACGCCGAGGGACGTAACGCCCTGGAGCTGGCGCGGCACTGGCACCTCACGGGCGCTGAGGCCGAGCTGCGCCACAGGAGCGGTACTTCGGGACCGGTCGCGCGCAGAGCGGTTCTGGACGGGTGGGGCAACGTCTGCGAAGAGCTGTCGCTCGGTGGCCTGACGGTCCGCGACGGGCACGCTGCGATCCTCACCGAGCTTGAGCCCCGGTACGGGATCGCACCGGCCTTCGAGGAGTTGATGGGCCGCGCCCTGGCCGAGCCGGACGTCGACCGGCCGGTGTGGTGGTCGACGACGATCACGCTCCAGGGGCGCCACGCCCCCGCCGTCTGGGCGGAGGCCGCCGCCCTGCGCGACCGCCCGAATCCGCTGGAGCGGTACTGCGGCGCCGAGGTGATCCGTCTCGTCCACCTCTTCGATGAGAGCGACGACAGTCCTTTCGACGTGCCGCTCGTCGACCTCTTCCTCCCCTGGGCAGCGCGAGAGGAGGATCCACGGGTGATGCGGGCACTCGCCGCGGGCCTGGCCGAGGCCATGGACCCCCGGGCCGAGCAACCGCTGCCGGCGCTCACCCGGCACCGTGACCGGGAGGTCCGACGGCGGGCGCTCTCCGGCCTTCACCGGCTGATCGCGCAGGGCGACCCCGAAGCCCTGGCCGCCGCCGTGGCCCGCACGCACGACGCGGATGCCCTGGTACGCGAGGCGGCGTGCACGGCAGTCGCCCAGGCCGCCGCGGATTCTGCCGCGCCTTCGGACGCTCTTGCCGCTTGTCTCCACGACGAGGTCGAGGCCGTACGGGTCGCGGCAGCGATCCGGCTGTTCCTGCGCGACGACCCACGCGGCGACGAGGTACTGCGCAGTCTCGGCCGTATCGACCAGGACTCGCCCTACTTCGCGGCTTTCCACGACGTCTGGTATCACCCTCGTGCGCTGGGCCCCGCCGATTGAACTGCTTGAGCCTCGCTCAGTGCTGAAGCGCCGTTCGGGCGCGGCGGCGGGGTCTTCGGCGCCGGGTGCGGTTCCTCCACGGCGCCGCACCGCGGCGGGGCGAAGCACATCACCGGTCGGCAAGGGCGTAGAGGCCGCTCACGGCTGCTCCGCGCCGCCTCTTGGCCTCGATGGCTTTCATTCCGGTGTGCAGGGCGGAGGTGCCGCGGGTGTAGGCGTCGTCGATCGGCAGGTAGTACATGAGGTTGAAGTAGAGGCCCGGGGCGGGGTGGGTCCTGTCGACGGCGACCGCGCGGATCCATGTCGTGGCGCCGTGGTGGTAGTACAGGCAGAAGCCGATCATCCGGGAGCCGTCGTAGGCGGCCACCACTCGCGCCTCGTCCCCCATGGTCCGCGCTTGCCGCTCCAGGACCGCGGTCATGGCGTCGATGCCGTCCCGGTCATGGCCGTGCTCCTGCTGGTGACCGGCGAGCAGCACCCCGGCATCCTCGTAGCAGTCCCCCAGCGTCCGGTGGCGTACGCCGATCCCGGCCCCGGCGAAGGAGCGGCGTTCGCGGCGTATGCCGACGCGGCGCTGTGAGGGGAGGGAGGCGAGGTAGTCGTCGAATCCGGCTCCGGGCAGGGGGATGGTGGCATCGTCTTCCAGGAGCAGGGGCCGCTCGCGGTAGAGGGGGGCGAGCCGGGTCGCGGCGTCGTGGGTCAGATAGGGCCACCAGTGCGTGGTGCCGTGCGCGACGGCGAAGCTGCGGGCCGCGTCACGCAGCACGGCCAGGCAGGTGTCCCGCTGTCCGGCGCTCAGGCCGGGGGCGGTCAGCGGGATGTTGTGGTAGCCGCGGCGGGCGCCTGCGAGCACCCGGGGCCGCACGGGTGAGTCCAGGGCCTTGTCCGGACGGTAGTTGTCGTTGGGTTCTTCGTGGACGAGGTGCAGCGGGGTCGCGGCCAGCAGCGTGCCGTCGCGGTCCCGTACGAGTGCGTAGGCGGTGGTGGCGGTGGGGTCTTGTTCTTCCCCGGCAAGCCACCGGTGGGAGAGGTAGAGGCTGACGGGCCGGGCGAGGCGTTCCCAGTCGGCGGCCGGTACGCGGTGGATGCTGTCGGCGAGTTCGGTGTTCAACGCTGCGTCCTCTTTCGGCGGTGACGGTTGGGGGCTTTGAGCGCGGGGGCGGCGAGGAACGCCAGCAGGCAAGCGGCGGCCTCCGCCCCCCAGGGGATGAGGGGCCCGGATTCCAGCAGCAGGGTGAACAGGGCCGGGGCGGTGACCATCCCGAGTGCCCAGGAGAACTGGTAGAGGCCCTGGGTGAACCCGGATGCGGCCGTCGGTGTCAGGGAGACCGACAGCTCGCTCAGGGAAGGACCCAGAAAGATCTCCGCCACGCTGAACAGGACGATCGCCGCCACCAGCACCACCCACACGGCAGGACCCAACTCCGCAGCGGCCGGCGCGGCGAACGCGGCCATCGCCGCGGCCATGAGCAGGTAGCCGGCACTGACGGCACGCCGGGGAACCGCGGGAGCCAGATGGGCGGTGATCGCGGTGGAAAGGCCCGACACGATCACCGAGTTGATGACGAACAGCATGCTCGCCGACCACGCCGGCAGATGCAGCGCGCGGGTGGTGTAAAGGGCGATGAGCACCGAGAGGACGGCCTGCGCGAGGACGTAGGGGATGTTCGCGGTGACGAGCAGCAGGTAGCGACGCGCATTGTCGGACCGGGTCACCTGCGACGACGTCTCACCGTCCGGGGGTGGAGGCGTGGTGGTGAGGGTGGCGAAGCAGGTGGCGGCCAGCAGGTAGGTGGCGGCGTCGGCCGCGATCATCCAGATGAACGCCCCGTCCCCGGACACTGCCAGGGCGAGCGCGGCGATCCCGGACCCCACGGCCAGCCCCACGTTCCGCAACGAGCTGGTGAAGGCGAACCACGCCCGGCGCTCCCCGGGCGCCGTGACGTGGGTGATGAGGGTGCGTTGCGCGGTGAAGTACGCGTTGATCCCGGCCTGGACCAGCAGATAGGAGACGGCGACGTGCCACGGCTCCCGCGCGGCCAGGAAGCTGAGGAACCCGGCGGCGGAGAACACATTGGCCCACACCACCAGGGGCTTGGGCCCGACGCGGTCCATGAGGTGCCCGGCCAGGAACGTGACCGGCAGGGCCAGGGCCTGTCCGGCCGTTACCGCGACACCGACGGCGGCCGGCGCAAGACCGCGCACGGCGGTGAAGTACAGCAGCCCCAGCGGCAGAAGCATGCCGTTGCCGAGGGAGTCGATGACGTTGCCGGTGATGAACAGACCGTGCCCCCGCAGCGCGGGCAGGCCCAGCGTACGGGGCCTCCTGCGGGGGCGGCGCCGGGAATCCGGGGGGACTGCGATGGTCACGGTGCAAGCAGGGAACAGATCTTGCCCAGAACCCCTTCACTCGGAAACCCGGTCGTCCCGTGCAGATCCTGAAAGACCTTGACCGTCTGGGCCTCGTCCCCCTCCGGCAGACAGAAGACGACGATGTCACCGTGGCTGGTGCCGTCGATCACCAGCTCATGCGCGGTGACGATGTCCAGGCGCTCACGCAGCTCCGCCGCCACCGGTTCAGGGATCCCTTCGGGCACGAGGAACTCGATCGCCCACCCCACGCGGGAGGCCGGGCCGCCGGCGGGCGCCAGGCCGCGGGCCAGGTCCGTCAGCGTGATGAAGGTGTTCGTCCCCGAGGCGGCGCAGGACAAGGTGGTGGCCCCGCCGATCCTCGGGTTGATCTCCAGGACGACGAACCGGTCACCGGTGTAGATCATGTCGACGTTGACCGACCCGCACACCCCGAGCCGTTCGCACAGCAGGACCAGCTTGCGTGCCACGTCGTCGAACCGGGTGTCGGCCTCAGGGCGGGGGCCGCACCAGCGCAGGTCCTCGAAGGTGAAGACCGGCTCGGCGCCGGCGCGGCCGGTCCAGCACACGGGCAGCACCCGGTAGGCGCCCGGACGTCCGACGATGTCCACGCTGCACAGGTCACCGTGCACCACCTCTTCGACCACCGCCGACACCTCCGGTGGACCGGCCAGATACCTGTCCAGATCCGTGGGGGAGGCGAGCGCCTGGATGCCGAAGCTGGTGGAGTCCCATACCGGCTTGGACAGCAGCGGATAGCCGACCTGTTCGGCCTGCACCCGAAGTGCATCCCGGTATCCCGGTACGGGCAGCCCGCGGCCGGCCAGCAGGTCGGAGTCGGCCCGGAAGCCGCGCGGCACCTCCAGTCCGGCGTCCTTCAGGAGCTGCTTGGTCTCCCACTTGTCGATCAGGCGCAAGGTCGACGCGAGCGGCGTCATGACGGTCGGGATACCGCGAGCCTCCAGATACGCCTTCGCCGCGGCGTCGCGCAGGGCGTTGTCGCACGGCAAAGAGATCGACACCGCGGCGTCCGCGCCCCACCGGGCCACCCGGTCGGCGAGTTCACGCGGCGTCACCCCCTCATCGAGACGTATCCGTTCCCCGGGGAAATCCTGGTCGTCGGCCTGACCGTGGGTGTGGAACAGCGCGGCCTCGATGCCGCGGGCGGTGAGAACCTCCACGGCCCGCTGGATGTAGGGGTCGGCGCGCTGGATGTCGACAGACCGCAGGAACGCTATCTTCCGCACGTTTTCAGCTCACTTCCACTCGGGACCGGGAGGCCACCTGTGCGGCCAGCCGGCGGGCTTGCTCTACGGTCTCGGCGCGGGCCACCACGTGCCCGATCCGGCAGGAGGAATCCGTCGGCTGCGGAACCATGTCCCCCGGCCGCAGATGGAGTTCGCTGTGCGTGCCGGTCACCTCCGGGATGACGATCCGGCCCAGCCTGCCCCCGCGCTCGGGCAGGAGGAACCGGATCGCCGCGGCGTCGCTGCGGAGGGGGGCGGTGTCGGGAACCCGGCCGAGGACGGCCTGAAGGTAGGCGGCGGCCGCGCTGACGCCGCTCGCCGCCTCGACGATCTCGCAGATGTTGCCGCCCGGAAGGCGCGCGCCGGTCTCGATCACGTCCGGCATGCTCGCCCCGGGCCGGATCTTGACTTCCGTGTGCGCCACCCCGTTGCGGATTCCCACGGCGAGCGCGGCGCGGGCAGCGATGTGCTGCACCCGGCGGGCCATGGGCGGGGCGAGGTCGGCGGGGCAGCTGTGGCCGGTCTCGATCCGGTACGTGCCCTCGGTGGTTTCCTTGCGGACGACCGGCAGCGGATAGGCGACCCCGTGTGCGATGACCGTCTCGCAGGAGTACTCCTCGCCCGGGACGTACTCCTGCACCAGGACCCGGGTATCGAGCGCCACCCCGTGCGGCTGGGCGTGTGTGTACTGCTGCGCACCGGCCACCGCCGCCGACAGCTGGTCCGGGCCGCCGACGATGCTCACCCCCCAGGAGCCGCCCTGCTCGGCGGGCTTGATCACCAGCGGCCATCCCAGGTCGTGCGACGCAGCGACCTGGTGGGCCTGGCCGGCGTCCTGCACCACCGTCCACCTCGGGGCCGGAACCCCGGCGGCGGCGAACGCCTCCCCCATGAGGATCTTGTTGCGGGCCGCCCTGGCCAGAACCGGGTCGTTGCCGGGCAGGCGCAGCCGCTCGGCCAGGAGGGCGGCGAGGGGAGTGAGGAGTTCCCAGCAGGCGGCGATGCCGGTGATGCGGTGGCGGCGGCAGAAGGCGTCCATCTCCTCCAGCGCGCGCGGGACGTCCGCCAGATCGGTCGCGCACAGACCGGACAGAGCCGACCCGAGCCACGGAGGGTAGGTGTCGTAGATGTCCTTGTGCGTGGCCGCGTACAAGCGGATTCCCAGCCGGTCAGCGGCCTCGACGAGGAAACGACCGGCGTTCCCCATCGGCTCGATGACCAGCACTCCGGGCCCCCTGGGGCCTGCGCCGGTGTTCATCACCCTACTCAAGCGTTCAGGCAAGAGGAGTGACTATCGGCCTGACTCACGAAATCAACTCGCCCTGTGCTTCATCGAGTTGGAGGAACGACCTAACAACTACCCCATTGCAGTTGGCCTTTTGGTGGGCACGGACCATGGCTCCGCTCAACTGCCGCATGGTCGGATCGAGTTCGCAAGGTCATCTTCACCGGCACGATCCGAAACGGGGAAGCACGTGAACACCCTGCACAGTCAGCTCGCGCAGTACATCGACCAAGGCGTCATCCCGCCCTACCAGTACTCCTACCCGCCCCGCTCCACCTACCGGCCCCTCGAATCCGGGAAGTGGAACATCAGCGACGTCTGGGCGCGTGATCTGGCCAACTACCAGACGCCCGAGCTGAACCTGTACCTCCACGTCCCGTTCTGCAACGTCAAGTGCGGATTCTGCAACCTCTACACCATCATCTCCACCGACGAGGACGTCTACGACGCCTACACCGACGCCCTGTGTACCCAGATCCGCGACCACGCGGAGATCATCCAGGCCCGCCGTCTGCGCACCATCTACATCGGCGGCGGCACCCCCGCCCTGCTCCGGACCAGGCACTTCGAGCAGATCTTCGACACCATCGGCGAGGTCTACCCCAACTGGCGCTCCACCGCCGAGGAAGTCGCCGTCGAAGCCACTCCTGACTCCATCGTGGACGACCCCGACGGATTCGCCCGCCTCCTCCAGATGGGCCTGACCCGTGCCAACATCGGCATCCAGTCCCTGGTGCCGCAGGAGATCCGCGAAGCCGGCCGCCGCAAATCCGGCGAGGACGTCATCCGCAAAGCCATCGCCATCGTCAAGGAACTCGGGCTGCCCGACCTGTCCACCGACCTCATCATGGGATTCGCCGGGCAGACCCCCGAATCCTGGCGCCACTCGGTGGACGAACTCGCCGCACTCGAACCCACCACCATCAGCACGTACTTCCTCACCGTGCGGCCCGACGCCTGGTTCTCCAAGACCGGCTCCTACCAGTACATGTGGCAGCCCGAGCTGTACGAACGCTACGACTACGCCCGCAAGGTCTTTCTCGAGCACGGCTACGTGCAGGAAGGCTCCGTCCGCTACAAGAAGCCCGGCCGCGGCGGCTACGTACAGAAGGTCCTCACCTTCCACGGTGTCCCCCTCCTCGGCCTGGGCGTCGGCGCCCGCTCCTACACCAGCGTCCTCGACTACATGACCGGCAGCGTCAAGCCCTCCACCGCCGAGGTCGCCGACTACATCGACAAGGCCAGGAACCACGAACTGCGGCCGGTGACCGGCTTCGAGCTGACCGGTGAGGAGATCGTGCGCAAGCGCCTCGTCCTGGACACCTTCGACCTCGACCTGTCCGAACTGGACCGCTTCGGCCTCGACACGATCCGGTCCGAGGTCGACGCCGTCCTCGACGCGGCCGAGTCCCACGGCCTCATCCACCGCCTCGGCCGCCGCGTCCAGCTCACCCCCAAGGGCTTCAAGTACCGCGACATCCTGTCCTGGATGTTCTACTCCGACCACGTCACGGGCCTGGACCGCGACTACTACGAGGGCCTCCACCAGGCCAACAAGCGCGCCAGGAAGAACATGGGTGCCACCCCCGTCCGCATCACCGGAATCGATCTCCGGGAGAGCGCATGAGCGAGCGCAGCGAGCACATCATCGAAAGGTGCGCGCCGCGCGAATGCAAGGCCGAGCGCAGCGAGGTTTCGGCATGAGCGACCTGGTCATCGCCGCCGGCGGAGGCGGCGACCCCCTCGGCGCCACCATCGCCGCCCACACCATCACCAGCGACACCGGCCCGCCCCTGATCGCCACCTACGCATGGGAACGCCCCGAGGTCGATCCCACACCGGGCCCCCTGGGCAGGGCCGACTTCACCGGCCTCGGCCAGGACCCCGCGGGCAGCGTCTTCACCCCCGCCAGCGCGGCCGTCGCCCCGGCGGGATCGACCCTCCCGGCCCTGGCCGAAACCCTGCCCGCCCGGCTGCTCATGCTCGATCCCACGCAGGGGCTGACCTCCCTGGCCCGCCAGATCGAAGGCATGGCCGCCGCGGCCGGGGGGCGGGTCAGGATCGTCGACATCGGCGGGGACATCCTCACCCACGGCGACGAAGAGACCCTGTGCAGCCCGCTGGTGGACGCCTACACCATGGCCGCCTGCCACCTCGCGGGTGTCAGCGCCACCGTCTACCTCGCAGGTCCCGGCACCGACGGGGAAATCCCGCAGGAAACCCTGCTCGAACGCCTTGCAGGGCGCTATCTCACCCCCGATACGCACGCCGTCGGCCAGGCCGCCGCGGCACTCCGGTGGCATCCCTCCGAGGCGTCCGCGCTCTTCGCCGCCGCCGTCAACGGCGCCCGCGGCACCGTCCGCACCGTCGTGCGCACCATCCCCCTCACCGACGCCTCCGCCCGCATCTACTACCTGTCACTCCCCGAGGCCATCGACCGCAACCCCATCGCCCAGGCCCTCCTGGACCACCGGCCCGCACCCCTGGAGGAGGCGGCCGACCTCTCCCACAAGCTCACCGGAATCCACGAGATCGACCGCGAACGCAAGCGCCCCGCCCGGGCCATGACGTGCACCGTCCCCACCGACCGGCACCGGGCCCTTCGGAACATCAGAGCAGCAGCCGACGGGGCCGACCACACAACCCTGCGGTTCGCCGCCCGCACCCTGGGCCTCACCTGGGCCGACATACCCGCCCTGCGCGACCTGCTGAACGCCTTCGGCCCCCTGCTCCCCCTCACCTGAGGACGCGGCGGGCCGGACGGTGCGCCGGACGCGGCGATGGGACGGTGCGCCGACGGTATGGCGCTGGTGCCACTGGGTAGGGGCGTCCGGCTCCCCCGGGCGGCATCGGGACGACACCCGATACCCGCCCCGCACGACGACGTCGGCCTTCACGACCACGACCGGTGGTGGAGGCCGATGTCGCGCCACGGCTTGGGGCTCACTTTCCGTGATGTGACGATGCTCTCGGAATGTCGGTCCAGACCGAGGTCGCCGAACACGGCGAGCCCGGCTTGGCGAACGAGCCGGATTCAAGGACTCGTATCACCATGACCGTACGGGTGGTCAGCGGTGCGCGCGAGATGGCCGCGCGCCTTGCGGCCGGTCGGCACTTCGCATGGCGGGGGCCATGGGGCACCGATACGGTCCGGGACGGAACGGACGGCAGTGGCCATGACGGCCAGTGCGGTCATGGCGCATACGCTGCCGAATGCGAACGCCGCCCGTGGCCCGCACAGTTGGCTGACGGCTCCGAAGCCCAGTACGCCGAACGGATTCGTTCCCCAGGTGAAGAGGCGATCCACGCTGACGCTACGTCCGCGGAGCCGGTCGGGAACCATTCCCTGGCGGAGGGAAACGGAAATGACCGTCCAACAGGTGATCGCGTACACCGAGAGGAAGTACGCGAAGGCCACGAGGTAGATGTTTCTCGTTGCGGCGATGCCGAGTCCCGACAGGGCCAGGACCAGGAGGCCACCGGTGAGAATCGCCCTGCGGCCGAGGGCCTCGATGAGATGCGATGCCGTCATGCTGGCCGCTACGCCGCCCAGTGCGCCGACGGTGAGCAGCACACCGTACAGGGCGGCGGGCAGGTGCAGTTCCTGCCGCACCAGAAGGATCAGCACGGCCAGTTGTCCCATGTAGACGGTGTTCACCAGCGTCGCTGCGGCAGTGAGCTTCAGCAGGACGCGATGCCTCGACAGGTATCGGAGACACTCGCCGATCTCACGCGCGAGGTGACCGGACCGTGGGGACGGGGAGGACTGCCGCTGTGTCGCGCGGACCCTGCGCAGCAGCAGCGCCGAGCACAGGAAGGACACCGCATCGACCAGCAGCGGCACAAATCTGCTCACCGCGAAGAGGATTCCGCCCAGTGCTTGCCCGATGAGATCGCGGCCGATGGTCTGCGTTGCGTAGAGGTGGCCGTTGGCCCTCTCCAGACGTTCGCCAGTCACCAGACCCGGCAGCAGGGCCTGTGCGGCACAGTCGAAGAGCACCTCGCCGACACCGAGGATGAACGCCAGGGCCACCAGTGGCCAGAAGGTGAGGCGTGCGGTGAGGAGGAGCGCGACCGCCACGATGAGCACCGTGCAGCGCAGCAGGTCGGCGAAGATCATGACGCGTTGCAGGTCGAGGCGGTCCACATAGACCCCGGCCGGCAGGGCCACCAGCAGCCAGGGTGCGGTTCCGGCCGCGGTGAGGACGGTGACCTGGAACGGGTTGTCCAGGAGAGCGACGGCCAGCAGCGGCAGGGCGGCGAAGCGGACGCCGTCACCGAGCGCCGAGACAGCCGAGGATCGCAGCAGTGCGCGGTAGCCGGTAGCGGCCGAGGAGGCGTTTCTCATCAGGGTGTTTGCCGTGCGGAGATGAGGGCGATCTCGACCAGGTGCACGTCGGGAGGCGCAGCAAGGACGTGGCAGACCTGTGCGGCAACGTCCGCGGGGTCCAGCCCCTGCTGCTCATGCCAGCGCGCCGTGACGTCGCGCAGCTGAGGATCGCTGATGTACTCACCGCGGTTGGTCAGCACCATGCCGGGTGAGAGCACCGTGACCCGTATCCCGTGGCCGTGCAGCTCGTCACGAAGACCGTCACTGATGGCGTGTACCGCGTGTTTTGTGCCCGCGTAGACACCCGTTACCGCCCCGGCCCCGCCTCGCCCGCTCATGGAACTGATATTGATCAGCTGCCCGGATCCGCTTCGCGCCAGGAAAGGGACGGCGGCCTGGGAAGCAGCGAGCAGACCGAGGATGTTCAGCTCGACCATTTCCCGCCAGTCGGCGTAGCGGCCGTCATGGACCGCTCCGAGCCGAAAGCTCCCGGCATTGTTCACCAGAGCGTCCAGGCCACCGAGTTCGCCGGCGGCGGCCTCGACGGCCTGTGGAACCGCATCGGGGTCACGGAGGTCTGCTGGAACGGGCAGAGCGCCGACATCGTGCGCGATCGCCCGGAGCCGTTCGCCGTCCCTGGCGAGGACGGCGACGCGTGCCCCCTGGTCCGTCAGGGCACGGGCTGTCGCCGCGCCGATGCCGGCGGAGCCGCCCGTGATGAGGACCTTGCGCCCGCTGAGCGTCATGTGCGTTCGCCTCCGTGTCGTATTTCCCGCTCGCCAGAGGGCCTGTTGCCGACATTTGGGTGCCCGACGACATGGGTGTCCCTCGGAGTGCATGCGCGGATTGCTGGTTAGTCGTCCGAGGCGTTGACGCGTGCTGTGCGGGGAGCGGCGCCCGGAGAGAGCGTAGTGATCGTCAGCGGACACCGAGGCCCGTGAGCAGGTCACGGGTCAGCCGCGTGTGCGGGTGATTCGGTCCCAGGACACGGTCCCGTGCGTGCAGCACGTCCTGCACGATGGGCAGCGCGGCGTTCCGGTCGCCCGTCACCGCCGTCCATCGGCCCAGCTCATGCTGGGTGAGCAAGGTCCGGGGGTGGTGCACGCCCTGGACCTCCTTACGCACGGGCCACAAGTCGTGCAGCATGGCCAGCGCCTTGTCGGGTGCCCCCGCCTCGCCGATCCACTTGGCGTATTCGTGACGCGTCGTCAGCATGCTGATATGCCGGGGTCCCAGGACACGCTCACGCCGGGGTACGAGCTCCTCGAACAGCTCCGCCGCCTTTTCGGCCTCGCCGATTTCGCCGGTCCGGCGCGCGATTTCGTGCTGGGTGGTCAGGGTGTCCGGATGCTCGGGTCCCTGGTGCTCGATACGAATGTCCAGCAGTTCGCGGAACTGCACCAGAGCGGTGGCGGGGTCGCCTCCCTCGCCGATCCAGTATGCGAGGCGGTGCCTGGTCAGCAGGGTATCGGGATGCATCGGTCCGAGTGCCCGCGCACGTAGCGGGAGGAGCTCCCTGCTCAATTCGACGGCCTGGTCGAAGTCGCCCGACTCGCCCGTCCAGTAGGAGATGTTCTGGCGGCAGTGCAGGGTTCCGGGGTGTTCCGGTCCTGCGATTCGTTCCCAATCGGGGAGGTACGCACGGAAGGCGTGGAGCGCCGTGAGAAAATTGCCGCCTTCAGCCAGCCAATGCGCGTGGATATCCCTCGTGATGAGAGTTTCCAGGTGTTCCGGACCGTATACGCGCTCGAAGACAGGCAGCAGTTCACTGAGGGCCGTGGCGGCGAGCTCCGGGTTTTCCTGTTCACCGAGGCGGTCGGCTCTGTCCCGTTGCGCCGGCAGGTCCTGCGTATCGCGGACGCTCCAGGCGGATGCATGAGCGTCGGACCTCCGAGGATCGAACTCCTCGAACGGCTCGTTCCCCAGCCTGGACCGCACCCACTCGACCAGGCCCGGCATCGCGGCTTCGATCATCGCCAGGACCTCGACGAAGTCCGCTTCCCGCCCGTAGTAGGGGTCGGGCACATCGTCTTCGGCGTCGTGACCTTCACTATTCCGGAGAAAACGACCGCAGCAGTCGGATTCGTTCATCCGCCTCCGGAACTTCGCTGCACTCTGCCGCCCTGAGGCGCTCTTTCAACGCAGCTACGTGACTGGAGTCCATCGCCACAAACAGATTCGCGTCGAGGTCGCGCTGCCCTAATTGGGCAGCTACGTGATGGACCGGATATCCGCGTGCGGACAATACATGGGCAGCGCGTTCGTCGATACGCTTTCCTGTATGCCAGGCGCCTGTCCCCGCGCTGGTCACAGAGACGCGGTCAGCGATTCCGGCCTTTCGCAGGTGTACCTGAAACACGAGTGCCGCCATGGGTGAGCGACAGATATTCCCGGTACAGATGAAGGATATGTGCATGATCAGCACCATAGGTCATGCCGCCGCGGGCGGACAAGGATCTTTCCGATGTACGTGGTGACGTACATCGGAACATTTAATTCCGGGTCTGTATCTGCTAACTGACGGGGCGACATCCCCATGGCTATGCGGCCTTATTCCAGCTCACCGATCGGACGTAAGCCGGAAGCGAGAGGTACCCGTCGGCGATCGCCGTCGGCGTGCGGCTCACGGAGCGCCATCCGGCGGCAGAGGCGTGTGCGGCGGATGGGACCTCCGAAGC
Organism: Streptomyces gilvosporeus; assembly: GCF_002082195.1. Lineage (GTDB taxonomy): Bacteria > Actinomycetota > Actinomycetes > Streptomycetales > Streptomycetaceae > Streptomyces > Streptomyces gilvosporeus. Next base: position 6,685,068 of record NZ_CP020569.1, on the reverse strand, counting down.
ATCGTCCGGCTCACAGATGGTGCTCGTCCATCAAGCACATCAAGTTCCGCTTGCGTTTCTGGGCGGTACGCAGGGCGGTGACGTACTCGGTGAACTCCTCGGGCATTCCCAGGCGGCGGTGGCAGTCCCGAATGCTCAGCAGCAGGCTGACGAGCTGCTCGTAGACCACGTTGCCGGTCTGCTCGGTCAGCGGCTCCGCCAGGCGCAGGTAGACACCGAGCGCGTCGGCGGGGCGGGTGGCACGGACCTGGTCGGCGAGGGTGAGCCACTGCCGGTCATGGGCGCCGGTCCCGGTGGCGGCCCGCCAGGCGGCGTCGACGTCCTTGTCGTCGAGCAGGACATCGACCAGTACGGAGCCGCCGTACCAGCCCAGTTGCCGCTGCCCCGCGTCGGCACGCAGCACGGCCAGCGCGCCCTCACGCTCGGCCGGCCAGCAGTCCGCGGCCCGGGCAGCGGCGCGCAACTGCTGGTACGTGAGCAGCGTGCGGCGGGCGCCGAAGTGGTCGCGGCGCAGGGCGACCGCGTCGCCGGTCCGGCCCACCTGCGCGTAGCGGTCGCAGAGGTAGTCGACAAGGGCGGTGTCGACGTCAGCGAGGTCCCGGACCTCCCGGATACCGCGTTCCGCCCAGTGCAGGGCGTCGCCGGGGCGCCGGGCGATGTCCAGCTCGCGAGCGATGACCAAGTGCGTGTGACCGTTCGGTGCGAGGTCGGCCGCATGCACCGCAATCACCGCGTCGACGTCGCCTCCCGCCTTGGCCAGACGCTCCATCAGGCACTTCTCCGCCCAGCCGCGGCGGTTGCCCTGCCATGCCTCGACCGCCAACTTCCGCAGGGCAGCCATGCCCTCTTCGCCGAGAACGTCCTCATAGTCGAGCGGATCGATGTCGGTGAGGCCGTCGTCCGCCTCGCCGAGGGCATGGCCGACCAACCAGCGCGCGAGCTGCACCGCGTCGGGGCGCGCCGCACGGCACGCGTCGAGGTGGGCGTCGGCGAGGCCGGTGCCGACCTGGCCGAGCCATCCGTCGGAGTCGTCAACGCTCTCCACCGCCTGGGCCAGCATCCTCATCGCCTCCCGCACCAAGACGACCGCGTCGGCCGCCCGTCCGGAGCCGATGAGCGCGCCGATCGCCGACATCGCCTGCCCGGCTTGGTCCGCATAGGCGCGGGCATCCGCGTACTCGACGTACCCGTACTGTGCGAACGGGCCGATGTCGAGCAGTTCCCGGATACGGGCCCGGACCGCGGCGAGATCCCCGCGGGCGCTCGCGGCCCGCAGCTCCAGGCGGCGCCGCAACTGCCGGTCCTCGCCGATCTGTTCCCGCACCAGGGCGAGCAACTCGCCCTTGGACAGGGCGGCCAGCCACCCGTCGAGGTCCTGCGCCCGGTCCCGTGCCGCCTTCCGCTGCCGCGGCAGGCTCTCCGGCCGGGCGAGCACCGTCAGGCCGAGGGCGACCAGGTGCTTGCAGAAGTTGCCCTCAAGGCCAAACGGGCAGTCGCACTCGCCGGTCAGCCCGCCGGGCCCGTCCAGGGTCAGCTCCACCTCGTACCGTTCCGTGCCGTGGACACTCGCGCCGATCCATCCGTCACCGACCTCGACCCCGGACACCGCATCCAGATATCCGCGCCCGCGCTCGAAGGAACGGGCACCGGCCAGCTCCCTCAGATTCGCCTCCGTGAGGCCACCCATGGTTCTTCCACCCTGCTCGGCCTGGGCACTTGATGCCCCGCCAGCCTAGTCCCCGCCGGTGGCTACGGAGATCCGCGCTCTGGCCCGCACCGGCCGCCGGTACACCCCCGGTCCTGCCTCATGGACTCCGAGGCTCCATCACCGGACCCGCGAGGCGCAACCGTGCAACCGTGCAACCGCCGTCCCTACAGGCCCCAGGTCAGCCCTTCCAGCATCCACACACAGCGGCGCCACCACTCCCCGCTCCGATTCCGACCGCCTCGCAGCGCCCCGTCCACGCCGAAATCCGCAGCCGGACACGCCCCTGGCCGACCGACGAGCCGCCAGCCGCACCCAGCTCCGATCCGGCAACCGGTACCGCAACGGGTTCGGCCCCGGAGGAAGCTGGCCCCATTGTGACCTGCGCGTTTACCAGATCGCCAGGTCGATGCCACGGCGGGCGTCAGACGTTGAACCGGAACTCGACGACTCGGAGCGGGCAGTCTTTGTGGAGATCATGCCCCCAGCGGGGCCCACCAGCGGAGAGCCGGACGGTCATGTGCGGCAAGGCCGCTGCGGTGCGCCGAGTCCCGCAGGTGCGTCGCATCGGCACATCAGCCTCCCGGCCACCCCCCGCTCCCCGTATCCCCGGTGTCGCTGCGACTTGGCGCCGCATGCCGCCAAGAAGACCCCACAGATCATGACGGGCATGGCCGCCTTTCCGAAGCGTGGGCGCCGGCGCAGGTGCACCTGCCGGCCTCAGTCGGAGGTGACCGGCAGCACGTCCGGCGACAGCGCCACCGCTCGCGCCGCAGCGCTCGTCATCCGCTTACGGTGATGGCGTCGGCACAGGACCTCGTACCCGACCTCCTCCGCCGACCGCTGCACGTCCCCCACCACGACCTGCTCGCCCTCGACCACCATCTCGCCGCCCACCGTACGGGCATTGTGCGTGGCCCGAGCACCACACCAGCACATCGCCTCGACCTGCAACGTCTCCACCCGGTCCGCCAACTCGATCAGCCGCTGAGACCCCGGGAAGAGCTTCGTACGGAAATCCGTGGTGATGCCGAAGGCGAAGACGTCGAGGGCAAGGTCGTCCACGATCCGCGCCAGCTGGTCGATCTGGTCGGGCGCGAGGAACTGGGCCTCGTCCACGATGACGTAATCGACCTTGCCGCCGTACGTCATCTGCTCCACGAGATACCCGTAGAGATCCATTCCCGGAGCCGCCTCCACCGCATCCGTCACCAGCCCCAGACGCGACGACAGCTTCCCCTCCCCCGCACGGTCATCACGCGTGAAGATCAAGCCTTTCAGCCCGCGCGCCGAGCGGTTGTGCTCGATCTGGAGCGCCAGAGTCGACTTTCCACAGTCCATCGTCCCGGAGAAGAACACCAGCTCGGGCATGGGAAGTAGCGGGCCTTTCGGGCTCGTTGGGAGGGGACGGACGGGGACCGCGGGGGTCAGGTACGGACTTCCAGGAGGGGTACCAGCTGCTCGGCCGGGGTCATGGAGCCGTGCAGGCCGACCATCGAGGACTCCCCCGGTTCGCGTTCGGAGGCGATGATGGCCATGTCGGCGTGCGCGACGGCCACCACGTCGCCGATCCGGCCGCGTACCCGGTCGTCGACCCGCGGGCCGAACCACCCGGCGGCGATGGCCTCTTCGCGGCTCGCCACCCACATCTGCTCGCCGACCACCTCGCGCCAGATGGCCAGCACATCGCCGGCCGCCCCCGGATGCGCGTACACATGCCGGGCCCGGCCCTCGCCGCCCAACAGGCGTACGCCGGCGCGCAGTTCCCAGTCCTCGTCGAAGTCGATCCGGGACTCGGGGTCGAAGGGGATGTCGATCATGCCGTGGTCGGCGGTGACGTACAGGACGGATCGCGGCGGAAGCTGCTCGGCCAGCCGCTCGGCGAGCCGGTCGACGTACTGGAGCTGTCCGCGCCAGGCGTCCGAGTCGACGCCGTAGCGGTGGCCCTTGCCGTCGACCTCGGAGTAGTACGTGTAGACGAGCGAACGGTCACCGGCGGCGAGCTGCTCGGCGGCGAGGTCCATCCGCTCCTCGCCCGAGAGGCGGCCGTGGAAGGTGCCGCCGCTGAGCGCCACCTTGGTCAGCGGGGTGTGCTCGAAGTCCGGTGCGGAGACCTGGCAGGTGTGGATGCCGGCGGCGTCGGCCAGCCGGAAGACGGTCGGGTAGGGCTGCCAGACGTGCGGGTCGGTCCACGGGCGCCAGCGCAGCTGGTTCATCAGGGCGCCGGTGGCCGGATCCTCGCAGAGATATCCGGCCAGGCCGTGGGCGCCCGGGGGCAGGCCGGTGCCGACCGAGGCGAGGGAGGTGGCGGTGGTGGAGGGGAACCCGGCGGTGAGCGGGCGGCCGGTGCCGTTGCAGGAGCTGTCCAGGAGGGAGGTCAGGAACGGCGCCTCCTCCGGGTGGGCGCGCAGCAGTTCCCAGCCGAGTCCGTCGACGAGGAACACGCAGGCCCGGTCGGCGGGGGCCAGCTCCATCGAGGTGGCGACCTCGCGCACGCCCTGGCCGGCGACGATGGCGGGCAGCAGATCGGCGAGCGAACCCGTGCCGTACTGCGGCACGGGGGCGGTGAGCGGGTCCAGGGGTGCCGGCTCGGGCCACGCGGGGGCGGTGTGGGCCATCAGCGGGTGCTGCTGGTGGCGGCGGTGGCCTCGGAGAGTGCCTGGGCGAAGGCGAGGGTCTCGCGGACCGAGTCCGGTCCGTCGCCCGCCTCGCTGACCCGCAGCGAGAGGTCGTCGGCGGTGGAGGAGCCCGTGTAGCCGTGGTCCGCCTCGCAGTTGGGGTCGCCGCAGGCGGCGGGCTCCAGGTCCAGGCGGGCGACGGCGCCCCAGCCGATGGTGAGGACGACCTCGCGGGGCAGCTGGCCGGGGGTGTAGGACTCGGGGTTGGCGACCACCCGGCTGAGCACCACCGACGAGATCCGGCCGAGCTTGACGGACTCGGTGGAGGTGGTGGCGTACGGGGAGGGGCTGGTGGCGTCGGCGGCCTGCTCGTCGGTGTGGCTGACGATGAAGCGGGTGCCGGTCAGGACCAGGACCGTGACATGGCGGCGGACCTCGTTGGCATCGAAGGTCGTCTCCTGGTGGACGAGGTACGACACGACCGCCTCGCCGCCCACCGCGGCCTGCACCGCCTCGGCAACGAGGGTCGGGTAATAGCCACTGCGCTCGATCGCCGCGCGCAGCCCCTGGGTCGTCGTACCGGTCTTAGCCATGGGGTCCATCTTACGGGGCGCACCGGCCCGCGAGACCCTCAGTAGACGGGCAGGCGGCGGGGGCCGAGGTCGGTGGTGGCGGGCGGGCGGGCCAGGCGGACGGCGGCTCCCAGGACGGACAGGCCGTGTGGTGCGACAACGACCGGTTCGAGGTCGACGCCGACCACCTCGGGGTGGTCGTCGACCAGTCGTGACACCCGCAGCAGCAGATCGGCGAGCGCGGTGGTGTCCACCGGCTGGGAGCCGCGCCAGCCGAACAGGAGCGGGGCGGCGCGGATCGACCTGATCTGGTCGGCGACATCGCGGTCGGTGGCCGGAATCAGACGGTGGGCGAGGTCGCCGAGGAGCTGGGAGGGGGCGCCGGCCAGCCCGAAGGAGAGCACGGCGCCGGCGGCCGGGTCGATGGCGGCGCGGACGACCGTGTCCACGCCGCGCGGCGCCATCGCCTGGACGACCGGCCGCAGCACCTCGGGCGAGCCGAGGAAGTCGGTCAACTCGGCGTAGGTGCGGCGTAGTTCGCGTTCGCCGGCGATGTCCAGGCGGACGCCGCCGAGGTCGGCGCGGTGGCGCAGATGAGGGGCGGTGGTCTTCAGGGCGACCGGATAGCCGAGGCGGGCGGCGGCGCGGAGGGCCGCGTCGGGGTCGGGGGCGGGCAGAGAGGGGCGGGCGTGGATGCCGTAGCGGGCGAGCAGGGCCTCGGCGTCGGCGGGCGGCAGCGCGACGGAGCGGCCGGCGGCGGGGTCGGGGGTGTGGCGGTCGAGCAGCCGATCGATATCGGCTCCGGCGGCGGCTTCCTGGATGTCGTCGTACTCGGGGACGCGGCCCGGCTCGGCGGCGTCCCGGCGCCAGGCGGCGTAGCGGACGGCTTCGGCGAGCGCGCGGACGGCCCGCTCGGCGGCCGGGTAGGCGGGGATCCGGACGGGGGCGGGGCGGCGGACCGGGGCCGGGGGTGCGGTCTCCGCCGCGGCCGGCGGGGCGGCCGAGGGCGGGGCCGGGGGGCGCGGCGGGTGGGGCGGGTACGGGGGCAGCGGGGGCCGGGGCGGGGCCTGGACGGAGACGGGGCCGGGGTCTGCGGGCCGGGCGGGGGCCGGGGGCGGCACGGGTGGCGCGTCCCGGGGCGGCGCGGGCGGTTCAGGGGATGCCCCCGGGGCGGCGAGCGTCTGCGCGAGGTCGTCCATGGCCAGGTGGACGACGGCCACCGGTTTGGCCGGATCCGCCGCGGCGGCGGAGCGGAGGGCGGCGGCGAGCGCGATGCCCTCCCGAACGCCCGGAACGGCGTCCTCCCCTTCGCCGACCCAGGGGATGGCAGTGACGACCACGGCATCGCAGCCGTCACCCGCGAGCGCCTCGGCGAGCGCGGCCCGGAAGTCGTCCGCCGTCGCCCCGGGGGCCAGCACATGGGGGCGCAGCGGACGCAGCCCTTCGGTCAGGCAGGAGTCGTACGTCAGCAGGGCGAGCGATTCGGAGTTGCCCAGGATGGCGATGCGCGGGCCGGCCGGCAGCGGCTGGGAGGCCAGCAGGAGCCCGGCGTCGATGAGTTCGGTGACGGTGTCGACGCGGATCACCCCGGCCTGGCGCATCAGGGCGGCGACCGTGCTGTCGGGGATACGGACCGTGGGCACGGTATGGCCCAGGGGGGCGGTGCCGTGGTGGCGCGCGCCCTTGGCGACGACGACCGGTTTGGCGATCGCGGTACGGCGCGCGAGCCGGGCGAACTTGCGGGGATTGCCGATGGACTCCAGATAGAGGATCACCACATCGGTGTCCGGGTCGTCGTACCAGTACTGGAGGAGGTCGTTGCCGGAGACGTCGGCGCGGTTGCCCGCCGAGACGAAGGAGGAGATTCCGGCGATGCCGCCGTCACCGGGGCCGCGCGCGTGCAGCCCGCTGAGCAGGGCGATACCGATCGCACCGGACTGGGTGAACAGGCCGATGTGTCCGGCGCCGGGCATCTGGGGCGCCAGCGAGGCGTTCAGCCGCACGGCCGGGGAGGTGTTGATCATGCCGAAGGCATTGGGGCCGATCAGGCGCATGCCGTAGGAGCGGGCCAGGCGGAGCAGCGCGCGCTGGCGCTCGCGGCCGTCGGGGCCCGCTTCGGCGTATCCGGAGGAGAGGATGAGCACGCCCTGCACACCGTGTTCGCCGCAGTCGCGGACCACCTCGGGGACGTGGGCCGCGGGGACGGCGATGACCGCCAGATCGACCGGGTCGGCGATCTGGCGCAGGGAACGGACCGCGGGTACGCCCTCGGGCTCGAGGCGGTCCATGCCCTCGGGGAAGGCGTGGTTGACGGCGTGGACGCGGCCGGTGAAGCCGGAGTCGCGAAGGCTGCGCAGGGCGGAGCGGCCGACGCCGCCGGGGGCGCGGCCCGTACCGATGACGGCGACCGAGCCCGGCGCGAGCAGCCGCTGGACGGAGCGGGCCTCGGCGCGCTGCTCGCGGCCGCGCATCACGGCCACGGACTGCTCGGTCGGCTCCAGGTCCAGCTCCAGCCGGACCACGCCGTCCGCGAAGGTGCGCTTCTGGGTGTAGCCGGCGTCCGTGAACACCTTGATCATCTTGGAGTTGGCGGGCAGCACCTCGGCGGCGAACCGGCGGATGCCGCGCTCGCGGGCCACCGCGGCGATGTGCTCCAGGAGGGCGGAGGCCACCCCACGGCCCTGGTGGGCGTCCTGGACCAGAAAGGCGACCTCGGCCTGGTCGTCCTCCGGGCTCTTGGCGGGCAGGCCCTGGTCGTCGATCCGGTCGTAGCGGACGGTGGCGATGAACTCACCGCCCACGGTGGCGGCGAGGCCGACCCGGTCGACGTAGTCGTGGTGGGTGAAACGGTGCACATCGCGGTCGGACAGCCGCGGGTAGGGCGCGAAGAACCGGTAGTACTTCGACTCGTCCGAGACCTGCTCGTAGAACGACACCAGCCGCTCGGCGTCGTCCGGGGCGATGGGGCGGATCCGCGCCGTGCCGCCGTCGCGCAGGACCACGTCGGCCTCCCAGTGGGCCGGGTACGCGTGGTCGGGCTGCGTCTGCATGCGGACAAGCGTACGGCGGAGCACTGACAACGGGCCCGTCCTGCGTACGCTCGGTCACATCGGAACGCTGCCGGAGCGCTGCCGGAGCACTCCCGGCAGCGTGCAAGAATGGTCTAGACAACTGTCACGCGACTTGAAGGGCATCACCATGGCTGAGCGCCGCGTCAATGTCGGCTGGGCCGAGGGCCTGCACGCCCGCCCCGCTTCGATCTTCGTCCGTGCGGCCACCGCGGCCGGCATCCCGATGACGATCGCCAAGGCCGATGGCACCCCCGTCAACGCGGCCTCCATGCTCGCGGTCCTGGGCCTGGGCGCCCAGGGTGGCGAGGAGATCGTCCTGGCCTCCGACGCCGAGGGCGCCGAGGCCGCGCTCGACCGCCTGGCGAAGCTCGTCGCCGAGGGCCTCGAGGAGCTGCCCGAGACGGTCTGAGTCCGTCAGGGTCTCCCGTTCGCACTGTCCGCGACCCCGCGGCGGTGACCGGAAATGGTCGCCGTGGCGGGGTCGTTGTCGTGTGGGGGCGGGGGCGGGCGACTCCGGGAGTTTTCCCGTACGGGCACGCCGAAATTCCGGGCCGAATTACCCGGGAATCAATCCGGTGGAATTGCCCGGCCAATTACATGACCCGGAAACACGGCACACCGGGCCGCGCGCACCGCGCTCTTTTCCCCGTCCCCGTGTATCGCACTCCCCGTGTATCGCGCTCTTTCCCCGCCCCTTTGTATACAGCCCGCATGTTAATTGCGGGCGCGCGCCGTGTTGACGGGCCGTTTCGCATCCCTCACGGCGGGCGGGGCGGGGCGGCGCAACCGGTGCACCGGGAGGGAGCGTTCGATATGAGCCGCCATCAGGGCGCGGGCGCGTTCCGCGTCGCCCCGGGCCACCGCGTCCAGCACGGCGCCGTGTTCGTCCCAGGACTCGCCCGCGCGGGGCGCCCCTTCCACGGTGTACATCCACTCGACCTTGCGCCGCAGCTGGGTGAGCAGCGCCGTCAGGCTGGGGCTGCCGGCCGCCTGGGCGAGCGTTTCGTGGAACCAGCCGTCCAGTTGGCGCAGGTCCGCGGCGTGACCGTGGCGCGCCCGCTCGCGGCCGAGCCGTACCAGACCGCGCAGCACCTTCAGATGCGCGGGACTGCGGCGGACGGCGGCGCGGGCGGCGCCCAGGGGCTCCAACACGGCGCGGATGTCCAGGAGATCGGCGGCCTCCTGCTCGGTGGGCTCGGCGACGCAGGCGCCCGCGTGCCGGCGCGTGGTGACGAAGCCCTCCGACTGGAGGGTGCGCAGCGCCTCGCGGACCGGGACCCGGGAGACGCCGTAGCGGGCCGCGAGAATTTCCTCGACCAGCCGGCTCCCCGGCGCGAGCGCACCGGAGACGATGTCGTCGCGAATCGCCGTGCACACCGCATGCGCGGAAAGATGGCCTCGCATCGTCCGTGCCTCCGCCGTAATCCCCGGGAAAACGCCGCCGATCGGCGGGTTTTGAATGACTCTATTCGACGGGGACCACTTTTCCGACGGACTCCCGGAATTCATGGATATTTTTTGGCCAGGGGCGGGAACGGCGGGTGCGCTCTCCCCGCCGTCCGCCGCCCGTCCCGTGCCCCCTGCCGTTCGCCGGGTACGCCGAAGCCCCGGCCGGCGGCCGGGGCTTCACCGGGGCGCTGCGGCCTCAGACGTCGACGCCGTGCGCGCGCAGGTAGGCGATGGGGTCGATGTCCGAGCCGTAGTCCGGGCCGGTGCGGGCCTCGAAGTGCAGATGCGGGCCGGTGGCGTTGCCGGTGGCACCGGAGAGCCCTATCTGCTGCCCCGGGGTGACGCTCTGGCCGACCGAGACCCCGATGGAGGACAGGTGGCCGTACTGGGTGTACGTACCGTCGTGCATCTTGATCACGATGTTGTTGCCGTACGCGCCGCCCCAGCCGGCCTCGACGACCGTGCCCGCGCCGACGGCGTGGACGGAGGTGCCGGTGGCGGCGTGGAAGTCTATGCCGGTGTGGCTGCCGGAGGACCACAGGCTGCTGGACGCCTTGTAGCCGGTGGAGACGTAGGAGTCGGCGACGGGCGCGACGAAGGCGTTGAGGCGCTTGCGCTCCGCCTCGCGGGCCGCGCGCTGCTTGGCCTCCCGCTCCGCCTTGGCCTTCTTCTCGGCGGCTTCGGCGCGCCGCGCGGCCTCGGCGGCCGCGCGCTGGGCCACGGCCTCCGCCTTCGCCTGCGCGGCGGCGGCCTCCTGCGCATCGGCCTGCGCCGCGACGCGTCCGGCGAGCTCGTCGCCCATCACGACGGCCTGCTGGAGGCCGGTGCTCTCGGCCGGCGCCGCCGCCGGGGCGGCGAGCGCGGGCGCGGCCATGGAGGCGACGATGCCGGTGGCCGCGAGGGAGGCCGTACCGGCTATCTTGCGGGTCCGGCGAGCCGTGCGGCTCGCACCACGATGTTTCCCGGTGGCACGGGTGAACGCCATCTGCTGGCTTGTCCTTTCCTTCCTTCTCGCCTACCGGGTTAGCTGACGGGTTCGGAGCAGGAAGGTCTCCTACGGGCCCCTCGTGGGAGGCGCCCGATTCACCCCAGGGACGTGTGGGTCCCCGGCTCCCCTGGCTCGCGCCGTACGGGGACTCGGCGATGACTGTTCGGTGCCACTGTTGTGGCGGTCTTGTGACGAACAGCCGGACCGACGCTAATCGGGGCAACTTTCCCTCGGCAAACAGAACCGGCAGTTTGTGCGCCACGCCACAAGAATTGAGGGGCAATCGGCCACGCCTTTCGGACATGCCACGGCTCCCGTGGCGGACATGCACCACGGGAGCCGGTGTGCGGCCGGTCGCCGTGTCGACGACCGGCGCTGACAGCTCGTCAGGCCCGGCGGGTCTCAGCCGCTGACGACCGTCACCTTGCCGATGCCGAGCTCCTTCACGGGCTCGGCGATCTGCGCCGCGTCACCCACCAGGACCGTCACCAGCCGGTCCACCGGGAAGGCGCTGACGACGGCCGCGGTCGCCTCGACCGTGCCGGTCTGGGCGAGCCGGGCGTACAACTGCGCCTGGAAGTCGTCCGGGAGGTCCTGCTCGACCTGGTCGGCGAGGGTGCCCGCGACGGCCGCCGCGGTCTCGTACTTCAGCGGTGCGACCCCGACGAGGTTCTGCACGGCGACATCCCGCTCGGCGTCGGTGAGACCCTCCGCCGCCAGGGTGCGCAGCACCTTCCACAGGTCCTCGAGCGCCGGCCCGGTGGAGGCGGTGTCCACCGAGCCGCTGATGGCGAGCATCGCGGCGCCGCTGCCGTCGGCGGACGAGCGCAGCACCTGGCCGAAGGCCCGCACCCCGTAGGTGTAGCCCTTCTCCTCGCGCAGCACCCGGTCCAGCCGGGAGGTCAGGGTGCCGCCCAGGCAGTACGTGCCGAGGACCTGTGCGGGCCAGACCCGGTCGTGGCGGTCGGCGCCGATACGGCCGATGAGCAGCTGCGTCTGGACGGCACCGGGGCGGTCCACGATCACCACGCGGCCGCTGTCGTCGGCGGTGATCGACGAGAGCTTCAGCGGCTCGGCGCTGGAGCCGCTCCAGGCGCCCAGGGTGTCGGCGAGCGCCGCGTCCAGATCGATGCCGGTGAAGTCGCCGACGACCACGGCGGTGGCCGTGGCGGGCCGTACGTGGGCGTCGTAGAAGGCGCGGACGGCCGCGGCGTCGATGCCCGCGACGGTCTCCTCGGTGCCCTGACGGGGCCGCGACATCCTGGAGGTGGCCGGAAAGAGCTCCTTGGACAGGGCCATCGCGGCCCGGCGCGCCGGGTTGGCGAGCTCGTGCGGGATCTCGTCCAGGCGGTTGCGGACCAGGCGCTCGATCTCGCTGTCCGGGAAGGCGGGGGCGCGCAGCGCGTCGGCGAGCAGGCCGAGCGCGCGGGACAGCCGGGAGGCCGGCACCTCCAGGGAGACCCGTACGCCGGGGTGGTCGGCGTGCGCGTCCAGGGTGGCGCCGCAGCGCTCCAGCTCGGCGGCGAACTCCTCGGCGTCGTGTTTGTCGGTGCCCTCGGACAGGGCGCGCGCCATGATCGTGGAGATACCGTCCAGGCCCTCGGGCTCGGCCTCCAGAGGGGCGAGGAGGTTGATCTCGACGGCGACGACCTGCTGGCCGGGGCGGTGGCTGGTCAGCAGCGTCAGCCCGTTGGGCAGCTGCGAACGCTCGGGGGCCGGGAAGGCCCAGGGCCGGGGCGCGCCGCCCTTGGGCTGGGGGTGGAATTCCATGGCGGTCATGGCGGAATCTGCGCGGGTGGGGGCGTCGCTCACCGGTCCGCCTCCTCCTTCTCGGTGTCGGCGGCCGCGTCGGCCGGGGCGGTCGGCTCGGTGGGTTCGTACACCAGCACCGCGCGGTTGTCGGGGCGCAGCCGGGCCTTGGCGACCGTCTGCACCTCTTCGGGCGTGATGTCCAGGACGCGCCGGACGGCGGTCAGCGCAAGCTGCGGGTCGCCGAACAGGACGGCGAAGCGGCACAGTTCGTCGGCGCGGCCGCTGACCGTGGCCAGGCGGTCGAGCCATTCGCGCTCCAACTGGGCCTGCGCGCGCTCCATCTCCTCCGGGGTCGGCCCCTCTTCGGCGAAGCGGGCCAGCTCCTCGTCGACGGCGCGCTCGATTTCGGGGACCTCCACGCCGCCGGACGTCTTCACGTCCAGCCAGCCCAGGGACGGCGCCCCGGACAGCCGCAGCAGGCCGAAGCCGGCGGCGACGGCGGTGCGGTCGCGGCGCACCAGGCGGTTGTAGAGCCGGGAGGACTCGCCGCCGCCCAGGACGGTCAGCGCGAGGTCGGCGGCGTCCGCCTCCCGGGTGCCGTCGTGCGGCAGCCGGTAGGCCGCCATCAGGGCGCGGGAGGGCACCTCCTCCTCGACGACCTCGCGCAGCTCCGCGCCGATGACGTCGGGCAGCGAGCCGTCACGCGGCGGCTGCTTGCCGTCGTGCGAGGGGATCGAGCCGAAGTACTTCTCGATCCAGGCCAGCGTCTGCTCGGGGTCGATGTCCCCGACGACCGACAGGACGGCGTTGTTGGGCGCGTAGTACGTCCGGAAGAACGCCCGCGCGTCCTCCAGGGAGGCCGCGTCCAGATCGGCCATCGACCCGATGGGGGTGTGGTGGTACGGGTGGCCCTCCGGGTACGCCATGGCCGTGAGCTTCTCGAAGGCCGTGCCGTAGGGGACGTTGTCGTAGCGCTGGCGGCGCTCGTTCTTGACGACGTCGCGCTGGTTCTCCAGGGACTCGTCGTCCAGGGCGGTCAGCAGCGAGCCCATCCGGTCCGCCTCCAGCCAGAGCGCGAGCTCCAGCTCATGGGCGGGCATGGTCTCGAAGTAGTTGGTGCGCTCGAAGCTCGTGGTGCCGTTCAGCGAGCCGCCGGCGCCCTGGACGAGCTCGAAGTGGCCGTTGCCCTTCACCTGCGCGGACCCCTGGAACATCAGGTGCTCGAAGAGGTGAGCCAGGCCCGTACGGCCCTTGACCTCGTGGCGGGAGCCGACGTCGTACCACAGGCACACCGCCGCGACCGGCGTCAGGTGGTCTTCGGAGAGCACCACGCGCAGGCCGTTGGCCAGCCGGTGCTCGGTCGCTGTCAGGCCGCCGGAGCCGGCTTGTTCTGTGGCCGTGTGACCCATGGGCATGTACGTCCCTTCGATCCGCTTGCGAGGAAGTCCTGTCACTGTATGCAACCGCGCCGACATCTGGCGAAGTTCCCCGTCGAGCGGACCCGTACGGAGGGCGCGCGCAGGGCGTGCGCGGTGGCCTTGACGCCGGGAAAGGGGAGTCGCGGTCGGCGTTGTCAGTGGGGCGGTCCACAATGGTCCGCGTCAGACTCAGGCAGACTCGGACGACTCACGGGTCCTGACCGACCGACCGTGTAGTTCCCACATCGGTAGTAGACGCAGCAGAAGGAGCCGCAGCCGCGATGGCCCGCCGCAGCACGAAGACCCCGCCGCCGGACGACTTCGAGGAGAGGATCCTCGACATCGACGTCGTCGACGAGATGCAGGGTTCCTTCCTTGAGTACGCGTATTCGGTCATCTACTCCCGCGCCCTGCCGGACGCCCGCGACGGCCTCAAGCCCGTGCACCGCCGCATCCTCTACCAGATGAACGAGATGGGCCTGCGGCCCGACCGGTCGTACGTCAAGTGCGCCCGGGTCGTCGGCGAGGTCATGGGTAAGCTCCACCCGCACGGCGACGCGTCCATCTACGACGCCCTGGTCCGGATGGCGCAGCCGTTCTCGATGCGGCTGCCCCTGGTGGACGGCCACGGCAACTTCGGCTCGCTGGGCAACGACGACCCGCCCGCCGCGATGCGTTACACCGAATGCCGGATGGCGTCGGCGACGTCCCTGATGACGGAGTCCATCGACGAGGACACCGTCGACTTCACGCCGAACTACGACGGCCAGGAACACGAGCCGGTGGCCCTCCCCGCCGCCTACCCCAACCTCCTGGTCAACGGCGCCTCCGGCATCGCGGTCGGGATGGCGACCAACATGCCGCCGCACAACCTCGGCGAGGTCATCGCCGCCGCCCGCCATCTGATCAAGCACCCGAACGCCGATCTCGACACCCTGATGCGCTTCGTCCCGGGCCCGGACCTGCCGACTGGCGGCCGGATCGTGGGCCTGGGCGGCGTTCGGGACGCGTACGAGAAGGGCCGCGGCACCTTCAAGATCCGCGCCACGGTCACGGTGGAGAACGTCACCGCCCGTCGCAAGGGCCTGGTCGTCACCGAACTCCCCTTCACCGTCGGCCCCGAGAAGGTCATCTCCAAGATCAAGGACCTGGTCGGCTCGAAGAAGCTCCAGGGCATCGCGGACGTCAAGGACCTCACCGACCGCGAGCACGGCCTGCGGCTGGTCATCGAGGTCAAGAACGGCTTCAACCCCGAGGCCGTCCTGGAGCAGCTCTACAAGCTCACGCCGATGGAGGAGTCCTTCGGCATCAACAACGTCGCCCTGGTGGACGGCCAGCCGCTGACACTGGGCCTCAAGGAGCTGCTGGAGGTCTATGTCGACCACCGCTTCGAGGTGGTGCGCCGGCGCAGCGAGTTCCGGCGCGGCAAGCGGCGCGACCGGCTCCACCTGGTCGAGGGCCTGCTCACCGCCCTGGTGGACATCGACGAGGTCATCCGCCTGATCCGCTCCAGCGACAACAGCGCCCAGGCCAAGGAGCGGCTGATCGAGCGCTTCTCGCTGAGCGACATCCAGACGCAGTACATCCTCGACACCCCGCTGCGCCGGCTGACCAAATTCGACCGTATCGAGCTGGAGTCGGAGCGCGACCGGCTCCAGGAGGAGATCGAGCAGCTGACGCGGATCCTGGAGTCGGACGCGGAGCTGCGCAAGCTGGTGTCCGGCGAGCTGGCCGCGGTCGCCAAGAAGTACGGCACGGAGCGGCGGACGGTCCTGCTGGAGTCGGCCGGCACGACGGTCGGCGCGGTGCCGCTGGAGGTCGCCGACGACCCGTGCCGGGTGCTGCTGTCCTCAACGGGGCTGCTGGCGCGTACGGTCACCGGGGAGGTGCCCTTCGACGCGGAGGCCAAGCGGGTCAAGCACGATGTGATCGTCTCCGCGGTGCCCGCCACCACCCGCGGCGAGGTGGGCGCGGTGACCTCCACCGGGCGGCTGCTGCGGCTGGCGGTGATCGATCTGCCGCAGCTCCCGGAGACGGCCACGGCGCCCAGTCTCTCCGGTGGCGCGCAGATCTCGGAGTTCCTCGCCCTGGGGGACGACGAGGAGCTGATCTGCCTGACCACGCTGGACGAGTCCTCGCCGGGCCTGGCGCTCGGCACCGAACAGGGCGTGGTCAAGCGGGTGGTGCCCGACTATCCGGCCAACAAGGAGGAGTTGGAGGTCATCACCCTCAAGGACGGCGACCGCATCGTGGGCGCGGCGGAGCTGCGCACCGGTGAGGAGGACCTGGTCTTCATCACCAGCGAGGCGCAGCTGCTGCGCTATCCGGCGTCGCAGGTACGGCCGCAGGGCCGGCCGGCGGGCGGTATGGCGGGCGTCAAGCTGGGCGCGGACGCGAAGGTGATCGCCTTCTCGGCGGTCGATCCGGCCGTGGACGCCATGGTGTTCACGGTCGCCGGCTCGCACGGCACCCTGGACGACTCGGTGGCCACCGCCAAGCTCACCCCGTTCGACCAGTACCCGCGCAAGGGCCGCGCGACCGGCGGTGTGCGCTGCCAGCGGTTCCTGAAGGGCGAGGACTGCCTGACCCTGGCCTGGGCCGGCCCCGCTCCGGTCCGCGCGGCCGACGCCAAGGGCGCCCCGGTGCCGCTGCCGGACGTGGACCCGCGCCGCGACGGTTCGGGCGTCCCCCTGGCCAAGCAGGTGGCGACGCTGGCGGGGCCCGTGTAGGCACGTTCGCCGGCGGGTGACCGGCCGGTCCTTCGGGGCCGGCCGGCGCCCGCCGTCACTCCTCGCGGCCGGCCACGTAGCGCAGCACACCCCACATGCTGTGCTCGGAGGTCTCCTCCGGCGCGGCCTCGCGGCACGCCGCCAGCTCCTTGCGCAGCGCCTCCGCATCGACCCCGCTGCCGATCAGCACGAGCTGAGTGCTGCGCTCCTCGTCACGTCCCCAGGGCGAGGGGTAGAAGCGCAGGAAGTCCCCGACGGCGTGCACGGCGAACTTCTGCCGGCTGCCCGGGACATCGAAGTGGACAAAGCCCTTGATCCGGTAGAGGCCGGTGGGCCGGCTGTCGAGGAACTCCATGAGCCGCCGCGGGTTCATCGGCTCCCCCGAGGTGAACTCCACGCTCTGGTAAGCGGCATGAAGATGAGGGCACGGCTCACCCGGGGCGTGGTCGTGACCGTGATGCCCGTCGTGCAGGTGGCCCGGATCCCCGTCCGGCTCCCCTGCGGCGCCCTCCCGGAGCAGATCCTCGAACGACAGCTGCCTGATGCCCGCTGCGCGGTCCTCGCCCGCGCCACGGTCGAAGAACAGCTCCGGGTCGATCCGCCCGTAGGCCGTACAGACCACCGGCCGGCCCGGTGCGAGGTCCGCGAGCGTGTCCAGGAGCTGCCGGCGCGCCCCGTCGGCAATCCGGTCGGCCTTGTTGAGCACCACGAGATCGGCGATGCCCACATGCCGGTCGAGTTCGGGATGACGGGTGCGGGTGACGGTGAACTCGGCCGCGTCGATCACCTCGATCAGCCCGCCGTACACGATCCGGTCGTTCTCGCTGGCGAGGATCATCCGGATGAGTTCCTCGGGCTCGGCCAGGCCGCTGGCCTCGATGACGATCACGTCGATACGGGCGGCGGGCCGGGCCAGACGCTCCAGATAGGTGTCGAGTTCGCTGGTGTCGACCGCGCAGCACAGGCATCCGTTGCCCAGCGAGACCATCGAGTCCACCTGCCCGGCGATCGTCATCGCGTCGATCTCGATGCTGCCGAAGTCATTGACGACGGCGCCGATACGGGTACCGGCGCCGGCACCGAGCAGGTGGTTGAGCAGGGTCGTCTTGCCCGACCCGAGAAAGCCCGCCAGCACGACGACCGGAATCTGTTGCGTGGCCAAGGGGGCGCCTCCATGGAGCGGGTGGCGGGCCGCACGATCCGGCGGCGGACGAGCTGTCGATCGTAACGGACCTCCATGGGCGCTCCCCCGCCACCGGTGGGGGCGTACCACGCGCCCACGGCATGCGTCAGGCCGCGGCGTCGGGCAGCGGCTGCGGCGGGGGCGGGCCGACGTACCGGGCCGCCGGACGGATGATCTTCGAGTCCTCGGCCTGCTCCAGGATGTTGGCGCTCCAGCCGACCACGCGCGCGGCACAGAACGTCGGCGTGAACATCTCGCGCGGCAGCCCGCACAGCTCCATGACGACCCCGGCGTAGAACTCCACATTGGTGTGCAGTTCCCGCCCCGGCTTGAGCTCGGCCAGCAGCTTCTCGACCGCGGCCTCCACCTGGACGGCGAATTCCACCCGCGGTCCGCCGAACTGCCCGGCAATACCGCGCAGCATCCGGGAACGCGGATCCTCGGTGCGGTAGACCGCATGCCCGAACCCCATGATCCGCTCGCCCCGCAGCACCCGGTCGCGCACCCAGGCGTCGATGCGGTCCGGCGTACCGATGGCATCGAGCGTGTCGAGCGCACGGCTGGGCGCACCCCCGTGCAACGGCCCGGACAGCGCACCGATCGCCCCGACCAGACAGGCCGCGAGGTCGGCACCGGTGGACGCGATGACCCGGGCGGCGAACGTCGAGGCGTTGAAGCCGTGGTCGATGGTGGAGATCAGATACGACTCGATCGCCCGGACCTGCTCGGGCTCCGGCTCCTGGCCGGTGAGCATGTACAGGTAGTTGGCGGCGTACGTGAGGTCCTCGCGCGGCTCGACCGGCTGCCGGCCCCGACCGATCCGGTGCAGCGCGGTGAGCAGGGTCGGTACGGCCGCGCAGGCGGCGAGTGCGTCCGCGCGGCGGCGATCGGTGTCGATGTCGTACAGCGGCCGGAAGTCCGCCGTCGCGCCCAGCAGCGACAGCGCGGTACGCAGTCCGGCGAGCGGACCGGAGTGGGCACCGGCCCGGGCGATGGCTGGCAGGGCCTCCCGTACGGCGGCGGGCAGCCCGCGCAGCGCGGCGGTTTCGGCCGTGAACGCCGCCAGCTGCGCGGCATCGGGCAGCCGGCCGTGGAACATCAGGTACCAGACGTCCTCGAAGGTCCGGGCCGTGGCCAGCTCCACGGCGGAGTACTGGCGGTAGTGGTAAAAGCCCTCGCGACCTCGGACGTCCCCCAGCTCCGTCTCGGTGACGACGACGCCGGCGAGCCCTCGGGGCGCGTCCATGGGGGCGTTGATCTCGGTGGTCGGCATGACAGGTTCTCCTCGCTCTTCCTCCCAAACATTGATCCGACTGTCCATGCATGACTCAATGCGTGTCAATATTGATTGAATCAATGTCAGTCGAGCCGGATACGGTGACCTCATGGCGGATCACGACAGGGCTCATGGCACGTCCGAGCAGCGCCTGAGCACCCGGGAGGCGGCCGACCGGCTCGGCGTGAAGCCCGAGACGGTGTACGCATATGTGAGTCGCGGCCAGCTGACCAGCCGCCGCATACCGGGCGGCCGCGGCAGCACCTTCGACGCGAAGGAGGTCGACGCCCTGGCGCGCCGCAGCGGCCGCCGGGAGCCGTCGGGCGCCGGCGGCGAATGGGCGATGGGGACGGGCATCACGCTGATCGAAGGCGACCGCTGCTACTTCCGCGGCGTCGAGGCCACGGAGCTCGCCGCCGCCTACCGCTACGAGGAGGTCGCCGAGTGGCTGTGGACCGGCGACCTGCGTCGCGGCACGCACTTCACGGCGCCGCAGGACGCGCTCTCGGCGGCCCGCCGCGCCGCCGCGTCGCTGCCGGAGCACAGCGGCCCCATGGACCGGCTACGCGTCGCCGTGATCGCCGCCGCGGCCGCCGACCCGCTCCGCTTCGACCTGTCCGAGGACGCGGTTCTCGACACCGCTCGCAGCCTCATCCCCACCCTCGTCGAGGCCCTGCCGCCGCACGGCCCCGAACCGTCCGGCGCGCAGACGCTCGCCGAACGGCTGTGGCCGCGGCTGACGGCGGCGCCCGGCGACGCGGCCTCGCTCCGCGTGCTGGACGCCGCCCTGGTGCTGCTCATCGACCACGACCTCGCGGCCTCGACGCTTGCGGTGCGCACCGCCGCCTCGGCGCACGCCCACCCGTACGCCGTCGTCTCGGCCGGCTTCGGGGCGATGGACGGCCCGCTGCACGGCGCCGCGAGCGGGCTCGCCCACCGCATGCTGCTGGAGGTACTGGAGCGCGGCAGCGCGGCCGCTGTGGTGGCCGACCACCTGCGGGCGGGGCGCCGTATGCCGGGCCTCGGCCACCCCCTCTACTCGGGCGAAGACCCGCGGGCCCGTGCGCTCTTCGCGCTCCTGGAGGACGTACCGCAGGCGCGGTCGGCATTGCAGGCCGCACGCGGGGTGGTCGGCACCGCCGCCCGGCACACCGCACTGCACGCCAACGTCGACCTGGCGCTGGCGGTGCTGACCGTGTCGGCGGGGATGCCCGCCGAGGCGGGCGAAACCGTCTTCGCCGTCGCCCGGACCGCCGGCTGGATCGCGCACGCACTGGAGGAGTACGCGGAACGCCCGCTGCGCATGCGTCTGCGCGGGCAGTACAACGGCCCGCGCCCGCCACAGCCGCTGCCGTGACCGAGGGCACCCTCGGTCCGACAGGCCCTCCGCAGTAACTCAGGTTAGGCTTACCTTCGTGAGCACTTGCGCTACCGCCTCCCGCGAATCGGCCGAGCCTGTCGCCGGGACCGCAGCCACCGCCCGCACCTGGCTGCTCATCGAGCAACCGGGCCCTTGGGGTGCCGATGCGCTGACGCACAGCCACCTCGATCCGCAGATCGGCCGCGCCGTGGAAGCCGCGGCAGACGGTACGGGCGTACGCGTCGCTCTCATCCGGCGCCCCGGACGGCACGCCGACTGCCACGACCTCTCCCGGCGCCGGCTGTTCGTCGCGCACACCGCCCCGGGCCGCTCCTGGATCCGCACCACCACCGTCACCGACCCGCGGGACGTCCTCCGGCTGGACTTCGCCGCGCTGGGGGCCGGGAACCACGGCGGCGTCTGGGACCCGTACACCGGTGAGCCCCTGGTCCTCGTCTGCACCAACGGCAAGCGGGACCGCTGCTGTGCGCTCCTCGGCCGACCGCTGGCCGCCGAGCTCGCCGCCGGCGGAGCCGAAGCCTGGGAGGTGACGCACATCGGCGGCCACCGCTTCTCCCCCACGCTCTTCGTCCTCCCGTACGGCTACGCCTACGGGCGGGCGTCGGCTCCTCTCGTCAAGGACGCCGTGGAGGCGGCGCGCGACGGCCGGATCAGGCTCGACCACTGCCGTGGCCGCTCGGCCTGGGACCGGCCGGCGCAGGCCGCCGACCTCGCGGTCCGCGAGCTGATCGGGGAGGAGCGGGCGGACGCACTCGACGTCGTGCGGACCGACGCGGTACGGCCCGAACCGGGGCGCGGCGACCGGGCGCCCGTCGGCGGACCGGCCGCGGGAGACGCGCCCGCCTGGTCCGTTTCGGTCGTGCACACCGACGGCCGTGCCTGGCGCGTCGCGGTGGAGCAGCGGGCCGACGGTGCGCCGGCGCCCGCCAGTTGTGGTGCACCGCTCGGTCCACCGGCGCGTATGACCGTCACCTCCGTCTCGGCCGTCGCCGACACCCACTCACCGACTTGGGCCTCCTCCCTCGTCGTTCCGGTCGCGTGACGCGGGCGGCCGCTCCCGCCTCGCCTAGGGTCTGTCCGATGGGTCCTGGCCGGGCCCGCGGCGCCTGGCACGGCACTCCCCCAGCTAACGCTGGGGGTACCCCCACGCGGCGTTGCCGAATCGCCCCAGTAGCTCCGCTATCGAGACGCTCCGGCGCCTTGCGATGCAGCTCGGCTTCCGAGGAATCCATGAAGAGCCGAGACGGAGCGAAGCGGAGTGCACCAGACGCCGCGGCCTTTCCCGACCCTGACCCATCGGACAGGCCCTAGACGGCGCCCGCTCCCGTAAGGGACCTGACCTCCGTCTCCGCGTGGCGGGCCCGGTCGGCGGCCTCCGGGGAGAGCACGGTGCCCAGCCATCCCATGAGGAAGCCCAGGGGAATGGACACCACGCCGGGATTGTCCAGGGGGAAGTAGGCGAAGTCCCGTCCGGGGAAGAGCGACTCCGGAGTGCCCGAGACCACCGGGGAGAGGGCGACCAGGGTGATCGCCGGGAGCAGTCCGCCGTAGACGGACCAGACCGCGCCGCGGGTGGTGAAGCGGCGCCAGAAGAGGGCGTAGAGCAGGGCCGGCAGGTTGGCCGATGCGGCGACGGCGAATGCCAGGCCCACGAGGAAGGCGACGTTGAGGTCACGGGCGAGCAGTGCGAGACCGATGGCGACGGCGCCGACGCCCACCGCCGCGATGCGCGCCACGGTCACCTCGCCGTCCTGCGCGCTCCGACCCGCGCCGCGGGGGCGGCGTAGCGAGGCGTACAGGTCGTGGGCGACGGATGCGGACGAGGCGAGGGTGATGCCGGCGACCACGGCCAGGATCGTGGCGAAGGCAACCGCGGCCACGACGGCGAAGAGAACCGTTCCTCCGGTGGAACCGGCGCCGCCGCCCAGGTGGAGGGCGAGAAGCGGTACGGCGGTGTTGCCCGCTGTGCCGGACGCGCGGACCGCGTCGCCGCCGAGCACCGCGGCCGCGCCGAAGCCCAGCAGGATGGTCATCAGGGAGAAGCCGCCGATCAGCCCGATGGACCACACGGCGGAGCGGCGGGCGGCCCGGGCCGTGGGCACGGTGGAGAAGCGGGCCAGGATGTGCGGCAGCCCGGCGGTGCCGAGGACCAGTGCGAGGCCGAGGCTGATGAAGTCGAGGCGCGATGTCCAGGTGCGGCCGTACTTGAGTCCGGGGGCGAGGAACTCGCCTCCGTGTCCGCTGTGTTGGGCGGCGGTGTTCAGCAGTGCGCCGATGTCGCCGTGAAAGCGGAGCAGCACCAGGGCGGTGAGTGCCGCCGCGCCGCCCAGGAGGAGCACGGCTTTGACGATTTGGATCCATGTCGTTGCCCGCATGCCGCCGAAGGCGACGTAGACGACCATGAGGGCGCCGACCGCGACCACCATCCCGGTGCGGGCCTGTGTGCCCGCCCCGTCGAGGAGAAGCGCCACCAGGCTGCCCGCACCGACCATCTGGGCGACCAGATAGAGCACGGAAACGGTGACCGAGGCCGCGCCCGAGGCGATGCGGACGGGGCGTTCGCGCATCCGGGCGGCGACGACGTCGGCAAGGGTGAACCGGCCGCAGTTGCGGACCAGTTCGGCGACGAGGAAGAGCACGACCAGCCAGGCGACGAGGAAGCCGACGCAGTAGAGCACGCCGTCGTAGCCGAAGAGGGCGATCAGGCCGGGGACGCCGAGGAAGGAGGCGGCGGACAGATGGTCGCCCGCGATGGCGAAACCGTTCTCCATGGGCGAGAAGAGGCGGCCGCCCGCGTAGAACTCCTCGGGGGAGCCGTGCCGGCGGCGGCCGGCCCAGGTGGTGATCGCCAGGGTGACGGCGATGAACGCGCCGAACAGGACCATCGCCAGGGTCCGGTGGTCGCCGGTCACCGGACGTTCCCTCGCGTCAGGTCCTGGGTCCGCCAGCGGATGTCGAGCGCCGCGGCGTCCCGGCGCAGCCGCGCATGGCGTGCGTAGGCCCAGGTGAGCAGGAAGGTCGAGGCGAACTGCCCGAGTCCGGCGAGCATCGCGACGTTGAGCGCACCGGCCACTCGGTGGGCCATCAGGCCGGGCGCCGCGGTGGCCGCGAGCACGTAGGCGAGGTACCAGGCCAGGAAGACGGCCGTGGTGGGGACGACGAAGCGCCGGTGGCGGCGGCGTACCTCCTGGAAGGCGGCGCTGCGCTGCACCGCCAGGTAGACCTCGTCGTGGGTCGCGGACCGCGGCGGTGGTGGCGACAGCGGCGCGGTGGTGTGCGGCCCGGCCCGTACGTCACGGGGCTCGGCGGTCGCTCGGTCGTCCTGCTTGTCCACCGGAGACTCCTTGTTGCACGGAACTGTTGACCGTGGGCCCAAGGATGGACAGAAAGGAAGATCCGGGACACTTCCTTCCCGATGCTTCACCGGATCAGGTGGGTCATCCGGGCGGCTGTGCGAGGCCGTGGCGGTAGGCGTAGTGGATCGCCTGGGCGCGGTCGCGCAGTCCGGCCTTGGCGAAGAGGTTGTTGATGTGGGTCTTCACGGTGGCCGGGGAGACGTGGAGCGTACGGGCGATCTCCGGGTTCGACTGACCCTCGGCGACGAGGCGCAGCACCTCGGTCTCGCGGACGGTCAGTCCGTCCGGAGGCCCGTGCGGGGGCTGGGGCCTGGCCGGTTCGGGCTCCGCGAGGCGCTCGAGGAGCCGGCGCTGGATCTTCGGTGACAGGCCGGCCTCGCCGGAGAGGACGTCGTCGATGGCCCGGACGATCTCGTCGCCGTCGGCGTCCTTGGTCAGATAGCCGCGGGCGCCGGCCTGAAGGGCGGGGAAGAGCGAGTCGTCGTCGGCGTAGGTGGTGAGGACCACGACCTGGGTGCCCGGGTGGGCGGTGCGGATGCGGCGGGTCGCCTCGACGCCGTCGCAGCGCGGCATGCGCAGGTCCATCAGGACGACGTCGGGGGCGAGTTCGGCGACCAGGCGGACGGCTTCCTCGCCGTCCGCGGCGGATCCGACGACCTCGATGCCCGGCAGCAGTCCCAACAGCATCACGATTCCCTCGCGCACCACCGTCTGGTCGTCGGCGACCACGACGCGTGCCGTCGTACGCGCCGTCATACGGGCACCCTCAACCGCACCACGAAACCCTCCTCGTCGGGACCGGACTCCAGCGTTCCGCCGAGGAGTTCGGCGCGCTCCCGCATCCCGAGCAGACCGTACCCGGAGCCGCTGTGCCCGAGCTCCGCGGACACCCCTCCGCCGCCCGTGTCGCGTACCTCCAGCCCCACGTCGCCGTCCGCGTACTCCAGCCGCACGCTCACCCGGGCGCCCGGTGCGTGCTTGCGTACGTTCGTCAGCGCCTCCTGGGCCACCCTGCGGACCGCGAGCCCCGCTTCCGCCGACACGGTGCGCGGCTCACCCCTCACATCCAGCCGAGCGCCCTCAGCGTCCGTCAGACGCCTCAGGAAGTCCTCGATGGGGATCATGTCCCCGCGCAGCGCCGAAAGCGCCTCACGGGTCCCGTCAAGCCCTTCGCGGGCCATTCCCCGGCATGCGACCACCCGCTCCAGGAGCCGCGCGCGGTCGGCCTCAAGGTCGGTGCTGCGCTGGATCAACTGGCGCGCCGCCTCCAGGTGCACCAGCTGGGCGCTGAGGCTGTGGGCGAGGACGTCGTGGATCTCGCGGGCGATCCGGCCCCGTTCGGCGAGCGCGGCCGTCTCGGCCTCGGCGCTGCGGGCGGCGCGTTCCTGGGCCAGCAGCCGATGGGCGTTGCCGCGCGCCTCCGCGTCCAGCCGTACGACATAGCCCGCGAGGGCCAGGCCCGCCGTGGTCGTGGTGGTCGTCAGCCAGTTGTCGGGATTCACCACGGCGTACGCGGCGAGGGCGGCGGCGGAGCACGGCAGCGCGACGCTCAGCGGCATCCGTTCCATGACGTTGAGGGAACATGCGCACCACAGCACGATCGCGGCCGTGGTCGCGCCGGCGAGCGAGTAGCCGTAGGCGGCGGCCTCCAGGAGGAGGAACAGGCCGAGGGACGGCCACAGTCGGCGCGCCAGCGTCGTACGGAAGAAGGCGCGGAACACCAGCACCGTCAGGGCCATGCCGACGACGGCCGCCACCAGGCCCCAGCCGGTGAAGGCCCGCCCCGCCACGGTGGCCCACATCAGGCCGGCCACCACCAGGACACGGACCCCGCGGCCGATCCACAGTCTGACCTCGCTGAGGCCCTCACGGGACAGCGACTCCCTCAGGGGCCAGCTCGTCCAGGGGTTCGGCGACACGTGCGGTCCTTTGTCGGTTGTCAGTGCGGAACGGCTCGTCGGTTCTCAACAGTTCGCCGGGGCGGAACGGCTCGTCGGGGCGCGGCGGTCCGCCGGTACGGAACGCTGCACGGCGCGCGGGGGCGTCAGCCTGCGACAGGGACACGGTACGTGTGCGGGGCGGTCCGGGCGCGCCAGGCCAGGAAGCCCGAGCGGGACAGCAGCATCGCGGCCACGGAGAGCGTGATCGCCGGGCTGCTGTTCTGGTGGACGCCCAGGAGCGCCGCGGCGCCCATGAGGCCGATGCGTATCGCCATCCCGCACAGCCACACCCCGGCCGTCGCCCAGCCGCCCTTGGCCCACGTCGTGCCGTCCGTGTCGGTCCAGATACGGGTGGTCCAGGCCCAGCCGGCCCCGCTGGCGAGCGCCGTCAGGAGTTCCGCGCCGAGCAGGACGACGGAGGCGGCCTGGTGGTCGGGGTCCAGGAGACCGGACTGCCGGCAGGCAACGAACGCCAGGACCGCGGGAATCAGCCACACCTTCCTGTCCGTCGCGGTGATGCGCTGCGCCGTGAACTGCCGGACGAAGACGAACACGGCCACCGCGGTGATCGCGATGATGGTGAGCACGCCGCTCATGAGCTGGGCCTCCAGGGGACGGAAAGGTCTACGTCCCGACGCTATGGCGCGGACCCGTCCGGACGGATCGGAGCCAGGGTGGGGCCGCGGGTGGAAAACGCGCGGGGCGCCTCTCCACCCAGGGGTGGACAGGCGCCCCGTGGAGGCCGCGGTCTGCTCAGGTGTCGATGCGCGAACGGTCCAGGAAGGAGGCGGAGTTGGTGATGAACTCCTTGCGGGGGGCGACTTCGTTGCCCATCAGGAGGTCGAAGGCCTTCTCCGCCGCTTCCAGGTCGCCGATGTTGATCCGGCGCAGGGTGCGGTGGCGCGGGTCCATGGTGGTCTCGGCGAGCTGGTCGGCGTCCATTTCGCCCAGGCCCTTGTAGCGCTGGATGCTGTCCTTGTAGCGGACGTTCTTGCGCTGGAGCTCAAGCAGCGTCTGGCGCAGTTCGTTGTCCGAGTAGGTGTAGATGTACTTGTCCTGGCCCTTTTTGGGGTTGATCAGTTCGATCCGGTGCAGCGGCGGGACGGCGGAGAAGACCCGGCCCTGCTCGACCATCGGCCGCATATAGCGCTGGAAGAGGGTCAGCAGCAGGATGCGGATGTGGGCGCCGTCGACGTCCGCGTCGGCGAGGAAGATCACCTTGCCGTAGCGGGCGGCGTCGATGTCGAAGGTGCGGCCGGATCCGGCCCCTATGACCTGGATGATGGCGCCGCACTCGGCGTTCTTGAGCATGTCGGAGACCGACGCCTTCTGGACGTTCAGGATCTTTCCGCGGATCGGCAGCAGCGCCTGGAACTCCGAACTCCGCGCCAGTTTCGCGGTACCCAGCGCCGAGTCCCCCTCGACGATGAACAGTTCGCTGCGGTCGACGTCGTCGCTGCGGCAGTCCGCCAGCTTGGCGGGCAGCGAGGAGGACTCCAGCGCCGTCTTCCGCCGCTGCGCCTCCTTGTGCTGGCGGGCGGCGATGCGGGTACGGGCGGCGGCGACGACCTTTTCCAGCACGGAACGGGCCTGCTGCTTGGCGTCCCGCTTGGTGGAGGTGAGGAACGCCTTGAGCTCCCGGCTCACCACCTGGGCGACGATCCGGGAGGCCGCGGAGGTGCCGAGGACCTCCTTGGTCTGGCCCTCGAACTGCGGCTCGGCGAGCCGCACCGTCACCACCGCGGTCAGGCCCTCCATGGCGTCGTCCTTGACGACGTCGTCCTCGGCGACGCGCAGCAGCTTCTGGGCGCGCAGCACCTCGTTGACGGTCTTGGTGACCGAGCGCTCGAAACCGGAGACGTGGGTGCCGCCCTTGGGGGTGGCGATGATGTTGACGAACGACCTGACGGCGGAGTCGTAGCCGGTGCCCCAGCGCAGCGCGATGTCGACGCCCAGTTCCCGGGTGACCTCGGTGGGTGTCATATGGCCGCGGTCGTCCAGTACGGGCACGGTCTCCTTGAAGGTGCCCTGGCCGGTCAGCCGCAGGACGTCGCAGACGGCCTTGTCCTGGGCGAGGTATTCACAGAACTCGCTGATGCCGCCGTCGTAGCGGAAGGTCTCCTCGGTCTTTCCGGCGCCGTCGATGCCGCGTTCGTCGCGGACCACGATGGTCAGGCCCGGCACCAGGAAGGCGGTCTGGCGGGCGCGGGCGTGCAGGTTCTCCAGGGAGAGCTTGGCGTCCTTGAGGAAGATCTGCCGGTCCGCCCAGTAGCGCACCCGGGTGCCGGTCCGGGTCTTGGGGATGCGCTTGCCCTTGACCAGGCCGTTGCCGGGGTCGAAGGGGGCATCGGGGCCCGATTCGGTGAAGACGCCGGGGACGCCGCGGCGGAAACTGATGGAGTGGGTCTTGCTGTTGCGGTCCACCTCGACGTCGAGGCGCGCGGACAGGGCGTTGACGACCGAGGCGCCGACGCCGTGCAGGCCGCCGGAGGCCGCGTACGAGCCGCCGCCGAACTTTCCGCCGGCGTGCAGTTTGGTCATCACGACCTCGACGCCGCTGAGCCCGGTCTTGGGCTCGACGTCCACTGGGATGCCGCGGCCGTTGTCCCGTACCTCCACCGACCCGTCGTCGTGGAGTATCACCTCGATGTGGTCGCAGTAGCCGCCCAGCGCCTCGTCGACGGAGTTGTCGATGATCTCCCACAGGCAGTGCATCAGGCCGCGGCTGTCCGTCGAGCCGATGTACATGCCGGGGCGCTTGCGGACGGCCTCGAGCCCCTCGAGGACGAGCAGATGCCGCGCGGTGTAGTTGGACCCGTCCCGGTCTGCCCCGGTCAGCACTGCGGTGGACGGCACGGACATCTCGGCGGTCACGCGGTTCGCTCCTCGCTGAATTTCTGGCAGTCCGCATTCCGCGGACTCGGTTGTGGCGGTGTCGCCGGTGAGAGGGTACCGAGGCCTGGTAGAGCCGATGTGACGCCACCCGTGAGCAGGTCCATGGTAGTGGAATTTCGCTCACACGTTCGATCTCTCGATAGTATGACGTCCCAGTGACGTGCACATCACGTTCCCTTCCAGGCATGAACCATTTAGGCTCCGGGCACGTCCTCATCAACAACCGGCAAGCCAGCCGGGAGGGCAGGACCCAGAAACACCGTGAATCAGACCCACCGCAATACGGCTCATTCGCCGCCACCCGGCAGCACCCGGCCCCCTCGAAGAATTTTTTTCGAGGAAAAGGCATAAGCGGGAACGTTTTCGGCCTGGTTGGATGTTGACCCTGGTACGACAGCTCGTCGAGCTAGAGAAGAGGCGACGTGACTACTGTTCTGACACCCGCGAGCCCGCTGACGGCCGCTGACCGCTGCGACCGCTGCGGCGCCCAGGCATACCTGCGCGTCGTCCTGATGTCCGGCGGCGAACTGCTCTTCTGCGCCCACCACGGCCGCAAGTTCGAGCCAGAACTCAAGAAGATCGCCGCGGAAATACAGGACGAGACGGAGCGGCTGACCGCCACTTCGGCGTCCGCGTCCGATGACGAACGCTGACACTTCGCATCCACGACGAGCGAGCAGCGGCCCAAGGCCGTGCAGCGGGCGGTCCTCCCGGCACCACCGGGGAGACCGCCCGCACTCGTACGCTCGGACACCGGACCCGTACGCTCCGACGCAGGCACCATGTGCGGCTCCCTCCGTCCGTCAGCCGGCCCCGTGCCCGGTGACCACGGGCAGCAGCGCCGAAGCGCGCGTATAGACACCGGGGCTGCCCGCCTTGCCGCAGCCCGTCCCCCACGACACCAGCCCCACCAGCCGCCCGTGCACCACGAGCGGCCCGCCGCTGTCCCCCTGGCAGGCGTCCCGCCCGCCCCCCGGCTCCCCCGCACACAGCATGGACTCGGGCTTGTACGTTCCGTCGGCGTTCCCGGGGTAGGCCCGTGCGCAGACCGCGTCCTCGAGCACATTGACCTCGGCCGACCGCAGCCGTGAGGCGTAGGTGCCCTCGCCGGTCATGTCTCCCCAGCCGTAAACGGTGGCCGCGTTGCCCGCCCGGTAGGCGGTGTCCTCGTGCGGCGCTATGGGAATCGGCCGGTTTCTGACCGGTTTCTGGAGGGTGAGGACGGCCATGTCGCCCTCGTTCGTCCAGCTGTCGTATGCGGGGTTCACCCAGATCTTCGCGGGCTTGAGTTCCTGACCGCCGCCCCGGGAGAGGTTGTCGCGTCCGATGACGATCCGCAGGTCGCCGACCTGCTGCCAGGGCACGCCCAGGACCTCCCGGCTCAGGCAGTGCGCGGCCGTCACCACCGTCGAGCTGCCGACGAGCACCCCGCCGCAGAACTGCCCGGAGCGCGCGGCACCGAACCGGTCATGGGAGGCGAGCGCGACCGCCCATGGACTCTGGGAGACACGTACCGGAGTGCCGCCGACCACGGATTCGTCCGCGGTCGCAGCGGTCGGCACGGTGAAGGCCAGTGCGAGGGCTCCGAAAACGGCGTGTGACGGACGCATACGGACTCCTGACTCTGGGGACAGTGGTCGCCCACCCAGAGTGACCCAAACGGAGGTCCCCCGCACCCCGGACGGCCGCGAGCCCGGCCCCTCCACAAGGGAGGAACCGGGCTCGCGGGGCGGTCCGTGCCTGTTGGGCTAGTCGAGGTAGTCGCGCAGGACTTGGGAGCGCGACGGGTGCCGCAGCTTCGACATCGTCTTCGACTCGATCTGGCGGATCCGCTCGCGGGTGACGCCGTAGACCTTGCCGATCTCGTCCAGCGTCTTGGGCTGGCCGTCGGTGAGGCCGAAGCGCATGGAGACCACGCCGGCCTCGCGCTCGGAGAGGGTGTCCAGCACCGAGTGCAGCTGCTCCTGCAGCAGCGTGAAGCTGACCGCGTCGGCCGGGACGACCGCCTCGGAGTCCTCGATCAGGTCACCGAACTCGCTGTCGCCGTCCTCGCCCAGCGGGGTGTGCAGCGAGATCGGCTCGCGGCCGTACTTCTGGACCTCGATGACCTTCTCGGGGGTCATGTCGAGTTCCTTGGCCAGCTCCTCCGGGGTGGGCTCGCGGCCCAGGTCCTGGAGCATCTGGCGCTGGACGCGGGCCAGCTTGTTGATGACCTCGACCATGTGGACGGGGATACGGATGGTGCGGGCCTGGTCGGCCATGGCGCGGGTGATGGCCTGGCGGATCCACCACGTCGCGTAGGTCGAGAACTTGTAGCCCTTGGTGTAGTCGAACTTCTCGACCGCGCGGATCAGACCGAGGTTGCCCTCCTGGATCAGGTCCAGGAAGAGCATGCCGCGGCCGGTGTAGCGCTTGGCCAGGGAGACCACCAGGCGGAGGTTGGCCTCCAGCAGGTGGTTCTTGGCCCGGCGGCCGTCCTCGGCGATGATCTCCAGCTCGCGCTTGAGCTTGGGCGCGAGCTTGTCGCTGTTCGCGAGCTTGTCCTCGGCGAACAGGCCCGCTTCGATGCGCTTGGCGAGCTCGACCTCCTGCTCGGCGTTGAGGAGGGGGACCTTGCCGATCTGCTTGAGGTAGTCCTTGACCGGGTCGGCGGTGGCGCCGGCCGCGGCGACCTGCTGCGCGGGGGCGTCGTCCTCGTCCTCGTCGGACAGGACGAAGCCGGCGTTCTCCGCGCCCTCGGCGGGCTCGGCGTCGGTCTTGCCGGGCGCCGGGGTCTCCTCGGCCGCCTCGTCGTCGAGCAGCTCGTCGACGTCCTTCTTGGCCGCGGTCTTCTTCGCGGTGGTCTTCTTCGCCACCGTCTTCTTGGCGGCCGTCTTCTTCGCGGTGGTCTTCTTCGCCGCCGCCTTCTTCACAGGGGCAGGCTCGGTCTCACCGGCCGGGTCCGCCACGGTGGCGGCGGCCGCGGCGGTTGCCTTCTTCACCGTGGCGGTCTTGGCCGCTACGGTCTTGGTGGCGGTGCGCTTCGCCGGACTCTTCGCTGCGACGCTCTTGCGGGTGCGCTTGGGCGCCTCTGCGGCACTGACCATCAGCGTCACACCCTCCTCGTCGAGGATCTGGTTGAGGCTGCGCAGAACGTTCTTCCACTGGGTTGGCGGAATCTGGTCAGCCTCGAAGGCCCGACGCACGTCATCGCCGGCGATCTGCCCATCAGCCTTTCCCCGCTCGATGAGCGCCATCACAGACTCGGACTCGGCGATCTCCGGCGGGAGCGTACGGGATGTGCTGGCCGACACGAACAACCTCTCGGAACGATGGAAACGGCTTCCGACCCCGTCCAGTGTGGATCGGAGCCGACGACCGCCGGTGGGGATGAACCGGCGGCGCAGGGGCAACCGGGGAGATGAACAGCGTCATGTACGCCGTCCGTATTCCCTCCTCGGCTATCACCTCTTAAGTCATCGCGCTTCCCCGAAGAGCGTTACGCCCAATCTGCGTGGCCCGAGTCACACTCCATAACCACCCATTCCCAGTCATATGACATGCAATCCTCCGGAAGCCCCTCGTCGGATCCGGGCGACGCCCCGGATCCGACGATCCCGACTGCCGTCATCGCGTACGACGCACCCCGCCCGTGGGGGGCACGGGGCCGTCCGGCCGCGTGGCACCCACGGTCCGTACGCATGGGGGTACGGGGCTTCAGTGCTCGCGGGGCGCGGGGACGACGTGGTCGACGGGCGTCCCGGAGCCCTGGCCGCCGGCCTCGCCGTGCGCGGCGAGGAGCTGGCGCATCGCGGACTCGGCCGCCGTGGCGTCGCCGGAGCCGATGGCGTCGACGATCCGCATGTGCTGGCCCACGGAGGTCTCGATCGGGCGCTCGCAGCCTCCGGAGGGGCCGCCGGAGACGTGCAGTGCGGAGGTGACGATGCCGGAGAGGTGCTCGAGCATGCGGTTGCCGGCGAGCGAGAGCAGGAGGGTGTGGAACTCGGCGTCGGCGCGGCCGAAGGTCACGGTGTCGCCCTGGGCGGCGGAGTGGCCCATGATCTCGACCATGTCGGCGAGGCGCTGCTGGATGTCCTCGCGGCCGTGGCCTGCGGCGAGGCGGGCGGCGAGCGGCTCGATGGTCCAGCGCAGCTCGCACAGCTCGCGGCGCTGGTCGTCGCGCTGCGGCCCGTAGGCCCGCCACTCGATGATGTCGGGGTCGAGGAGGTTCCAGTCGCTGACGGGGCGGACCCGGGTGCCGACGTTGGGGCGGGCGCTGACCAGGCCCTTGGCCTCGAGGACGCGCAGCGACTCGCGGACGACGGTCCGCGAGACCTCGAAGCGCTGGCCGATCTCCTCGGGGACGAGCGGGCGGTCGGCGCCGAGGTCGCCGGAGACGATCATCTGCCCGAGCTGCTGGACGAGTTGGCCGTGCAGGCCGCGGCCGCGGCTGCCGGCGTTGCGGCGGCCGACGCGGCCCATGTCTGCTTCGGAGCCGTCCCAGACCGGCGGGACGCGCTCGGCGCGGTCCACGCCTGGCGCGTTCGCGGCATTGGCGCCGTTGGCGTAGGGGTAGCGGTCAAGCTCGCCCGGACCTGCGAGGCCGGTGTCGCCGGGGCGAGCCGCGGTCATCATGGTGTGCGCAAGGGTACTCACGCATCCTTTGTCGGCGACACCCTGAACAGCCTTGAGGTCTTTGGTGAAAAGCACACGAAAGGGTGATCGTCCGTCATCTCTCAATTGACGCTTTATCGGAAAGAAACGCGCCGCCTGCGGTGAGTTGCGGACAGTGGCGCAACAACGGGGCCGCGAAGCGGGCGCGGTGGGCGGTCAGCGGGCCCAGCCGCGGAGCATGGTGAGGGCATAAGCGCAGACCAGCGCGGCCAGTGACAACGCCATTGCGCCGCCGACGGGTTGGGTCGTAAGTCGTACGGCGACCGATACGGCCTGGTCGATTCCGGACGGCCAGCGATAGAGAGCCGACGACCCCAGTCGCCCCGGGAGTCCCACCAGTGACCGGGCCGTGGGCCCGGTCACCATGTGCTGCACGAGCGGCAGTACGACGACGGGTACGGCGAGGACGGCGGCCAACCCCGTTGCGGTGGAACGGAATACGCCAGCTGCCAGGACGCCGGCCCAGGCACAGCCGATGAGCAGTCCCAGCCAACCCACGCCGAGAACAGGCCACTCGGTGACACTGGTGACCGCATGCGGACCGAACAGGTAGCGGACGCCGGCCTCGTCGGCGGCGAGCAGGAAGATCCCGAGGAGCAGCGCGGAGGCGCCGCTGACGAGGAGTTTGGCGGCGAGCAGCCCGAGGCGGCGCGGTACGGTGCCGCGTTCGGGAGCCAGCGCGGGGTAGCGGAACTCCTGGCCGAAGGCGAGCGCTCCGAGGAGTCCGGCGCCGAGTGCGGCCGGGGGGAAGGGCAGTTGGCGGGGCCAGCCGGTGAGGACGCGGGACATCGGGGCGGCGCCACGGCCGGCGAGCAGCAGGGCCAGCCCCAGGGAGACCAGGACGGTGGCGAGGGCGACGAACAGGCCGGCGCGGTCGCTGAGCGTGCGGCGCAGTTCGTACCGGAGCGGCCAGGCGGGGCCGGGGGCGGGCAGGCGGGGGATGGCGAGCTCTTCGACGACCGGTGCCGCGGAGCGGGCCGGGCGGGCGGCGGGGACGGTGACGCCGATGATCGGGAGGGTGAGGGTGTCGGACACGGTGTCCGCGCCTTTGGGGGCGATGGCGGCGCGGGCGGCCTGGATGACGCGGGCCATCGGGGCTCGGGTGAGTGCGGGGGCGACACCGTCCGGGGGCGAGGGGGCGGGCGGGAGCGCGGCGGAGGTGCGGCCGTCGGCGCGTTCGAGCGGAGTGACCGGTCCGGTGTCGGCGACCTCGTCGGCGAGTTGGTGCACCAGGATGCCGTGACGGAAGGCGGCCTCCCCCACGGCGGCGCAGCTGCTGCCGTAGACGGCGAGGCGGGTGCCGCTCTCGCGGACGACTTCGATGGTGCGGGCTCCGGCGGGGTCCGCGGCGGGGTCGGCGCGCTGGGATTCGTCGACGAGGAGGGTGGCGAGGCGGTCGGCTTGCGGGGAGCGGACGGCGACCCTGGGGCGCAGCCGGGTGTGGGCGAAGTCGGCGGCTTCCTGATCGGCGACGAGTCGGCCTTCCTGGATGGCGACCACGTGGTCGGCGATGCGCGCGGCCTCCTTGGGGTCGCGTGAGGTGGTGAGGACGGCGCCGCCCTGCGCCGCGTAGCTGCGCAGCATGCCGTGCAGCCAGGCGGCCTCGCGGCGGGAGACGCCTTCGGCGGGGTCGTCGAGTACGAGGGTGTGCGGGTCGCCGATGAGGGCGGCGGCCAGGCCCAGGCGGCGGTCCATCCCGCGGGAGAACTCGCCCACGCGCTGTTCGGCCAGTCCGCTGAGGCCGACGAGGTCGAGGACGTCGTCGGCGCGGGTGGCGGGGACGCCGGCGGCGGCGCTGAGCATGCGCAGATGCCCGCGGGCGGTGCGGGAGGGGTCGGCGGGGGTGTCGCCCAGGAGGACGCCGAGTTCGCGGGCGGGATTGGGGATGCGGTGCAGGGCGCGGCCGCGGAAGAGGGCGACGCCGCGGCCGCGTTCGAGTTGCAGCATCAGGCGCAGGGCGGTGGTCTTGCCCGCGGCGGCAGGTCCGAGGAGGACGGTGACCTGGCCCGGCCGTGCTTCGAGGCTCAGGTCGTGGACGGCGGGCGGGAGTTCGCCGCGGGGGGCGCTGGTCAGTCCGACGGCCTGGATCATCGCGTCCCTCGCGGGGCGTGAGACCGTTCGGTGGCGTGTGGGGGTACGAGAGGGCTCACCCGGCCAAGGTAACGCGATATGTCCTATTTACCCGTAATTACCGGGCTGAGGCGCCTGGTCGTGTCCCGCATGCGGCGGATCAGACCTCCGGGCGCAGCATCGGCGGGTTGAGCAGCGTCGCGCCGCCGGCCCGGAACAGCTGTGCGGGACGGCCGCCCTGACGGGTCGTCGTACCTCCGGTGGGCACCAGGAAGCCCGGGGTGCCGGTCACCTTGCGGTGGAAGTTGCGGGGATCGAGCGCGACGCCCCACACCGCCTCGTAGACGCGCCGCAGCTCGCCGACGGTGAATTCCGGCGGGCAGAACGCGGTGGCGAGGGAGGAGTACTCGATCTTCGAGCGGGCCCGCTCGACGCCGTCGCCGAGGATCTGTGCGTGGTCGAAGGCCAGCGGTGCCGACATCTCGCCGTCGCGGCCGTGGGTGCCGTCCTGTTCGAGGAGGGTTTCCACCGGGGCCCAGCGCGCGCTGTGGGCGTCGCCGCCGGCGCGCGGGGCGGGCAGGTCGGGGGCGAGGACGAGGTGGGCGACGCTCACGACGCGCATCCTGGGGTCGCGTTGGGGGTCGCCGTAGGTGGCGAGCTGTTCGAGGTGTGCGCCGTACGCGGGCGGCGGGCCTTCCGGGGACTGGGCGTGCAGGCCGGTCTCCTCGGCGAGCTCCCGGGCGGCCGCGTCCGCGAGGTCCTCGTCGGCCCGGACGAATCCTCCGGGCAGGGCCCAGCGCCCCTGGAACGGCGGCTCACCCCGGCGTACGGCCAGTGCGCACAGCGCATGGCGGCGCACGGTGAGCACGACCAGGTCGACGGTGACGGCGAAGGGCGGAAAGGCCGACGGGTCGTAGGGAGGCATGCCCGCGATCATAGTCGTCCGCCTGACGATAAACAGGTCTTGATGTCTGTCAGGAGCCCAGTTGCAGACCGTCCGCCGCCGCCTCGACCATTGCCATGCCGAGCCTGCTGACCCGTACGGCGAACGGCTGTCCGGCGACACTGAGCCCGGTGAACTGCATCGCGCCCAGCGGGGCGCTGCGCAGCGGCCGGACGGCCACCGTGCCGGCGGGCACATCGGGGCGCAGGCCGGCGAGCGCGAGCAGTATCTGGACCGCGCCGGCCGCCGCGACCGCCGCGGGACGGCAGGCCGCCGGATGCGGGACGGGGGCGCCGCCGGCGGTGCGCTGCTCCCCCGCGTACATCTCCGGGAGGCGGTGGCCAAAACCGTCCGCGGCGTCGAGAAGGCCACGGGCCAGGGCTCCGGCCGGCTTGTCGTGGCCGGCGGCGGCCAGTCCGGCGACGGCGACGGCGGTCTCATGGACCCGGACCGCGCCGCTGCGGTGGCCGAACGGGTTGTAGCCAGGCTCCTTGGCGCCGAGGCTGCGCAGGCCCCAGCCGGTGTCCAGAGCGGGGCCCGCCAGGAGTCCGGCCAGCCGGCCGGTCTGTGCGGTGTCCAGCAGACCGGGGGCGAGGGTGCCGCCGCCGAGCAGTCCGGTGTCGAGGAGATGGGCCGCGCCGGCGCCGAGGTACGGCACCGGGCGGCCGTCGCGGGTGAGCCGGCCGGCGGGTCGGCCCCCGGCCCGGTCCTCCAGCCAGAAGTCCGTACAAAACCGGGCGCGCAGATCCGCGGCCCACTCCCGCAGCTCCGCCGCACCGGATGAGCCGGTGGCGTCGAGCAGGTCGGCGCCGAGGAGGGCGGCGCGGTGTGCATGGGCCTGGGTCTCGCAGCGGTACGGCCCGTCGGGCGCGGGGTCGGGGACGTAGCCGCCGCGCCTGGTGCCGGTCTTCTCACTCGCGAGGCGCAGCCATCGCAGACAACGTTCGGCGGCGGGCAACAGCCGCTCGATGTCCTTGCCCGGCAGGCCCCAGCGGCGCGCCTCGGCGAGGACGGCCGGGAACAGCAGCGTGGCCTCGATGCCCGTGCAACTCGGCGGGGCGTGCGGTCCGGTGTCCCTCAGGGCTCCGGGGATTCGGCCGAATTCCGCGTTTGGGGTGGCCTGTTGCGTACGGGCGAGGGTGCGTAGGGTGCCCGCGGCGAGCCTGGTGCCCAGCGGCAGCAGTATCCGGGCGGTCCACAGCGCCTCCGCCGGGGCGAGCCCGCAGCGCCAGGGGAAGCCGCCCGCGAAGTAGACGTCCGCGGGCTCGGCCGGATCGCGCATCACCAGGCCGTACAGGTCGTCGAGGCTGCCGGCCAGGAGGGCGTCGGCGCGGTGGTCGTCGCACTCCAGGCGGGCGGGCGAGAACGGGCGCGGCGGCCGGTCGCCGCGCGGACGCGGGGCGGGGGTGCGGGTACGCGGGCCGGGGATCGGGACGCTCCCGGGGCGCCGGCCGCCGGGCGGGCGGTCGCCCGGGGGTGCATCGGGCTCGTGGCCAAGCCGGATGTGCAGCTCGATGGTGCGGTGGCCGCCGGGCGGCAGGTCCAGTTCCCAGCGCAGCAGGCCCGCCGAGGCGAGCGCGTCCTGGGGTGCGGGCGATGCGGAGATCACCGCGTGGGCGCCGGGCGCCGACCAGCGGAGCCCGGAACCGTGGACGGCGGCGCGCAGTTCGGGCCCGGGGAGCCCGACGGCGACGGCGCCGAGCTCGGCGAGGTCGGTGGCCAGACGGATCTCGACCGGGAGCCGGACCGGCCGGGCGGCGCTGCTGTGAAAGGTGAGCCGCTCGGTGCCGTCGGCGGAGCGCAGCCGCTCCATCCGGACGTCCGGGTCCGGTCCGGGCTCCCCGGCCCTGCGGATCGTGCCGACGAACCGTGCGCGGTGTGCGGCGGTCAACCGCCCCTGGACGACGAGGGGTTCGCCGCCCGCGGCCCGTACCTCGCAGCGGGAGAGGATCCGCAGGCCGTCGCGGTAGTAGCCGTCCAGGCCCTGGCCGGTCAGCTGCCCCGAGGGGGACGAGACGGCAAGGCCCGGCAGCGCCACGCAGACCAGCGAGGAGTGGACGGGCTGGGGACACGGGACCCGGGGCGGCGCGGTGCGCCGTTCGCCGGACGGTCGGCGGGCCGACCGGGTGGTGGGGACGATGCCTGGCACGCTCTGCGCTCCCTGGTGGTCTCGGGGCTCCGTACGGCCTACGCCATCTTCGTGAACGGTCCGGCCGGCGCGCAGGTCACGCCGGCCGAACTCCGTCGGCACGCTCACCGCCGACTCCGGTCGCCGTCCCGGCCGGCCCGGCGCCTGCCGCGTCCTTCCGGGGGACGGCCGCCCGGGCGGCCGCCGCCGCGTGGCTTGACAGGACGGTCGGCGGTCCGGGGGCGGGGCGGCTTCGGCCGGGGCCCCGGCTGAGGTTGCGCCCGCTCACCGGGCGCCGCCGTATCGGCGCGGGAGGCGGCCGCGTGCTCCTTGCGCTGCTCGCGCAGACAGCGGCGCAGCGGCTCCGCGTCGAGCCCCTGGTTGACGGCACGGTGCAGCAGGTCGGCGAAGGAGTATCGGGGGTCGATGGACAGGGCGCGCCCAAGGGCGACCCGTGCCGAGGGCCCGTCCTCGGTCGACCAGCAGACCCATCCGGCGAGGGTCAGGGGTGCCACGGAGTGCTCGAGATAGCCTCCGGCGCAGCGGCGGGCGAGGGCGCGCCAGAGCCTCAGGGCGGGCGCCGCGTCGGGGCCCTCCATCCACTCGGCGGCGCGGTCGCGGGTGAGGCGGTCCTGGAGCCCGAGGATCAGGGCGGCGGCCTCCTCGTCGGTGAGCAGGGCGTCGTCGCAGGCGTCCCTGGACCGGTTGCTGCCCGCGGGCGGGTCCAGTCGAAAGCGGCGGAGCAGCGTCTCGGTCAGGGCGACGGTGTCGCGGCGGACGGCGTCCGCGCCGCCCCGTCGGAGCATCCGCGGCAGGAGTGCCGCGGCCGCGGCGTCGAGGGCCCTCACCTGCTCGGCGCCCCGGCGCCCGCCGCGGGGCGTGAGCCGGGCCTCCATCTCCTTGAGCGAACCGCGCACCTGCATACCCGCGTAGGCGGCGGCCGCGGCCATCACGGACGTGCCGGGCATGGCCAGGGGTGTGCCGCCGGCGGGGCAGCAACGGAAATCCGGGCAGCAATACGACCAGAAACGGCCGTTGGACAGGCACAGGGCCTCGAGTACGGGCACGTCCAGCGCGCCGCAGGCGGTACGCAGGCGCTGGGCGAGCGGGCGCAGCCGGTCCCTGACGTCCCTGCCGGTCTCACCGGACGTGGGCTCCTGGCAGAGGTAGACCAG
This sequence comes from Streptomyces gilvosporeus, assembly GCF_002082195.1. GTDB lineage: Bacteria > Actinomycetota > Actinomycetes > Streptomycetales > Streptomycetaceae > Streptomyces > Streptomyces gilvosporeus. Next base: position 6,645,766 of record NZ_CP020569.1, on the reverse strand, counting down.
GACGGCGGCGGGGCGTTCGCCGCGGTCGTCCGCCGCGGAGATCAGGCAGTCGGCGAGCTGGTCGGCGACTTCCGGCCACTGTGCGGTCTCGGCGGGGATCCCCAGGCGGACCCGGCCCCCGAAACGTCCGCGTTCGCCGTGCAGGGCGACGAGGACGATGCTGTCGTCCGGATAGAAGCCCAGCAAGTACGGGAGCGCGTCGGCGAGTTCGGCGGGGCCGCGCAAGGTGACCTGGGGCTCGGCAGGCGGGGCGTCGGCGACGGCCGAGGGGTCGATGGAACCGGAGGGGGCGGTGGAATCGGTGGAGTCGCTGGAGCCGGGAGGGTCGGTCCGGTCGGTCCGGTGGCTGGAGTCGGTGGGGTCGTGGGAGCCGGTGGGGAGGGTCGGGCCTGCGGCGCGGTCGGAGTCGTCGAAGGGGCGGGCGGAATTCTCGAAGGGCCGTGGGGAAGGACCGGAGGCGCGAGGGGCGGGGTCCGATGCCCGGGACGGGTCGGCGGACCCGCGGGGCGGGGTGCCGGACGCGCGGGTCGGATCGGCGGCGGAAGTGTCGGAGGTCTGGGGCTCGGTCGGTTCGCTGTGCGGATTCATGGCTCGAAGATCGCGCGATCGGCCGTCGCTCCGCGACCCCTGTGGATAACTCTCGGTGACGTGGTTTTCGGGTTTTCCACAGGTTCGGGCGGGGGTTCGCGCGTTGTCAGTGGCATCGGGTTGCATGGGGGCATGAGCAACGAAGACCTGCGCGCCTCGGCCGATGCCGTCCTCTCCCGCCTCGTCGGGGATCCCGGCGGTGAGGCGCGCCTGCGCGAGGACCAGTGGCGGGCGATCGAGGCGCTGGTCGCCGACCGTCGCCGGGCGCTGGTCGTGCAGCGCACGGGCTGGGGCAAGTCCGCGGTCTATTTCGTCGCCACCGCGCTGCTGCGGGCGCGCGGCAGCGGGCCGACGGTGATCGTCTCGCCGCTGCTCGCGCTGATGCGCAACCAGGTCGAGGCGGCCGCGCGGGCCGGGATCCGTGCGCGGACGATCAACTCCTCCAACGTCGAGGAATGGGACGGCATTCAGGCCGAGGTGGCGGCGGGCGAGGTCGACGTCCTGCTGGTGAGCCCCGAGCGTCTCAACAACCCGGACTTCCGCGATCAGGTGCTGCCCCGGCTCGCCGCGGCCACCGGGCTGCTGGTCGTCGACGAGGCGCACTGCATCTCCGACTGGGGCCATGACTTCCGGCCGGACTACCGCAGGCTGCGCACCATGCTCGCCGACCTGCCGCCGGGTGTGCCGGTGCTCGCCACGACCGCCACCGCCAATGCCCGGGTGACGGCCGATGTCGCCGAGCAGCTGGGGACGGGCGAGGGTGCCGACACGGCGCTGGTGCTGCGCGGCCCGCTGGACCGGGAGAGCCTGAGCCTGGGGGTGCTGTCGCTGCCGGACGCCGCACACCGGCTCGCCTGGCTGGCCGACCATCTCGACGAGCTGCCCGGCTCAGGGATCATCTACACCCTCACCGTCGCCGCGGCCGAGGAGGTCACCGCGTTCCTGCGGCACCGGGGCCATGCGGTCGCCGCGTACACCGGCAAGACGGAGAACGCCGACCGGCAGCAGGCCGAGGACGACCTGCTGGCCAACCGGGTCAAGGCGCTGGTGGCGACGTCCGCGCTGGGGATGGGCTTCGACAAGCCCGACTTGGGGTTTGTGGTGCACCTGGGGTCGCCGTCGTCCCCGATCGCGTACTACCAGCAGGTGGGCCGGGCCGGCCGTGGGGTCAAGCACGCCGAGGTGCTGCTGCTGCCGGGCCGCGAGGACGAGGCGATCTGGCAGTACTTCGCCTCGCTGGCGTTCCCGCCCGAGGAGCAGGTGCGCCGGACGCTGGACGTCCTGGCGGCGGCCGGCCGGCCCGTGTCGCTGCCGGCGCTGGAGCCGCAGGTCGAACTACGGCGCTCCCGGCTGGAGATCATGCTCAAGGTGCTGGATGTGGACGGCGCCGTGCACCGCGTCAAGGGCGGCTGGACGGCCACCGGCCGACCGTGGACGTATGACGCGGAGCGCTATGCGTGGGTGGCGCGGCAGCGTGCGGCCGAGCAGGAGGCGATGCGGCAGTACGCCGGGGCGACGGGCTGCCGGATGGAGTTTCTGCGGCGGCAGTTGGACGATGAGGCGGCGGTGGCGTGCGGCCGCTGTGACAACTGCGCCGGGGCGCGGTTCACCGCCGAGGTGTCGGCCGCGTCGCTGGATGCGGCGCGCGGCGAACTGGGGCGCCCGGGTGTGGAGGTGGAGCCGCGGCGCATGTGGCCGACGGGGCTGCCGGCCATCGGGCTCGACCTCAAGGGGCGTATCCCGGCGGGCGAGCTGGCCGCCACCGGCCGGGCCCTGGGCAGGCTGTCCGACATCGGGTGGGGCAACCGGCTGCGTCCCCTGCTCGCCCCGCAGGCGCCGGACGGTCCGGTGCCCGACGATGTGGCGGCCGCGGTGGTCACGGTGCTCGCCGACTGGGCCAAGGGGTCCGGGGGGTGGGCCTCGGGAGAGGACGGCGCACCGGCCCGCCCGGTGGGCGTCGTCTGTCTCTCCTCGGGCACCCGCCCGCAGCTGATCCGGTCGCTGGCCGAGCGGATCGCCACGGTGGGCAGGATGCCGTTCCTGGGGACGGTGGCCACGGTGGACGGCGGGGCGGACCACCGGATTCCACGCAGCAACAGCGCCCAGCGGCTGCGGGCCCTGCACGGCGCGCTGAGTGTGCCGCCGGAGCTGGCCCAGGCCCTGGCGTCGGCGGGCGGCCCGGTGCTGTTGGTGGACGACTACGCGGACACCGGCTGGACCCTGGCGGTGGCCGCCCGGCTGCTGCGCGGTGCGGGGGCCGCGGGGGTGTTTCCGCTGGTCCTGGCCGTCCAGGGATAGCCGGCCACACACCCGGGGACGGCCCTGCAAGCACCCCGGACGGCCGTACGAACACCCGGGACGGGCGGGCGGGCGTACGAGGACATCCGTGGGAGGAGGGCACGACATGCGCGGGAGCAGGGAAAGACCTCCAGCAGGAGGAGAGGGGGAAAGGGACCGCCGGGCATCGCGGGCCGCTGCGGCGGGCAGGAATATTGACGGCGCACCGGGCGATTCCGGATGGTGCCTGGAATTGATCGTTGCCGCATGCGTGTACGACAGGAAGAATTGGATGCGCTTCCCCGTACCGGCCGTTCACGGTCAGGCAGGGCCGTGCCGTGGTGTCCACGCGCCCGGCCGCCGCCGCCCGTTGCGTGGACGCATAGACCAAGGGAGGACCCGTGACCTTCGGTTTCGCCCCGCCCCCGCATGCGTCCCGTTCCGTGTCCGCCGATTCCTCCGCCCGGCTGAGCCGGATGCTGGAGCCTGCCGAATGGGCCTCGGCCGGCATTCCGCTTCTGCGAAATCCCCGGGAGATCGTCACCGGCCTGCACGACCGTCATCGCCCCGGTACGTCGACGGCGGTGGTGGCGGTGCTCGATCCGCTCGGGCGGGTAGCGGCCAGCGCCTCGTTCCTGGAAACCGCTGCGCTGCCCGACGGCTGGGAGTTCCGCAATGTGCTGCTCGCGCATCTGCGCCGGATCGTCCCGCACGATCTGCGACTGCGCGCCCCGGTGCGGACGGCCGTGCTGCTCTACTGCCGTGAGGGCGAACCGCGCTGGACGGAGGCGGACGGTGCATGGATGTGGGGCCTGCGCGACGCCTGCACCCTGCACGGGCTGCGGTGCGGGGCGTATATCGCGCTGACCCAGGACCGCTGGCAGGTGCTGGGCGAGGACCGCGGCGGTCGCCGGCCCCGGGTGTCCCGGAGCGCCGGACCGGTCCCGTACGGACCCGGGCCGCGGCCCGCGGAGCCGGCCCGTACGCAGACGCCTCGGGTGGCAACGCCCCATGCACCGGCGCCGGTTACGGCCTCGCCCGACACGCCCTCGCCCCGTACGGACGGCTCCCCCGTCCCGCCGGCGCGGATGTCCGCACCGCGTACGCCAACGGCCGGGCCGGGCCCCCGCCGCTCCGGTGGCGGGGCCAGGGAGGCCCGGCGGCACACCGCGGCCCGTTGAGGGCGGTGCAGGGGTCACCAGGTCCCGAGAACGCGAGCAAGCCCGACCGGCCGGAGGGCCGACGGGCTGCTTCGGGCGCAGGTCGAGGACGGCCTGCGAGCCGCGTGGCTAGGCGTTCGCGCCGAGGAGTCCGTTGATCCGCTGCGGATCACCGCAGACGACCAGCAGGGCTCCGGCGCGGGCCATCGCCGAGGGCAGCGCGCGGGCGGTGACCTCGTCGGTGCCACCGTTGACGGCGACGACCACGACGGGGCGGCCGCTGGCGCGCTCGGCGGCGGCGTCCGCGTAGAACACATCGTCCGCGGCGTCGTATTGGGCCCAGTACGACGCTTCGCCGAAGGACAGCTCATGGGCGGCCCACGGGTGCGGCTCACCCGTGGTCAGCACCAGGATCTCGGACGGCGCACGCCCGGAGTCCAGCAGCAGATCGACGGCTTCGTCGGCGGCGTCGAGGGCGCCGTCGGCGGGTGCCGGTATCAGCTGGAGCTGCGTGCCTGCGGCGGCAGGGGCGGCGGCAGCGGGCTGCGGCGGGCCGGTGCGCTGCGCCGGCGGAGCGGCGACGGGCCCACGCTGCGGGGCTGCGGGTCCGGGCTTGCCCGGACGGGCACTGGACGCGGGCGCGCCGCGCGGAGGCGCGGGGCGGGGACCGGGGCCAGGGACGGGACGGGGGGTCGGCGCGGTGCGGCCGGCGGCCGGAGTTGCGCGGGGACCCGGGACACTCTCGTGAATCTGAGGCTCCTCGGGGATGAGAGGCATAAAAGGATGTCTATCAAACGTAAGTGCGGGACACCGCATCGGGTACCGAATTGATGCCCGGCATCGCTCAGAAGTCGAAGCCGAGTTGGCCACCGGCCTCCAGAGCGGCTGCTTCAGGGGTGATGCGTACCTTCTTCAGGTGCCGCCACCGGGGCAGCGCGTCCATATAGGACCACGAGACCCGGTGATACGGCGTGGGACCGAACTCCTCCAGGGCGATGCGATGGGTCGGGGAGGGGTAGCCGGCGTTGGCCGCGAAGTCGAAGTCGGTGTATTCCAGGCCCAGTTCGGCCATCATCGCGTCGCGTCGCACCTTGGCGATCACGGACGCGGCGGCGACCGCGATACAGGACTGGTCCCCCTTGATGACCGTGCGGACCCGCCATGGCGCACCCAGGTAGTCGTGCTTGCCGTCGAGGATCACCGCGTCCGGGCGGACCGGCAGCCCCTCCAGGGCCCGCACGGCCGCCAGCCGCAGCGCCGCGGTCATGCCCAGCTCGTCGATCTCCTGGGGCGAGGAGTGCCCCAAGGCATAGGACGTGACCCAGTCGCCGAGCACCTCACACAACTCGGTGCGGCGCTTGATGGTCAGCAGTTTGGAATCGGTGAGTCCGTCAGGCGGCCGGCGCAGACCGGTCACGGCTGCGCAGACGCTGACCGGGCCCGCCCAGGCTCCGCGTCCGACCTCGTCGATCCCTGCGACGATCTTGGCGCCCGTGGTGGCGCGCAGCGATCGCTCGACGGTATGGGTGGGGGGCTCGTACGGCATGGCGCCAGCAAGATTACGCCTCTTCGGCCGGGCCGTCCGCACCGGATCCGAAATGGAGAAGGATCGGCTGCCGGCCGCTACGGATCCGGTGCGGACGGGCACGGAGCGGGGTCGCCGCGGCCCGGTTCACGCCGCCCGGCGGGGTTCGTGCCCGGACTCGCTCAGGGGTGAACTGGGCGCCGGGGTCCGCTCGTTGCGGGTCCTGTGGGTTCAGCGGGCGGCGGTGGGCGCCCAGGCGGGGAGGGGCTCGGCGCCGTCCAGCCAGGCCCGGGGCGGGGCGCCGCCGGGACCGGCGGCGACGATACCGCCGACGATGGCGCAGGTGGTGTCCATGTCGCCGCCCGCCTGGACGGTGGACCAGAAGGCCGTCTCGTAGTCGCCGAGATGACGGGCCGCGGCCCAGAGGGTGAAGGGGACGGTGTCATGGGCGCTGGTGCGGCGTCCGCAGCCCAGGACCGCGGCGACGGTGCCGGAGTCGGCGTAGTCGAGCATGTCCCGCGCCCGGCGCAGACCGGCCTGGACGGCGCTGCGCGGGATCAGCGCAAGGACACCGTCGAGCAGCTCATGGGGGGCGAGGGTGTGCGGAGCGCCAGCGACGAGGGCGGCCGCGGCGGCCACCGCCATGGCGCCGACCACCGCCTCGCGGTGCTGGTGGGTGACGTAGGCGGAGATCTCCGCCTGGTGGGTGGCCTGCTCGGGGTCGTCGGCGTACCAGGCCCCGAGGGGGGCGATGCGCATGGCGGCGCCGTTGCCCCAGGAGCCATGGCCGTTGAAGAGCGCGGCGGACAGTTCGCGCCAGTCGCCGCCCTCGCGGATCAGCCGCAGGAGGCGGTTGACGGCCGGGCCGTAGCCGCGGTCGAAGTCGTGGTGATCGGCGAAGGAGCGGGCGAGCGCGTCCTGGTCGATGCGGAAGTGGGTGGTCAGCACGGACAGGACCGAGCAGGCCATCTCCGTGTCGTCGGTCCACTGCCAGGGGGCCGGGGGCAGTTCCCGGCGCTTGAGGGCGGGGTAATGAGTGGGGACGAAGAACTGGGATCCGAGGGCATCGCCCACGGCCAGGCCGCGCAGGCTGGCCAGCGCCCGCTCACAGCGGTCTGCGTCACGGTGGTCGGCGGTCATCGGTGTGCACTCTAACCGGTGACGCCATAAGGCTCGGGTTCACACCAGCGGTCAAACGGCCGATCGAGGGAGTAGCGTCCGTCCGGCCCGAGGAGCAGGGCGCGCCACTCCGCATTGCCCGGGTTGGACAGCGATTCGAACTCCGCCACCGACCAGTGGAACCAGCGCATACAGAACAGCCTCATGGTCAGCCCGTGGGTGACGATCAGCACGTTGGGCGGGTGGCGCGGGTCCTCGAAACTGCGCCACAGGCTCTCCAGGAAGGCGCCGACACGGTCGTAGACGTCCGCGCCGGACTCGCCCTGGGCGAAGCGGTAGAAGAAGTGGCCGTAGGCGTCGCGGTAGGCCTTCTGGCGGCGTACGTCGTCGCGATCCTGCCAGTTGCCCCAGTCCTGCTCGCGCAGCCGGGGCTCCTCGCGGACGCGGACCCTGGCCGGGTCCAGGCGCAGTTCCCGGAAGGTCTGGTGGGTGCGGCGGTAGGGCGAGACGTAGGCGGAGATCCGCTCGCCGCCGAACATCTCGCGCAGTGCCCCTCCGGCCTCCTCGGCCTGCCGGCACCCGGCCCTGGTGAGGTGGAGGGCGTGGTCGGGCTCCCGCTCGTAGACGGTGTCGTCGACGTTCCCCTCCGACTCGCCGTGGCGGATGAGGACGATGCGTCGTGGCCGGGCCATGCCGCCAGCGTAGAACGCGTGCCCTGTACATGCCGCACGCCGCTACGGGCACGGCCGTGGCTCCGCCGGCGACCGGGGCGGCGAGGGCCGGTACGCGGCAGACCAAGGGCCGCTCCAGATATAATGCAACTCTAGTTGCGTTACTATGATGACACGGTCCACCGCAGTAACGCAACGGGAGTTGCACATGTCCGACGAGAGCGACGCCACGAAGAGCGCGAAGGACGGGAAGGGCGGACAGGGCGGGCAAACCGCAAGGCCGGAGGGGACGGGGCAGAGGGCGCAGGGCGAGCGGCGGTCCGCGCGACGTCCCGGCACCCGGCGCCCCGGCGGCCGTACGGCCCGTACGCGCGCCGCCGTGCGGGACGCCGTTCTGGCGGGTCTGTCCGCACACGGCTACCCGGGCCTGACGGTCGAGTACGTCGCCGAGCACTCCGGCGTGCACAAGACGACGCTCTACCGCCGCTGGGAGAACGTGGAGGGCTTGATCGCCGACGCGCTGGACCTGGCGGGCGAGGACAGCTGGCTACCGCCGGACACCGGCACCCTGGAGGGCGATCTGCGCGCGCTCGCCCGGGAAGTCGTCGACGCCTTCACCGACCCGGCGCTGACCGCTTCCAGCTCAGCGATGGTCGCGGCCGGATTCCAGTCGGAGCGGGCCGCCCAGGCGCTGCGCGCCTATTACACCGAGCGCTTCCGGCGCTGCGAGACGATCGTGGAACGCGCCGCCGGACGCGGTGAGCTCGCGCCGGCCGGGGACGGACCTGCGGACGCGACGGCGGCGACGGCCGCGGTCGACGCCGGCGCCCTCGTGCGGGCCGCCTGCGCACCGGTCTTCCTGCGGCTGTTCATCACCCGCGAGCCGGTCGATACGGCGCTCGCCGACCAGTCGGCCGCGGCGGCGGTGGCGGCCGCCCGGGCCGGGGCCTTCGCCACGAGCGGCACGGGTGGCGCGGTCGGCATGGGTGGCAGGTGTGGCAGTGTCGGCGACACCGACGCCGCCTCCTGACCGCGCCTCATACCGTCCACGACGGTTCGAGCTGCACCACGTCGCCCGCGATCGCCTCGACATCGGCGGCTATCTGGGCACGCAGCGCGAGCCGCTCGACGCGTTCGGGACGGTACTTGCCGCGCTCGGCGGCCGACTGCCACAGCGACACCACCAAGAACTCCTCCCCCGGAGCCCTCCCCAGCATCCCGCGCAGCATGCCCGGCGACCCCGCCATCGCCGGGTTCCAGACCTTCTCCTGCATCAGCATGAAGTGATCGACCCGGTCCGGGCGCACCCGGCAGTGCGCCAGCCGGAGCACATCCGCATCGCCGAACGTCGGCCGGAAACCGACCTTGACGTCAAATTCATGCGCGAAGAGCCGTATGTGCGCGTCCTTGAAGGTGCCCACCTGGGCAGCGGCCAGCCGGTCGTGCGAACGGGCCATGAAGGAGTCATAGAACGCCCGGCTCTCCCAGAAGGCGACCAGATGCGCGACACCGGGGCGGCTGCGGCTCCAGCCGCCGGCCTGCCCCCGGAATCCCGGCTCACCCAGCAGCCCCGCCCATTTCCGCTGCCCCCGCTCGAACCCTCGACGGTCCACGACGGTGAGGCGAATCCACTTGACCAGCACCGCGCCATCGTACGGCCCCGAGCCCGCCCGGCATCACGGCGCGTCACGCCCCGACCACCACGAACTTCCTTACGGGCGCGGGCCGATGGGCGCGGACCTATGGGCGCGCGCCGCCACCTGCCCGGCCGGACGGCGGTATCGAGCCACCACCCGCCCCAACCCGGCTCTCTCCGGCCGCACTTCACCCCGCCCCGGGGACGACGAGCGTGGCACGATGGTCAGCCAAGGGGAGGGCCTGGCAAGTTGTCCGCGCGACGGGGTGGGCGAGCCGCGGGCCCGGAGCATTCGGAAAAGGGGAATCCGGTGAGCACTTTCAACAAGGGAATAGCGAAGGCCGAGGTCACGCTCAAATGGGACCCCAGCCCCCTCGGCGCTCCGGACAACGACCTCGACCTCATCGCGGCGACCTACACCAAGGACGCACCGCACGGCGCGCCCGCCTATCTGGTGCACTTCGACAGCCGATTCTCGCCCGACGGCACGATCAACCTCAACCGGGACAGCCGCACCGGTAAGGGATTCGGCCCCGACGAGATCATGACGCTGGAGCTGAACCGGCTGTCGGAGACCTACACCCGCGTCGTCGTGGGCGTCGCCATCCAGCAGGGCGAGGGCCGCAAGGTCTTCGGCGACGTCGAGAACACCGCCGTACTGGTCCACGAGGGCCACACCGAGCTGGCGGCCGACGACTTCGCCGAGGTCGCGCAGTCCACCGCCGCCACGGTCGCCGAGTTCCTCCGCGACGAGACCGGCGAGTGGCGCTTCCACCCCGTCCTGCGGGGGTTCGACGCGGATCCCAACACCTTCGCCGGGCTGATGGGCTCCTGACGCCTGCGCCCCGGGCCCCGCACGCAAGGAGGCGGTGGCCGGAGAATTCTCCGGCCACCGCCTCATGCGTTTTCAGCTACCGGTCCGCCCGGAGGCGCCGGTCAGCTGCATCCGCTGGTGGACCCGCAGCCCTCGCACAGGTAGCAGCTGCCGGCCCGCTGCATCTTCGTCCCGCAGGAGAAGCACAGGGGGGCGTCGGCGTTGATGCCCAGCTGCATCTCGACCAGTTCGGCGTTGGTGTGCGCCTGCTTCGGGGCCGGGACGGCGGCCTCCTCGACGGCCTTGGCCGCCGGGGTGGACTGCGGCGCCGCGGTCTGGCGCGGTGCCGACTGGGCCAGGCCCTCGACGTCGACCTCGTCGTCGGCCGGCTCGTACGAACCGGTCTCCAGGTGGCGGGTGCGCTCCTCGACGGAGTGGATGCCGAGCGCCGAGCGGGTCTCGAACGGCAGGAAGTCCAGCGCCAGGCGGCGGAAGATGTAGTCGACGATCGACTGCGCCATCCGGACATCCGGGTCGTCGGTCATGCCCGCCGGCTCGAAGCGCATGTTGGTGAACTTCGAGACGTAGGTCTCCAGCGGCACGCCGTACTGGAGGCCGACCGAGACCGCGATGGAGAAGGCGTCCATCATGCCCGCGAGGGTCGAGCCCTGCTTGGACATCTTCAGGAAGACCTCGCCGAGACCGTCGTCCGGGTAGGAGTTGGCGGTCATGTAGCCCTCGGCGCCGCCGACGGTGAAGGAGGTGGTGATGCCGGGACGGCCCTTCGGGAGACGCTTGCGGACCGGTCGGTACTCGACGACCTTCTTCTCGGCGACCGGCTCGGCCTTCTTCTCCTCCTCCTTCTTCTTGGCGGAGAGGGGCTGGCCGACCTTGCAGTTGTCGCGGTAGATCGCGAGCGCCTTCAGGCCGAGCTTCCAGCCCTGGAAGTAGACGTCCTCGATCTCCTCGACGGTGGCGGTCTCCGGGACGTTGACCGTCTTGGAGATCGCGCCCGACAGGAACGGCTGCGCCGCGGCCATCATGCGGACGTGGCCCATCGGGGAGATGGAGCGCTCGCCCATGGCGCAGTCGAAGACCTCGTAGTGCTCGGGCTTGAGGCCGGGGGCGTCGATCACATTGCCGTGGTCGGCGATGTGGGCGACGATCGCCTCGACCTGCTCGGGCTGGTAGCCGAGCCGCTTGAGCGCCTTGGGGACCGTGTTGTTCACGATCTGCATGGAGCCGCCGCCGACCAGCTTCTTGAACTTGACCAGGGCCAGGTCCGGCTCGACGCCCGTGGTGTCGCAGTCCATCATCAGGCCGATGGTGCCGGTGGGGGCCAGCACGGATGCCTGGGCGTTGCGGAATCCGTTCTTCTCGCCGAGGCGGAGGACGTCCTGCCAGGCTTCGGTGGCCGCGGCCCAGACCGGGGTGTCCAGGTCGTCCATGCGCACCGCGGCGCCGTTGGCGTCGGAGTGCTGCTTCATGACGCGCTTGTGGGCGTCGGCGTTGCGGGCGTAGCCGTCGTACGGGCCGACGACCGCGGCCAGTTCGGCGGAGCGCTTGTAGGAGGTGCCGGTCATCAGGGAGGTGATGGCACCGGCCAGCGCGCGGCCGCCGTCGGAGTCGTAGGCGTGGCCGGTGGCCATCAGCAGGGCGCCGAGGTTGGCGTAGCCGATGCCCAGCTGGCGGAAGGCGCGGGTGGTCTCGCCGATCTTCTCGGTGGGGAAGTCGGCGAAGCAGATGGAGATGTCCATCGCCGTGATGACCAGCTCGACGACCTTGGCGAAGCGGGCGGCGTCGAAGGACTGGTTGCCCAGGTCGTCGTCGCGCAGGAACTTCAGGAGGTTGAGCGAGGCGAGGTTGCACGAGGAGTTGTCCAGGTGCATGTACTCGCTGCACGGGTTGGAGGCGGTGATCCGGCCCGTCTCCGGCGAGGTGTGCCAGTGGTTGATGGTGTCGTCGTACTGGATGCCGGGGTCGGCGCAGGCCCAGGCGGCCTCGGCCATCTTGCGGAACAGGCCCTTGGCGTCGACCTCCTCGATGACCTCGCCGGTCATCCGGCCGCGCAGCCCGAACTTCGCACCGGACTCGACGGCCTTCATGAACTCGTCGTTGACGCGGACGGAGTTGTTGGCGTTCTGGTACTGGACGGAGGTGATGTCGTCGCCGCCCAGGTCCATGTCGAAGCCGGCGTCGCGCAGCGCGCGGACCTTCTCCTCCTCCTTGACCTTGGTGTCGATGAACGCCTCGACATCCGGGTGGTCGACGTCCAGGACGACCATCTTGGCCGCGCGGCGGGTGGCGCCGCCCGACTTGATCGTTCCGGCGGACGCATCGGCGCCGCGCATGAAGGAGACCGGGCCGGAGGCGTTGCCACCGGAGGAGAGCAGCTCCTTGGAGGAGCGGATGCGGGAGAGGTTCAGGCCGGCGCCGGAGCCGCCCTTGAAGATCATCCCCTCTTCCTTGTACCAGTCCAGGATCGACTCCATGGAGTCGTCCACGGAGAGGATGAAGCAGGCGCTGACCTGCTGCGGCTGCTGGGTGCCGACGTTGAACCAGACCGGGGAGTTGAAGCTGAAGACCTGGTGGAGGAGGGCGTACGCCAGCTCGTGCTCGAAGATCTCGGCGTCCGCCGGGGAGGCGAAGTAGGCGTGGTCCTCGCCGGCCTTGCGGTAGGTCTTGACCACGCGGTCGATCAGCTGCTTGAGGCTCGACTCCCGGTTGGGGGAGCCCACCGCGCCGCGGAAGTACTTGCTGGTGACGATGTTGACCGCGTTCACCGACCAGAAGTCGGGGAACTCGACGCCGCGCTGCTCGAAGTTGACCGAGCCGTCGCGCCAGTTGGTCATGACGACGTCACGGCGCGCCCACTCCACCTCGTCGTACGGGTGCACGCCGGGGGTGGTGTGGATGCGCTCGATGCGCAGCCCCTTGCTCGCCTTGCTGCCCTTGGCGCGGGAGCCTCGTGCCGGGCCGCTCGTCGTCTCTGTCATTCCGCCTCCCTGTATACGGGCAAACGCCCATATGTGCGCACGCATTCCGTGGCACGGTGTATGTCTTTCGGATGCCGGGACCGCCTGCTCTGGCCCCGACCATGTCCTGGATGTGCGCCGCGCTCAGTCGGCGGCGGTGACGGGAACGGGCAGGGCCGGTCCGGCCTCCCCGTTCCCGCTGTCCTGCGCGGGCGGCGGCTGCTCCCGCAGCTCGCGCAGCTCGCTGATGGCCGCCTCGAAGTCCTCGAGCGAGTCGAAGGCCCGGTAGACCGAAGCGAAGCGCAGGTATGCGACGAGGTCCAGCTCCCGCAGCGGGCCCAGTATGGCGAGCCCGACGTCGTGGGTGGACAGCTCGGCGCTGCCGGTGGCGCGCACCGCCTCCTCGACCCGCTGGCCGAGCTTGGCGAGGGCGTCCTCGGTGACCGGGCGGCCCTGGCAGGCCTTGCGCACGCCCGCGATGACCTTGTTGCGGCTGAAGGGTTCGGTGACCCCGCACCGCTTGATCACCATCAGTGAGGCGGTCTCGACGGTCGTGAAGCGACGGGCGCAGTCGGGGCACTGGCGGCGTCGGCGGATCGAGGTGCCGTCGTCCGTGGTGCGGCTGTCGACGACCCGGCTGTCGGGGTGCCTGCAGAAGGGGCAGTGCATGGCTCCACCCTCCTCACCCTCGTATACGGGCGTACGCCATCGAACCCGGCGTACGACTGAATGGCCCCGCCGGGTCCTCACGGGCCCTTCGGAGCAGCCCCCAGCATAGGCGATCCCCGGGGTCCCGAAGGACCGGGCACCACAACTTGTAGGCAGCGGAACGCATCTAAGCACTAGATGTGGTGTCGGGGCGCTTATAGACGCCTACCGCGTGTCGCGGCGGGGACGGCCCGGGGCGGTCGCCCATGAGGGTACGGGAAGCCACCCGGCCGGCGGGCCGCAGGGGCGGGGATGACACAATCGGCGACCGTGCGAAGGGCCGGGGCGCGGCGCATTTTCGCGAATGCGTGTACCGGACGCCCGAATTGCTTTTCGCCATACACCCAGCTACTTGATCGGGTCAGCCAATCAGCGACTTTTTCACTCGAACGTGTGTTTGGCGCAACCTTTCGAAAGCAACTACCGTTGGCTAACTAGGGAGAACATTTCGAGAGGGGCCGACGTGACCACCACCGCAGACAGCGCGACCATCACCGCACAAAGCCACTCCCAGAGCCGGTTCGATCATCCGCAGTCGGCACGCAACATGCCGATGGACGACGCCACGTTGGCCTCCGAAGAGCCGAAGCCCACGCGCTCGCTGCCCGGCCGGCCGCCGGGGATCCGGGCCGACAGCTCCGGGCTCACCGACCGCCAGCGCCGGGTGATCGAAGTGATCCGGGATTCGGTACAGCGGCGCGGCTACCCGCCGTCGATGCGGGAGATCGGCCAGGCGGTCGGGCTGTCCAGCACGTCCTCCGTCGCCCACCAGCTGATGGCCCTGGAGCGCAAGGGCTTCCTGCGGCGCGATCCGCACCGCCCCCGTGCCTATGAGGTCCGCGGCTCCGACCAGACCACCAGCGCGACGACGGAGACGACCGGCAAGCCCGCGGCGTCCTATGTGCCGCTGGTCGGCCGGATCGCGGCCGGCGGGCCGATCCTCGCCGAGGAATCGGTGGAGGACGTCTTCCCGCTCCCCCGCCAGCTGGTCGGCGACGGCGAGCTGTTCGTGCTGAAGGTCGTCGGCGACTCCATGATCGAGGCCGCGATCTGCGACGGTGACTGGGTCACCGTCCGCCGTCAGCCGGTCGCCGAGAACGGCGACATCGTCGCCGCGATGCTGGACGGCGAGGCCACCGTCAAGCGCTTCAAGCGCGAGGACGGCCATGTGTGGCTGCTGCCGCACAACGCCGCCTACCAGCCGATTCCCGGCGATGAGGCCACCATCCTCGGCAAGGTGGTGGCGGTACTGCGGCGCGTCTGACCGCCGCTCCCCCAGACAGCCCCGGGACCACTGCGCCGGTCCCGGGGCGTGGGGCTGGTTGTGCGCCTAAGCCGACGCCGTCCCCCAGCCGACGCCGGGAGGTCCCCCCTTCGCGGAGGTGGTTGGTCTCCGGTGGGGGTTGCTCAAGCGGTGGTTGCGGTACAGGCGGCCGCCCTAGCCGTCCGAATCCTTTGCCGCCTTGTCGATCGCCGCGAGCGATCGCCGCACCTGATTGCGGTCCGTCGTGTACCAGAAGTCCGGCATCGACTTGCGCAGGAACGAGCCGTAGCGGGCGCGCTCCACCCTGGGGTCCAGGACGGCGACCACACCGCGGTCGCCGGTGGCGCGGACCAGACGCCCGGCTCCCTGGGCCATCAGCAGGGCCGCGTGGGTCGCGGCGACCGCCATGAAGCCGTTGCCGCCGGCCTCCTCCACGGCCTTCTGCCGGGCGCTCATCAGCGGGTCGTCCGGGCGCGGGAAAGGCACCCGGTCCATCACCACCAGCTGGCAGTTCGCCCCCGGGACGTCCACGCCCTGCCACAGGGACAGGGTGCCGAACAGGCAGGTGCGGGCGTCCTCGGCGAACGCCTTGATCAGCTCGCCGAGGGTGTCCTCGCCCTGGAGGAGGATCGGCACATCGAGGCGGCCGCGCAGCGCCTCGGCCGCCGCCTGGGCGCCGCGCATCGACGAGAACAGCCCGAGGGTGCGGCCGCCCGCGGCCTCGACCAGCTCCGCGAGCTCGTCGAGCATGTCCTGGCGGTTGCCCTCGCGGCCGGGCTGGGCCAGATGCTTGGCGACGTAGAGGATCCCCTGCTTCCCGTAGTCGAACGGGGAGCCGACGTCCAGGCCCTTCCAGACCGGCAGGTCCTCGCCCTCGGTGCCCTCGGGGGCCAGGCCCAGGGAGGCGCCGACGCCGTTGAAATCGCCGCCCAGTTTGAGGGTGGCGGAGGTGAGGACCACCGAGCGGTCGGCGAAGAGCTTCTCGCGCAGCAGGCCGGAGACCGAGAGGGGCGCCACCCGCAGGGACGCTCCGAAGCGGTCGTGGCGTTCGTACCAGACCACGTCGTACTCGGAGCCGTTGGCGATGCGCTCGGCGACGGCGTGGACGTTCTCCACCGCGGCCAGGGCCTGTTTGCGGACGGCGTCCTCGTCCTGGACGGATTTGTCGCGGGTGGAGCCGAGCGCGGTGATGACCGTACGGGCGGCGTCCCGCAGCGCCATCAGGCAGTAGCCGAGGTCCTCGGGGATCTCCTCCAGGCGGCCGGGCAGGGCCAGCTCCATCAGCCGCTCGAAGGTCTCGGAGGCGGTCTGGAGCTGGTCGGCGGCCTTTTCGTTGACGAGTTTGGCGGCCCGGCGGACGGCACGGCCGACCTGGCCCGGGGTGAGCTCCCCGGTGGCGACGCCGGTGACCCGGGAGACCAGCTCATGGGCCTCGTCGATGATCAGGACCTCGTGCTGCGGGAGGATCGGGGCGCCCTCGATGGCGTCGATGGCCAGCAGTGCGTGGTTGGTGACCACCACATCGGCGAGCTTGGCGCGCTCCCTGGCGGCCTCCGCGAAGCACTCCGCTCCGTAGGCGCACTTGGAGGCGCCCAGGCACTCCCGGGAGGAGACGGAGACCTGGCCCCAGGCGCGGTCGGAGACACCGGGAGTGAGCGCATCGCGGTCGCCGATCTCGGTCTCGTCCGCCCAGTCGCGCAGCCGCAGCAGGTCCTTGCCGAGCTTGCTGGTGGGCGTCGCCTGCTCGAAGACGTCGAACAGGCCCTCCTCCTCGTCCTGTGGGACGCCCTCGTGCAGACGGTGCAGGCACAGATAGTTGGAGCGGCCCTTGAGCATGGCGAACTGGGGGCGGCGGCGCAGCTGCGGATGGAGCGCCTCGACCGTCCGCGGCAGATCGCGCTCCACCAGCTGGCGCTGGAGAGCGAGGGTGGCCGTGGCGACCACCACCCTCTCGCCGTGGGCCAGCGCCGGGACCAGATAGCCGAGGGACTTTCCGGTGCCGGTGCCGGCCTGGACCAGCAGATGGGAGTTCTCGTCCACCGCCTCGGCGACGGCCTCGGCCATCGCTACCTGGCCGGGGCGCTCGGTGCCGCCGACGGCGGTCACGGCGGCGTGGAGCAGATCGGGGAGGGAGGGCTTCGTCATAGCGTCTGCAAGCCTACGCGGGACCACTGACAGCCGGGCCCGCCTCGGGAAACCCGCCGGTCATGGTGCGTACAGGGGATTGGGGACGGTGCCGTGCACGGCGGCGTGCGGGCGGTCGCGGCGGTCGCGGTAGCCGTCGACGTGCAGCCGGTTGCGGTTCAGACACAGCCGCGCGATCCGCGGGGTGAGCAGGTCGAAGGTCTCGTGCCGCTCCTTCAGGCGCGGGAAGCGCTCGTGGTGGCGGAGGATCTCCGCCCGTACGAGTGACCAGAACTCGGCCTCGGGGACGCCGAGTTGGTCCTCGCACAGCGGTGCCAGATAGCGGAAGACGCCGACGAAGAGACCGGAGTGGATGAACTGGATGAGGAAGGACGGCGGCTCGGTCAGCAGCACCGCCCGGACATCCTGCGGCATGGCGTCGTGCTCGGGCAGCGGCTCGGCGCTGGTGTTGACGTCGTCGACGAAGTCCTTGACCGCGAGGCGAGTGGGGACGTCGTGCTCGTCGAAGACGACGATGGCGTTCTCGCCGTGCGGGGAGAAGACCGTGCCGTAGCGGTAGAGGAAGTGCAGCAGCGGCGGCAGCAGGGCGGCGAACAGGCGGCGCAGCCAGATGCGCGGGGCCAGGCCCGAGCGGCGGACCAGTTCGGCGGTCAGGGCGCGGCCTGCCGGGTCGGTCTGCAGCAGGGAGGCCAGGGTGCGGGCGCGTTCGCCCGGGTCGAGGTGGGGGGTGACCGGTTCGCGCCAGATGCAGCCCAGGAGCTCCTTGAACTGGTACGGGACGCCGGGCAGCCGGTCGTAGAGGGGGTGCTCGACGGTGACGGAGGCGATCTCGCCGAGCAGGATGACCCGGGTCTCGTCGCTCAGATACGGGTCCTCGTCGCGCAGGCCGTGCACCCAGCGGGTGACGGCGGGCGCGGCGAGAGTGCGCTCGGTGGGCAGTCCGCGCCACACCAGGGTGTTGAGGATGGACAGCGGGAGCTTGACCGTGCGGCCCTGGGGGCGGCTGATGTTGGTGAAGGTGCGGATGGACTGCTGCGGCAGGCGGAGGTCGTTGTCAGTGGGCAGCGCGATGATGGATCCGTCGGCGAGCTGCGGCGCGAAGAGCGGGGCGATGGTCTCGTCCCACTGCCAGGGATGCACGGGCAGGTAGAGGTAGTCGGCCGGGTCGCGTCCCTCGTCGGCGACGGTGCGGGCGAAGGTGTCGTGGACGGCGGGGGGCAGTTCCTCGCGGTAGAGACGGTCGGGGGTGGCGAGGGCGGGAATACCGCGGTAGTGGGCCAGGCTGTGGTGCGCGGCCAGCCAGGGCAGCCGCTCGGGCCTGCGGGCTTCGGGCGCCCAGTGCGCGGCGTCGGCGGCCGAGAAGCCGAGCCGGCCTTTGTTGGCGACGAGCCAGGGGTGGCCGGTCTGGTGGCCCTCCAGGGCGGCGTAGTCCAGGTCGGCGAGGTCGGCGGCGCTCAGGGCGGTGGCGTCCAGATGGGCGTCGGCGGCGAGCGTGGCGGTCAGCTCGCGGATGAGATGGCCGGTGGTGTCACCGGACAGGCCCAGCAGGGTGTCATGGGCGCAGGTCAGAAAGCGCAGGGGGTCGGCGTCGGGGGTGAGGGAGGCGGGGTCGATGCGCCAGTGGCCGTAGGCGCCGCGGCGGGCGCGGAAGCGATAGACCAGGTCTTCGGTGACCGGCAGGCGGTAGTACGCGCCGCCGTCGGGGGAGGTTCCGTCGGTGGCGCTGCCCTCGGGCTCGGGGGTGAGGATTTCCTCGTACGCGAATTCCGCCAGCATCTTGGCGAACAGTCGGCGTGCGGCGTGCTGCCAGGCACTGTGCGAGGGCTGGTGCGCGGAAGACAAGGCGGGACTCCTCGAAACGGGACGGCCCCGGCACGTACGGGGGACAGCCGGGGCGGGGGTGGACGGGGACGGAGGTCACAGCAGCGCGCGATGACGACGGTCGCGGATCATCAACGCCGCGCGTTTGCCGGGCAGTTCGATCTCCTGGCTGTAGTGGAAGCCCGCGCTGAGGAACGCCGCGACGGACGCGGTGTTGCGCAGATCGGGCTCGGCGATGACGCGGGGGCAGCGGGGCCGGCGGTCCAGTACGAGATCGGCGGTGGCGCGCAGCAGGGTGGTGCCGAGGCCGCGGCCGCGGTCGTGCGCCCCGCCGATCAGGAGGTGCACCCCGGTGTCCTGGGGCCGGGCCGGGTAGCAGCGGGCCACGGGGTCCAGGTCGGCGCGGTAGATCTCCCAGTAGCTCATCGGCACCCCGTTCAGCACGCCGAGGAAGGGCACGCTGCGGCCGTCGCCGTCCAGCTGGGTACGCAGATGGGCTTCGGTGGTGTCCGGTGCGCCGGCCAGTTCCCAGAAGGCGGCGACGGCCGGATCGTTCATCCAGCGGACGATCCGGTCCAGATCGCGGTCCGGGCGGACGGGGACCAGCGCGAACGGCCCGGCGGGGGTGTCGGCCGCGGCGCCGTCGGTCAGGCCGTCGAGCGGGTCCTCAGGGCGGTCGAGGGTGTCCTCGGGACGGTCGAGGCTCTCCTCGGAGCCGGTGCCGGGGCCGAGGCGGGTGGTGGGCACGGCGACGCTCTCCTCTCGTGGCCGTCTGCGGGGGGGCGGGCCGCGGACGGCGGCCCGCGGCGGGGGCTGGGTGACGACGGGGCTAGATGGCGAGGGGGTTGGGCACGGTGACGTAGACGGACTGGGTGTCCACGGGGCCGACGAGTTCGTCCAGGCCGTGGAGCCGTGTGGCGAGGTTGGCCTTGCAGCGCAGGGTGCGGGCGGTCAGCAGGTGCTCGGGCAGGGTGGAGCGGTGGGCGCGGGGGGCCGCGGCGGCGTCGGCCAGGAAGCGGCGGAAGGCGGCGAGCAGGACCTCCTCGCGGATCAGGCGCTGCGCGCCGAAGGCTCCGATGAGGCCGAGGACGTTGTTGATGCCGAGGTAGTAGGCGAACCGCTCGTCGGTGACGTCGTCGGCGACGAAGGTGTCGCTGGTGGCGCCGATGCCGGGCAGCCGTCGCTGGAGGTCGGCGCGGCGGGATTCGCGGAAGTAGTAGCCCTGGTTGTCGCGGTAGCGGCCGCCGACGGGCCAGCCGTCGGGATCGAGCAGCACCAGGGTGTTCTGCTGGTGGGCCTCCAGGGCGACGCCGGCGGTGCCGTCGAGCCAGAGCACGGGCCGGACGACCGCTTCGAGGTAGCGCAGGAACCACTCGGTGGCGACGGCGCCCTGGGGGCGGCCGGTGCGGGCGGCGAGCGCGGTGACGATGTCCTCGAGCCGGGAGCGTACGCCCAGGTGGCCGGGCCAGGGCCGGGGCGAGGTGAGCCCGGCGATGCAGACGGCGTCGTCGGTGGTGGTGAAGGGGTTGTGGCGGATGACGACGTCCAGGCCCTGGACGGGGCGGCCGTCGAGGCCGTCGACGGCGAGATAGGCCGGGTCGCGGATGATGTCGAAGCCCGGGTGGACGGCCTGCCACTGCTCGGCCAGCCCGGTGCGCAGCAGCCGGTGCACCTCCACGCCGCGCTCCAGCTCCTTGCGGAGGTTCTCCCGGCGGGAGTTGGTGATGCGCAGGCCCAGGGAGAGCTTGAGCATGGCGTTCGCTTCGGGGCGGTGGACGGTGCGTACGGAGGAGGTGGGGTGCCACAGGGGGCCGTGCGGGCCCAGGTCGTGCAGCAGCCCGGCGTCGCGGAGGGCGGCGATGTCGGGGCGGGCGGCCAGTTCACGGGCCTGCCAGGGGTGCAGCGGCAGCGGCACGGTGTCGGCGGGGAGGTGGAGCGTGCCCTCGGCGAGGTCGGCGGCGAGGCGTTCGGCCGGTACGGGCTTGCCGCGTTCGGTCCAGGCGGAGTCGGCGGCCAGGACGGAGCGGTGGACGGCCGTCCAGTGCAGCGCGAAGGCGCCGCGCAGTTCGGGGGAATAGGCGCGGGTCTCGGCGTCGGTGAGGCCCTCGCGGCTCTTGGGGGTGGGGTGCAGCGGATGGCCCAGGAGCAGGGACTGTTCGGCTTCGAGGAAGAGGGAGGTGTGGGTGTCGGCGGGGCGGGTGCGGCGGTCGGCGAGGAAGACGGCGGTGCTGCGGACGGAGGCCGCGACCCGGCCGACGAGTTCGGTGCCGTCGCCGTCGGGCGCCTGCGGCCGCTCGCCCTCGGGGGCGGTGCCGTCCGGGGCGCGGCGTTCGCCGCCGTGTGCGGCCTCGCGGCGCAGCAGGGCGGCGAGGGTGACGGCGTCCAGGGGTGCGGCGGTGGGCGGGGCGCCTTCGAGGGTGGGGGCGCCCAGGCGGTGCCAGCCGGTGGGCGACCAGTAGCGGACGGGGAGGTGCAGGGCGGTGCCGCTGGCGTGCAGCGGGATGCGCAGTTGGCCGCCGGCGGGGCGGCGGGCGCCGCTTTCGCGGATCCAGCAGCGCAGCAGGCTCTCGATACCGGCGGCGTCGGCGGCGGCCGCCGGATCGGGGTGGTCGAGGGGGTCGCTGGTGGCGGGCAGCGCCCGGTCGCAGGGGCGCGGGGCGCCGTGGGCGGCGGCGGGGGGCCGGGTCTGGCGCTCGTGGAGCGGCTGGTGGCAGGCGTCGTCGGCGGTGTGGCGCTGCTGACGCGGCACGGTCGGTTCGGTGGCGGCGCCGCCGTGCGGGTGGGCGGCGGCCGGGGTCCCGTCGGGGCCGGGGCGTTCGTTCATGGGGTGGTGCCTCGCAGTGTCGTGGGGGACGAGCCCGTCGGCCCGGGGGTGGTGCGGTCCGCCGCCGCGATGGCGTCGGCGAGGCGGTCGAGGATCGCGTCCGCCTGTTCGTCGGTGATGGTCAGGGGCGGCAGCAGGCGGACGACGGCGCTGTGCCGGCCGCCGAGTTCGACGATCAGGCCGCGGTCCAGGCAGGCGCGCTGGACGGCGGCGGCGAGCTGGGGGGCGGCGGGGCGGACGCCGCCGGGACCGGCGTCGGCGTCGCGGTCGACGAGTTCGACGCCGAGCATCAGTCCGCGGCCGCGGACGTCGCCGATGCAGTCGTGGTGGACGGCGAGGGAGCCGAGCCGGGCGAGCATCCGGGCGCCCAGCTCCTGGGCGCGGCGGGCGAGTTGGTGCTCGCGGACGTAGGCGAGGGTGGCGCGTCCGGCGGCCATCGCGAGCTGGTTGCCGCGGAACGTTCCGGCATGCGCGCCGGGCTGCCAGGCGTCGAGGTCGCCGCGGTAGACGATCACGGCGAGCGGCAGGCTGCCGCCGATGGCCTTCGACAGGACCAGGACGTCGGGCACGATCCCGCTGTGTTCGACGGCCCAGAAGGCGCCGGTGCGGCCGACGCCGGTCTGTACCTCGTCGACGATCAGCGGGATGTCCCGTTCGGCGGTGATCTGCCGCATCCGCCGCAGCCAGTCGTCCGGTGCGGGGATCACCCCGCCCTCGCCCTGGACGGGCTCCAGGATCATCCCGGCGGGCCGCACGACCCCGCTCTTGTCGTCGTCGAGGAGGTTCTCGGTCCAGCGGGCGGACAGTTCGGCGCCGCGTTCGCCGCCGGTGCCGAAGGGGCAGCGGTAGTCGTAGGGGTAGGGCAGCCGGGTCACACCGGTGTGCCGCGCTCCCCCGGAGGCCGCGAGCGCCTGGGCGGTCATCCCGTGATACGCGCCGGAGAACGCCATCAGACCGTCCCGGCCGGTTGCCGTGCGCACCAGTTTGAAGGCGGCCTCCACGGCGTCCGTACCGGCCGGTCCGCAGAACTGGATGCGTGCGGTTTCGGCCAGTTTCGGCGGCAGGGTGGCGAACAGTTCGGTGACGAAGTCGTCCTTGACGGGGGTCGCGAGGTCCAGGATGTGCAGCGGTGCGCCGGAGTCGAGGACCTTGTGGATCGCTTCGAGCACCACGGGGTGGTTGTGGCCGAGGGCCAGGGTGCCGGCGCCGGAGAGGCAGTCGAGATAGCGGCGGCCGTCGGCTCCCTCGATGGTCAGTCCGCGGGCGCGTACCGGAACGATGGGCAGCGAGCGCGCGTAGGTACGGGCAGCGGACTCACGCAGGGACTGGCGGCGCAGGATCCCTTCGTGGGCCGACGGTCCTGCCGCCGGCACGGTTTCGGTCAACGCCACGGCAGTTGTGTCCTCCTGCTGGTGTGCTGTTGGATGCCGCGCGGGCCGTACGTCCGCCCGGCGGTCCCCCGTACGTACCAACGACGGTGCCGGCGGGGGATCACGGTCGGCGTCAAGATCCTTGCGGGGGCGGAACCGGGGACCCGGCTACCACCGTCTTGCCCGACACCGGCATAGTGGGGGGCCGCACCGCGATCTTGCCGTCCATGACAACTGCACAGCGGTGCGGGGCAAAACCGGCCGCACCGGCCTTTTCGACTCAGGATTCACTCAGGGGGAACTCACCCATGCGATCGATACGTCGGCCTGTGATGGCCGCCGCCGCTCTCACCGCCGTGGTGGCGTTGACCGCGACCGGCTGCGGACCGTCGGACGACAACGCGGACGCGAAGCCGACCCAGTCGGCCGCGGACACCTCGGGCGGGGGTGAGATCAAGATCCCCAAGGACATCCAGGACAAGCTCAAGGCCCACGGCATCGACCTGGACAAGTGGAAGAACGGGGAGTGGAAGAACTGGGACCGCAAGAAGTGGCTCCGCGAGGCGGGCCAGTTCATCAACCCGATCATCAAGGACTTCTGGAACCCGGACAAGATCGGCAAGGCCAAGCCGCCGGAGGACGGCACCAAGCCCGGTGACGTCTCCGAGGACCAGGGCAAGACGGACCCGGAGCCCGCGGCCGTTCCGGCCAAGGCCGTGGGGACGCCGTACACCTCCACCGCGCCGGGTGTCGGTCTGCTGGTCTTCAGCACCCCCGAGGGTGAGTCGCGCTGTTCCGCGACGGTCGTCAAGGACCCGGCACACCCCGGCAAGTCCAACCTGGTGTGGACCGCGGCGCACTGTGTGCACGCCGGCAAGAACGGCGGCTGGTACCGCAACCTGGTGTTCGTGCCGAGCTTCAACAAGAACGGCGGCACCGAGGCCAAGCTCAAGACCGCGCCGTACGAGGACCGTGTCCCCGAGGGCAAGTGGTGGGCGGACGACCTGGCCACGTCCAAGGAGTGGATCCAGGCCGGCGGCGCCGTGCCGGGCGTCCCGATGGCTCCGTACGACTTCGCGCTGATGCATGTGCGCCCCGAGGAGAGCACCGGCGGCAAGTCGCTGGAGGAGATCGCCGGCGGCGCCTACCAGGTGGGCTTCAACGCTCCGGCGATCGGCAAGATCCCGAGCCTGACCGCGCAGGGCTACCCGGCCGAGGCCCCGTTCGACGGCGCCTCGCAGCAGCAGTGCACCGACAAGCCGACCCGCCTGTCGCTGGACGCCAAGAAGCCGACCATGTACCGCATCGGCTGCACCATGACCGGTGGCTCCTCCGGTGGCCCCTGGTTCACCAAGGGCCCGGACGGCAAGCCGCTCCTGATCTCCAACATGTCGATGGGTCCGCGCCCGGCGAAGTGGGCGGCCGGCCCGCACCTGGGTCCCGAGGCCAAGGCCATCTTCGACGCGATGAGCAAGAAGTGGGCCAGCAAGCAGTAATGAGCGGCTGAGACACGAAGGCCCGCCCCGGGGTGTTCCCGGGGCGGGCCTTCGTCGTCGGTGCTGCCGCTGGTCCCGGCCGGCTAGGCGGCCGGGACGAACGGCTGGAACTCGGCGGCCAGTTCCTCGTGCACCCGCGCCTTGAGGACCGTGCCCTCGGGGGTGTGCTCCTCGGAGAGGACCTCACCCTCGGCGTGCGCCCGCGACACCAGGGCGCCCTGGGTGTAGGGCACCAGCGCCACGATCTCCACCTGGGGGCGGGGCAGTTCCTCGTCGAGGAGCGCGAGCAGCTCCTCCATGCCCTGGCCCGTACGGGCGGACACGGCGAGCGCGTGCTTCTCGTTGCGCAGCAGCCGCTGGAGGACGAGCGGATCGGCGGCGTCCGCCTTGTTGACGATCACGATCTCGGGCACGTCCGTCGCACCGACCTCGCGGATCACCTCGCGGACGGCGGCCAGCTGCTCCTCCGGCACCGGATGCGAGCCGTCGACCACATGCAGGATGAGATCGGAGTCGCCGACCTCCTCCATCGTGGAACGGAACGCCTCGACCAGGTGGTGCGGCAGATGCCGGACGAATCCGACGGTGTCGGCGAGGGTGTAGAGCCGCCCGCTGGGGGTCTCGGCCCGGCGGACGGTGGGGTCCAGGGTGGCGAACAGGGCGTTCTCCACCAGGACACCGGCGCCGGTGAGGCGGTTGAGCAGGGAGGACTTTCCGGCGTTGGTGTAGCCGGCGATGGCGACCGAGGGGACCTTGTTGCGCCGGCGTTCCTGGCGCTTGGTGTCCCGGCTGGTCTTCATGTCCGCGATCTCCCGGCGCAGCTTCGCCATCCGCTCGCGGATCCGCCGCCGGTCGGTCTCGATCTTGGTCTCACCGGGACCACGGGTGGCCATACCGCCGCCCGTCGAACCGGAGCCACCGCCACCCATCTGCCGCGACAGCGACTGGCCCCAGCCCCGCAGCCTGGGGAGCATGTACTGCATCTGTGCCAGCGAGACCTGCGCCTTGCCCTCCCGGGACTTGGCGTGCTGGGCGAAGATGTCGAGGATCAGGGCGGTGCGGTCGACCACCTTGACCTTGACGACGTCCTCCAGGTGGATCAGCTGGCCCGGGGAGAGCTCACCGTCGCAGACCACGGTGTCGGCCCCGGATTCGAGCACGATGTCGCGCAGCTCCAGCGCCTTGCCGGAGCCGATGTAGGTGGCCGGGTCCGGCTTGTCGCGGCGCTGGATGACGCCGTCGAGCACCAGGGCGCCGGCGGTCTCGGCGAGGGCGGCGAGCTCGGCCAGGGAGTTCTCCGCCTCCTGGGCCGAGCCGGTGGTCCACACGCCGACGAGCACGACCCGCTCCAGGCGGAGCTGGCGGTACTCGACCTCGGTGATGTCCTCGAGCTCGGTGGACAGGCCCGCGACACGGCGCAGCGCCGCACGCTCCGAGCGGTCGTACTGGTCGCCGTCCCGCTCCCCGTCGATCTCGTGGCTCCAGGCGACGTCCTCTTCCATCAGGGCGTCGGCCCGAAGGCTCTCGGGGAGGCGCTGCCGGCCTGGCGGAAGGGAAGAAGAGGAGGTCATTTGATCCTTTGCGTCGTCGGGCGGTCCTCGTCGGGGACCGGGTGGTCCCACCGTGACCTTCGCTGGTCCTGCGGTTTGCCGGTGCCCCGAGCGGCATCAGCTGCTCGTGCGGCTTCGACAAGCACAACGTCCGAGCCGTGCAGGAGATTCCCGGCCGGGCCGTCGGGCGTCGACCCGAAGATGGTCGCACGGCCCGTTACCGCCCGTCACGCGGGTTTCCGGCGATTTCCGGCGAGGGGCCCCCGCAGTGCCTCGGACGGCCCACCGGCCGGCGGTCGGTGCGCCCGTACGGCGCGCTGCGACCGCCACTCGGGGTGGCCCGGCATCGACGGGGTCTTGTCGCCGTAGAGCCAGCCGTGGAAGAAGTCGGTCAGGTCCTGTCCGGAGATCTCCGAGGCCAGGCGGACGTAGTCGGCGGTACCGGCGACGCCGTCGCGGTGGCGGCGCACCCAGGTCCGCTCCAGTCGGTCGAAGGCGGCGGGACCGATGCGGTGCCGCAGGGCGTAGAAGACCAGGGCGCCGCCGTCGTAGATGGAGGGCCGGAAGATGCTGATCTTCTCGCCGGGGCTGGCGGGCTTGGGCTCCGCGGGCGGTCCGCCGGCGGCGCGCCAGGCGTCGGACTCCTGGTAGGCGCGCTGCATCCGCGTGTCCAGGGAGGCCCGTGCGCCGCCCTTCTCCTGGGCGTAGAGCGCCTCGTACCAGGTGGCGTGCGCCTCGTTCAGCCAGACGTCGGACCAGCGGCGGGGGCTGACGCTGTCGCCGAACCACTGGTGGGCCAGCTCGTGGACCATGACCGACTCGACGTACCAGTCGGGCATCCGTCCGGAGGTGAACAGCTGGCTCTCGAAGAGCGAGAGGGTCTGGGTCTCCAGCTCGAAGCCGGTGTGCGCGTCCGCGATCAGCATCCCGTAGTTCTCGAACGGGTAGGGGCCGACCTTGCGCTCCATCCAGGCGAGCTGGCCCGGTGTCTTGGCCACCCAGGGGGCGAGCGCCGCGCGCTGTGCGGTCGGGACGACGCTGCGGACCGGCAAGCCGTTCGGCCCCCGGGCGTGCAGCACGGTGGAGCGGCCCACGGAGACCTGTGCCAGCTCGGTGGCCATGGGGTGGACGGTGCGGTACGTCCAGACGCGGCGCTGACCGCGGTTCTCCTGGCCGGCCGGCTCGCCGTTGGCGACGGCCGTCACTCCCTGGGGCGTGGTGATGCGGAAGGTGAAGTACGCCTTGTCGGAGGGGTGGTCGTTGCAGGGGAAGACGCGGTGTGCGGCGTCGGCCTGGTTGGCCATGGCCAGTCCGTCGCCGGTGCGCAGCCAGCCGCCGTCGCCCGATCCGCGCGGATCGCTGGTGTGCCGTACGACGATGTGCAGCTGCTCCCCGGCGGTGATCGGGGCGACGGGGGTGACCACCAGGTCCTCGCCGTGCTGCTGGTGGCCGGCGGGCGCGCCGTCGACCTCCACGGAGCGGACCGTGCCGCGGGCGAAGTCGAGGTTGACGTGGTCCAGGGCCTCGGTGGCACGGGCGGTGATCTCGGTGACGGCATCCAGCGGCCGGTCGTTGTGGCCGGAGTAGTCCAGGTCGACGTGGTAGGAGGTGACGTCGTAGCCGGGGTTGCCGAGGGTGGGGAACAGCCGGTCGCCGATGCCCAGGGCGCCGGGGGCGGCCGGGGGCGGGGCGGCGCCGAGGAGGGTGAGGGCGGCCAGCGAGAGGACGGCGGCCCGGCGGGCCGCCCGGGCCGGGTTCCGCCGCCCTACGGGGCGGGGCGGGGTGGCGGCGGGATCGGACGGCGGTCGACGCGAGGGAAGCGACATGGATTACGGCTATCAGCGCCACCGCGGCCCTTGCGGACGGCACGGCAGAACGGCACCCGAAAGGGCGGAGGTTCGGGCGTCCGGCTCATCTCCGGGTGCGGGACTGCTAGGTCCGGTCCGACGGGCGGGCGCGCGGGCCTACCGGACGCGCAGTGCGCCCGTCGGCCGGCCCCGGCCCGCGCGCAGCACGTCGAAGACCCCCGGGACCTCACGCATCGCGCGCATCAGGGACGGCAGCCCGGCGACGTTGGGCAGATGCAGCGTGTAGGTGTGGCGGACCCGCTGTTCATGCGGGGGCTCGACGGCGGCGGAGACCACGGCGGCGCCCTGGGCGGCGATCGCCTCGGTGAGGTCGGCCAGCAGATGCGGCCGGCTGAAGGCTTCGGCCAGGAGGGTCACCCGGCAGCCGTGCCCGGTGCGGTCCGTACAGCGCCAGCGCACCCCGACCGGCTGCCGGCCGGTCGCCGCCATCCGCGCGACGACCGGGCACAGGGCGCGGTGCACGGTGACCGTGCCGCCCCGTACGGCGAACCCGGTGACGTTGTCCGGCGGCACCGGTGTGCAGCAGCCCGCCAGCCGTACGGAGGCGCCGGGCAGGTCCGCGACGGCCAGGACGCCGGCGGGGGTGGGCTCGGCCGGGGCGCCCGCTCCGGGGCAGGCGGCGGGGCCGGGCGGGGGCGGCTCCTGGGGGCGCTCGCCGCTCTCCTGCCCCGGGGGCCGCGACAGCCACCGGGAGATGGCGAGCCGGGCGGCGGGCGTACGGGCGTGGTCGAGCCACTCGGGGGCCGGGCCGGTGGCGGAGTCGGGCGCCATCAGGAGGTGCAGGCGGTCGCCGTCGTGCAGGACGGTGGCGAGGGTGGCGAGGCGGCCGTTGACCCGGGCGCCGAGGCAGCAGTGCGCCGCCTCGCCGTGCCGGGCGTAGGCGGCGTCGACGCAGCTCGCCCCGGCGGGCAGGCCGATGGCGCCGTCCGCGGGGCCGCCGGGCGGGCCGCCCGTGCAGAAGACGGTGATCTCCCCCTCCTGCGCCAGGTCGTCGCGCAGCGAGGTCCAGAAGGTGTCCGGGTCGGGGGTGGTGCGCTGCCACTCCAGGAGGCGGGAGAGCCACCCCGGGCGGGTCGGGTCGGCCCGTTCGCCGTCCGGTGCGTCCGAGCCGTCCGTGGGGGCGTACGGATTGCCCAGCGCGATCACCCCGGCCTCGGCGACCCGGTGCATCTGGTGCGTACGGATCAGCGTCTCGGCGATCTGGCCGAACTCGCCGGAGACGGCGGTGTGCAGCGACTGGTAGAGGTTGAACTTCGGGGCGGCGATGAAGTCCTTGAACTCGGAGACCACCGGGGTGAAGCAGGTGTGCAGCTCCCCCAGGACCGCATAGCAGTCGGCGTCCTCGGTCACCAGGACCAACAGCCGCCCCAGGTCCGCGCCGGTCAGCTCGCCGCGGGCCAGCCGTACCCGGTGCACGGAGACGAAATGCCGCGGCCGCACCAGGACTTCGGCCGGGATCCTGGCCTCGTCCAGGGTCGTACGGACCCGTGCGGCGATGGCGGCGAGCGGGTCGGGGCGGACGGAGTGCTCGGCGACCAGGCGGCGGGTGGTGGCGTACTCCTCCGGGTGCAGGATCGCGAAGACCAGGTCCTCCAGCTCGGTCTTGAGCGCCTGTACTCCCAGCCGTTCGGCGAGCGGAATGAGCACATCGCGGGTGACCTTGGCGATCCGGGCCTGTTTCTCGGGGCGCATCACGCCGAGGGTGCGCATGTTGTGCAGCCGGTCGGCGAGCTTGATGGACATCACCCGCACGTCGTTGCCGGTGGCGACGAGCATCTTGCGGAAGGTCTCCGGCTCCGCGGCGGCGCCGTAGTCGACCTTCTCCAGCTTGGTGACCCCGTCGACCAGATAGCAGACCTCGGAGCCGAACCGCTCCCGCACCTGATCCAGCGTCACTTCCGTGTCCTCGACGGTGTCGTGGAGCAGGGAGGCGGTCAAGGTGGTGGTCTCCGCGCCCAGTTCGGCGAGGATGAGGGTGACCGCCAGCGGGTGGGTGATGTACGGCTCGCCGCTCTTGCGCATCTGGCCGCGGTGCGAGGACTCGGCCAGCGCATACGCCTTGCTCAGGATGTCCAGATCGGCGTCGGGGTGGTGGCGGCGGTGCACCTTGGCGACGTGTTCGAGCGCGTCGGGGAGGCCGTGGCGGCCGGCCGTCCCGAGCAGCGCGGCACGTCCGATACGGCGCAGCCCCCGCACGGCCGGCCGGTGCCGGGCGCGCCTGCGCCCCGGTGCGTCCGGGCTCTCGGGGTCAGTGGCCTCTGCGCTCATGGGCACCTCCGGCGGCGTCGACCGGCGGCGGGACGCCCTCCCTCGGCATCACATGGGAACGTCCGGGCCGGTGCTTGATGCTACCGAGCCCATCACGCACCGCTGACCGCCTCTCGCTCAGAGTGAAACAGATCACCCATTCGAGCGAATTCGCGGGCGAAGTCCTCCCGGTCAGGCGAGCGCTGTGGTCAGCCAGTCCGGATCGAAGGTCCCCTCGGCGACGATCACGGCCGGGCCGGTCATCTCGACCGTGCCGTCGGGCAGCTCGGTGATCGACAGGCTGCCGCCGAGGACGTCGACGGTGTAGGTGACGGGCAGACCGGTCACGGCGGGGTCGGCGCCGTCCCGGCGTACGGCGGCCACCGCGACCGCACAGGCGCCGGTGCCGCAGGAGCGGGTCTCGCCCGAGCCGCGCTCGTGCACCCGCATCGCCACATGGCGCGGACCGCGGTCGACGACGAACTCGATGTTCACCCCGTCCGGATACACCGACGCCGGAGCGAACGGCGGCGCCTCCCGCAGATGCCCGGCGTGCGCGAGGTCCTCGACGAAGGCGACCGCATGCGGATTGCCCATGTTCACGTTACGGGCCGGCCAGCTGCGGCCGTCCACGGTGACCGTGACGCCCTCCTCGGGGAGCTCGGCGCGCCCCATGGAGACCGTGACATCGCCGGACTTGGCCAGATGCACCCGGCGCACGCCGGCGCGGGTGGCGATGGCCACATCGCCCGCCTCCACCAGGCCCGCGTGCAGCAGGTAGCGGACGAAGACGCGGACGCCGTTGCCGCACATCTCGGCGACGGAGCCGTCGCCGTTGCGGTAGTCCATGAACCACTCGGCCTCGCCCGCCTGCTCGCGCGCCTCCGGGTGCGCCGCGGCCCGTACGACGCGCAGCAGCCCGTCACCGCCGAGCCCGGCACGCCGGTCGCAGATCCGGGCGACCGCGGCCGCGGACAGGTCGAGCCGGCCCTCGGGGTCGGGAACGATCACGAAGTCGTTCTCGGTGCCGTGGCCCTTGAGGAAAGCGATACGCGGTGTGGTCACAAGCTGAATCGTACGGGCGCACGGGCCCGGACGCCCGTACGGGGTGCGGCCGCGGTCAGCGCAGCCGGGCCACCCGCCAGATGGCGAGGGCCGCCAGGACGGCCACCACCGCGGCATACAGGACGACGATGTGCCACCGGGCACGGCGGCCGGAGCCCCGGGAGGGCAGCCCCGGCCAGGTGTGACCGGCGCGGCGGGCGGCCATCATGCCCCAGCCCGCGGCGCAGCAGCACAGCAGCAGACCGAGCATCGCTATCACGGCGCCGCCGTCCCCGCCGAACTCGAACGCGAGCGGGAACCCGAACATCAGCGAGCCGAGGGAGGCGAGCACCACGACCGGCGCGAGCTGCCACAGCCGCAGCCGGCGCGGGGGGCGCAGCTCCCGGAACGACTCGCCGCCTTCGGCGGGAGCGCCGGGGTGGGGGACGACCAGGTCGTCGAGAGGGTCCGGGGCTTCCAGGGCGGCCGGGCCGTCCAGATCCGTCGGGTCGTCGAGACCGTCCGGGGCGTCCGGGTCGCTCGGGCCCGCCGGGTGGTCCAGGACATCCCTGCCGTCGACGGCCTCATGGGTGTCCGGGCCGTCCTGGGGCGTCGGTGCGGTGCCGTCCGGGCGGTCCGTCTGCCCGTGCCGTTCCCGGGCTCCGTTGCGAGGGCCGGCCTCCATTGCCACGCGCCCTCCCCACTCCAGACTGCACGCCTCGATCGAAGGTCGATGATGACACGCCCTCAGCGGCCCGGATGACGGCCGGAGCGTCCCGATGCCAGGACGTGATCAGGCTGTGACCGGTCGTTCGAGCAACGCCAGTGCCAGCCGCGGCAACTCCGCCCGACGGTCCGCGGCGCCGCTGAGCCAGTGGACCCGCGGGTCCCGGCGGAACCAGGAATCCTGGCGGCGCGCGAAGCGCTTGGTGGCGCGCACCGTCTCCTCGCGCGCCTCCTGTTCCGTGCACTCCCCCGCCAGATGCGCGAGCACCTGCTGATAGCCCAGTGCCCGGGACGCCGTACGGCCCTCGCGCAGCCCCTCGCCCTCCAGGCGCCGCACCTCGTCCATCAGGCCCGCGTCCCACATCCGGTCGACCCGTCGCGCGATCCGCTCGTCCAGCTCCGGGCGCTCCACGTCCACGCCGATCTGCAGGGTGTCGTAGACGGCCTGGTGGCTGGGGAGGTTGGCGGTGAAGGGACGGCCGGTGATCTCGATGACCTCCAGGGCGCGCACGATGCGGCGGCCGTTGCTGGCCAGGATGGCGCGGGCGGCCTCCGGGTCGGCGGCGGCCAGCCGGGCGTGCAGGGCGCCGCTGCCCGCTTCGGCCAGTTCGGCCTCCAGACGGGCGCGCACCTCGGGGTCGGTGCCGGGGAAGTCGAGGGCGTCGATGGCACCGCGTACGTACAGGCCGGAGCCGCCGACGAGCACCGGCGTACGCCCCTCGGCCAGCAGCCGGTCGATCTCGGCACGGGCCAGCCGCTGGTACTCGGCGACGCTGGCCGCCTCCGTCACGTCCCAGATGTCCAGGAGGCGGTGCGGGATGCCCTGCCGCTCCTCGGGCGTGAGTTTGGCGGTGCCGATGTCCATGCCGCGGTAGAGCTGCATGGAATCGGCGTTGATGACCTCGCCGCCCAGGTGGCGGGCGAGCGCAACGCCCAGATCGGACTTTCCGGCCGCGGTGGGGCCGACGACGGCAATGACCCGCGGAGCGGGGACGGCGGTGTTCACCACGCCAGTCTCGCAAACATCACGCCCCCGTCCCGAACGAGCGACGTGACGGGTCACGTATGGCCTCGTTGCCTGTTCGAGGTCCTGAGAGCCGGCGCACAACCGGCGCCCGCGGGCGGCGCAATGGGACGCTCCGGGCTGTGGTGGATTTCACCCGAATGAGTCATGAATAGGCGCTTAGGAGCGGTTATGGGGTTGTTTTCGCGGTTGCGGTGGCGCAAGGAGTCGGGCGAGAGCGGGGTGCCGTCGGACGAGGCCGGGGAGTCGGCGGGGGCGGCAACGGACTCGGTGTCGGAACCGGAGTCGGATCCGGCGGAGGCCGGGGAGGTGCCGGGGGACGCGCTGGAGTCCGGGGACGCCCCGGAGTCGGGAGAGGCCCCGTCGGGCGACGCTGCGGAGGCCGGTGCGCCTGCCGCGAAGACCTCCGGTTCCGGGAGAGCCACCGAGCGCGACGAAACGGCGGTCGGCGCCGGAAGCCCCGGGATCCCGCGGCAGCAGTCCGCCGCGGCGGCGGCCGACAGCGAAGCCGACGACCGGGCCTAGGACCAGGCCGCCACGAAGTAGCCGACCCCGTACGGCGCCTCCTCGTGCAGGAGTTCGCCGTGCAGGTCCGCGCCCTGGGCCGCGCCCGCCAGGACCTGCCAGCAGGCGCGGCCGGATGCCTGGAGGTCGGCGGCGAGTTCCTCGTCGAGGGCGGTGAGCGCGGCGGTGTCGGCGGAGCCCAGGGCACGGGCCGCCGCCGCGTCGAACCCCTCGGCCCGTTCGTCGAAGTACCCCGGCGCCTTCACGGAGCGCCGGGCACTGCCGTCGCCCATCACCAGGAGCGCGATACGGGGCGCGGAGGCGGCGAGCTCACGGCCCACCGGGAGGCAGCGGTCGCGGGTCAGCGGTTCGCCCACGCCCAGCCCTTCCACGGGCGCGTCGTCCCAGTCCGCGCGGGTCAGCAGCCAGGCGCCGACGGCCAGCGAGGGCGGGAGCTCGCGCTCGGGTGCCTCGTCGTCCGCGGCGCCCAGGGACACCTCGAGGTCCACCCCGAAGCCGCGGAACGAGCCGAGGGCGCCCTGCGGATGCGGGCCCCGCCCCGCCTGCTCGGCCGGGCCGAGGACGATCAGCCGGTCGGGCCGGGCGGCGGCCAGCACCCCGACCGCGTCGAGGCAGGCGGCCCGCAGCGTGTCCAACTCGGGTGCGGCACCGGCGGCGACCTCCGGGACGAGCAGCGGCGGACAGGGGCAGATGGCGGCGGCTACGAGCATGGCCGCACCCTAACAAGGCGTCAGGAACACCGGCCCGGCGCAGAACACCGGGTCGGTACGGATCGTCCCCGGTCAGGGCCCGACGGCGGTCAGTCGCAGCCGCAGCCCGCCGTGGGTGCCGGGCTCGGTGCGGGTGCGCCGATGGTCGGCAGGCCCAGCATGACGCCCTGGGGCTTCTCGGCCGGCGCGGCGTTGCGCTTCTCCCAGGCGTCGCCGGCGCGGGTGCGCCGTACGGACCGGACCGGGCCCTCGGCCAGGAGGTGGTGCGGGGCGGCGTAGGTGACGTCGACGGTCACCATGTCGCCGGGCCGGACCGGTTCGTCGGGGCGGGTGAAGTGCACCAGGCGGTTGTCGGGCGCGCGGCCGGACAGCCGGTGCGTGGCGTCGTCCTTACGGCCCTCGCCCTCCGCGACCATGACCTCCAGGGTGCGGCCGACCTGCTTCTTGTTCTCCTCCCAGGAGATCTCCTCCTGGAGGGCGACCAGCCGCTCGTAGCGCTCCTGGACGACGGCCTTGGGGATCTGGCCCTCCATGTCGGCGGCGGGGGTACCGGGGCGCTTGGAGTACTGGAAGGTGAAGGCCTGCGCGAAGCGGGACTCGCGGACGGTGTGCAGGGTCTGCTCGAAGTCCTCCTCGGTCTCGCCCGGGAAGCCGACGATGATGTCCGTCGAGATGGCGGCGTCCGGCATGGCGGCGCGCACCTTCTCGATGATGCCGAGGAAGCGCTCCTGGCGGTACGAGCGGCGCATCGCCTTCAGGACGCGGTCGGAGCCGGACTGCAACGGCATGTGCAGCTGCGGCATGACGTTGGGCGTCTCGGCCATGGCGGCGATGACGTCGTCGGTGAAGTCGCGCGGGTGTGGGGAGGTGAAGCGGACCCGCTCCAGGCCCTCGATCTTTCCGCAGGCGCGCAGCAGCTTGGAGAACGCCTCGCGGTCGCCGATGTCGGAGCCGTAGGCGTTGACGTTCTGGCCGAGCAGGGTGATCTCGCTGACGCCCTCGGCGACCAGCGCCTCGACCTCGGCGAGGATGTCGCCGGGCCGGCGGTCCTTCTCCTTGCCGCGCAGCGCCGGGACGATACAGAAGGTGCAGGTGTTGTTACAGCCGACCGAGATCGACACCCAGGCCGCGTAGGCGCTCTCGCGCCGGGTGGGCAGCGTCGAGGGGAACGCCTCCAGCGACTCGACGATCTCGACCTGCGCCTCCTCCTGGATACGGGCGCGCTCCAGGAGGACCGGCAGCTGACCGATGTTGTGCGTGCCGAAGACCACATCCACCCACGGGGCCTTCTTGACGATGGTGTCGCGGTCCTTCTGCGCCAGGCAGCCGCCCACGGCGATCTGCATACCGGGGCGCTCGGCCTTCTTGGGCGCGAGCTGCCCCAGGTTCCCGTAGAGCCGGTTGTCGGCGTTCTCCCGCACCGCACAGGTGTTGAAGACCACCACGTCCGCCCCGTCGGCATCCTTGGGCGCCCGGACGTAACCGGCGTCCTCCAGGAGACCCGACAACCGCTCGGAGTCATGAACGTTCATCTGGCACCCGTAGGTGCGGATGGCATAGGTCTTGGGAGAACGCACGTCCTGGCTCCGGTCGCTGCTGCTGGTCATCCTTCAAGGTTAAGGGGGCGCCGGGCGCACTCCTCCACGGCAGCCGGGCTGCGGACTGAGCGACGGGACACATCGGCCCACCCGGGGCGCGATTTTGACATGCTCATGGCCTATTTCTCTTCGCCGTCAGAGACGTCCCGGCCCGAACTCACAAGCCCTTGCCCCCCTTCCCGTTTCCGGCCGCCACCAGGGAAAGTCGTGGCACGCGGACCCGCATCCGGTCCGCGCCCCACAGGGAGCGAGACGACCATGAACCAGGACGGGAACACGGGCGACGGCGTGCACGGCGACGGCGACGCGGGCGGCTGGTACGTCGACGACCGCTGCACCAACTGCGATGTCGCGCGGCAGCTGGCGCCGGGGCTGATCGAAGAGGCCGGGGGACGGTCCATGGTGGTGCGGCAGCCACGCGGGGAGGCGGAGGAGCGGCTGGTGTATGCGGCCGCGTTCGCCTGCCCCTCGCGGTCGGTCCGGCACCCGTCCCGGCGGCTGGAGGCCGTACGGGACCCGTATCCGCTGCCGCTCGACGCGGGCGACGACGCCGTGCACCTGTGCGGGCACAACTCTCCGCACACCGCCGGGGCCAACTCCTTTCTGCTGCGGCGGCCCTCGGGGGCCCGGATGATGATCGACACCCCGCGCTGGAGCGAGGCGCTGGCCACACGGTACGAGCGGCTCGGGCCGATCACCGATGTACTGCTCACCCACCGCGACCATGCGGCGCACGGCCGCCGGTACGCCGACCGGTTCGGGGCCCGGCTGTGGATCCACGAGGGCGATCTGGAGGCGGCCCCCGATGCGGACCGGGTACTGCGGGGGACGGAGACCGTGGAGATCGCCGAGGGCGTGCACGCCCACCCGCTACCGGGCCACACCCGGGGAAGCGTGCTCTATGTGGCGGATGAGCGGTACTGCTTCAGCGGGGACAGCTTCTACTGGTCGCGCACGACGGACGACATCGAGGTGGCCGACAGCGTGACGTGGTACTCGATCACGGAGTTGGCCGCGTCGTTGGCGCGTACGGCCGGGCGGCTGCGGTTCGAGTGGCTGCTGGCCGGGCACGGCGACCGTAAGCGGCTGCCCGCCCCGCAGATGGCACAGCGGATGCGGCAACTGACCGCACGCGTACGGGAGTTGCGGCCGCGTCCGGTGGACTTCACCGCGGTGCGCTGGTGAGCAGCCGGCCGAGGACGCGTATCAGTTCCTCGGCCGGGTGGTCGGGCAGGGCCGCGGCGCGCCAGGCGACGAACTGATCGGGGCGCACGAGGAGCGCGCCGTCCTCGGCGAGACCGGCGATGCCCGGCCAGCGGCCTTCCGGGTCGGTCACCTCGGCCCCGGGGGCTATCCGGAACACGTGCAGATCCACCCCGAGCCGGTCCGCCGCCTCCCGTGCCGCCGGGATCCACGGGGCGCCGCCGGAGCCGGTGAGCAGGGTGAAACGGGAGCGGACCAGGTCGAGTGTGGAGATCCTCCCCGGGCTACCGCCGGGAGACAGGCCGTTCCGCTGGAGCCACAGGTGCGGGAGGCGGGAGCCGGGGGTCCCGTCCAGGTTGTGCGCGAGGTCCTCGGGGGAGGGCAGGTCCGGCTGCGGGTCGATCACCGCGGCGGAGTCGTAGCGGTATCCGAGGTGGACCACCGGTGCGTTGAGCGCTCCGGCCGCGGCGCGGGCCGCCGGGGCCAGGGGGCCCTGGTCCCAGTGCAGCCGGGGGTCGGCGAGCCGCAGCAGGGCCTGTTCCAGGACGAGCGCTCCTACGGGGTGGCGTTCGGCCTCGTAGCTGTCGAGCAGGGCGGGGCCGGCCTGGCCGCGCAGGACGGCGGCCAGTTTCCAGGCCAGGTTGTGGGCGTCGGCGATGCCGGTGTTCAGACCGAACGCGCCCACGGGCGGAATGGTGTGCGCCGCGTCGCCGATCAGGAACACCCGCCCGTCGTGGAAGCGGTCGGCGAGCAGGCCGCGGGGGCGCCAGGGCAAGGTGCTGAGCACCTCCGCGTCGAGGCCGGGGGCGCCGATCGCGGCGCGGATCAGCGACCGGCACCGGTCGGGGGTGAAGTCCTCGGGCGCCTGGCCGGCGTCCGGGTCGTACGGCGTGTGGAAGATCCACTCCTTCTCGCCGTCGACCGTCACCAGCATGCCAGGCGCCTCGGGGGCGGTGATGTTGCAGGCGACGAACGACCGCCCGTGGGTGTACGGGCCGAGGTCGGCACGGAAGAGGATGCTGACGTTGTGGCCGCCGAGCGGGCCGGGGCCCGAGGTGCCGATACCGAGCGCGCTGCGCACGCCGCTGCGCGCGCCGTCCGCGGCCACCAGATAGTCCGCCCGGACGGTCTGGCGGACGGTGTGCCCGTCGGGGCCGTCGGGGCCCTCGCGGACGTCGAGGAACGCGGTGACGCCGTCGTCGTCCTGGGCGAAGGAGACCAGACGGGCCCCGTGCAGGACCGTCGCGCCGCGCTCGCAGGCGGCCGGCAGCAGGACGGAGTCGAGGCGGTTCTGCGGGCAGGTGCCGCGCAGCGCCGCCGGGCTCGCCTCCGCGCCCGCCGGGGAGCTGTGCCGCAGCACCGGCGCCTCCTCGGCCGCCGCGGCGGACAGATCGGCCTCGGCCAGCGTCCGGGCGGAAATCTTGCCGAGGCCGCCGGTCGACATATCGACGGCAACGGCGCCGACCGCCTCCTCGATGCCGGTCTCGCGCAGGAATTCCA